>JAHFTH010000047.1 GCA_023269445.1 Lacunisphaera sp.
AATTTCTTGCGAGTCTCGGCCTCTTGACGCGCCTTTTGTTCAGCGAGGCGCGCTCTTTCTTCCTCGGCTTTGATCTTTTGCTCCGCCTGTTGTTTCTCGAGGGTGATTCTGGCCGCCTCAGCCTTTTGTGATTGCAGATAATAGAAGCCGCCGCCGAGCAGGGCCAGCACGAGTGCTCCGATGCCGATGAAGAGTGGCATCTTGCTTTTGGGTTCGTTGGTCTCCGCAGTGATTGGCGCAGGCTTGGAGGAATAATGCACCGATGATGCTACTGGTGCCGGGGCTGGAGCAGGATGCTGGGCGGCTGGTGTGGGACTAGCCTTGGCTTGGGCGGCAGCAGGTGATTTTGCCTTCGATTTTTCTGCCGCCTTGGGTGCCGGTGGAGGAGCCGCCGCTGGCTTGGCCTGTGCAGGAATCGTGGGTGCCGCGGCGGGCATAGGCGGGTTAGTGGCAGGCTTGGTTGGTGAGGCGACCGGGGCTTTGAGCGAAAGCAGTTCAGCTTGCCAAGCTACCGCGACAGAAGATTCAAGCGTCTGAGAATTGATGAAGTGGAGAAAACTGAACCAGGCCGAGGAGAAACCCGTGGCAAGTTCCGGACTGGCGAAAGTGACGCCAACGTTTGCACTCCACGTGTCGATATCCGGGACATAAGGCGCGAGCCCCAGGGCGGTTGCCAACTGGTTTGCCAGCCAGCTCTGTTTGGCCGGCAGGCCCGTGCAGTAGAGGCTGGTGGGAGCAGCCTGACCGGCAAGCAATGGAGCTAGCTCGGCTTTGAGGGCAGTCGCTAGACGGTATGCGATATTCGGACCCGCCTCGGTGAAATCACAGTCAGGATTGAAAAACAGTTTGGCGGCCGAACCGCGGAATTTGAGGTTCAGCTCATTTTGCACCGCCTCCGCGATTTGATCCAGATTCAGAGTTACACTGCAAGTGGCGAGCACCCCGTCTGGCCCGACGAGCAGGGCATGGGATTTCACCTCGCCGATTTCCAGCAACAAGGTCGGACTGGTGACAGTAGAAGTGAGTGCACCCACACTAGCGATGGTGGCATCCAAGCAGCGGGCAGGCTTGAGTTTGATCGCTTCAAAAACAGCCCGGCTTTGCTGATAGGACTCCAAAGTGCATAGGGAAATGAACCAAGGAGCATCTGTCGGGGTGGTTCCCTCCGAGGCTTGCACACCAGCGAACCAAGCCGGCTTGCTTTGGGCAATGGCAGGCACTCGGGCAAATTCATGCATACCAGTGAGGCCGGGATAGTTCTTAGCTTCCTTGACACTTGAAAGGTGCAACAGGCGCAACTTGGGCCGCAGTGCACAAACGACTTGTGCCCCGACCGGCGCCATCTGGCTTGGAGTTGCAACCTCAGTTGTCGCAATTTCCTTAAATTCTTCGATATGCAGTGATGTCTCACTGATGGTGCACCGTGCAAAGCGCAGTGAAAAATCTGTCTGCTCGAAGAAGAAAAGTGATTCGTTTAACATGGGTGGGGTATACTCAAAGCTTGCTGGTGGGGGGGGGCGACCTTGGAACGTGCCATATTTGAAAACAATACTAAGGAGCTGAAGCGAATATTATTACGCCGTTTTAAACATACCAGTGACGACCTATCTACGGCTCTGACAGTTAGAAATGCAGCGCAACTGCTACGTGATGCTACGACTAGCCGGCGTCTCCAGTAACGCAGGGGAGGGCGCTACAGGGCGTGGATGGCCGCTTTGTTGACTGCCAGTCCTGCCTCTTTGACCGCCTCGCTCATCGTCGGGTGCGCGTGAATCGTGCGGCCGAGGTCCTCGGCGCTGCCGCCGTATTCCATGTGCGTGACGACCTCGCTGATGAGCTCGCCCGCGCCCTTGCCGAGAATCTGGGCGCCGAGGATTTTGTCCGTCTTGGCGTCGGCGATGATCTTCACGAAACCATCGGTGGCATCAGCGGCGATGGCGCGACCGTTGGCGGCGAAGTTGAATTTGCCGACATTGACCGCGAGGCCGGCGGCCTTCGCGGCGTCTTCGCCGAGTCCGACATTGGCGATCTCCGGGTCGGTGTAGACGATGGCGGGCACGAGGTCCCAATTGACGTGACCGGCCTTGCCGGCAATCCACTCGGCGACGGCGACACCGTCTTCCTCCGCCTTGTGGGCGAGCATCGGGCCGGCGACGACATCGCCGATGGCCCAGATGTTCTTCGCCGTAGTGCGGAGGTGATCGTCCACCTTGACGCGCTTCTTTTCGTCGAGCTGCACGTCGGCCTTCTCGAGGCCGAGGCCGTCGGTGTAAGGGCGGCGGCCGACGGCCACGAGCACCTTGTCGGCGGGGAAGGAGAGTTTTTCCGCGCCGCGTTCGGCGGTGAGAATGCCATTCGCGAAGCCCGTCACCTTGGCGCCGACCTCGATCTTGAGGCCCTGCTTTTGCAGGATGCGGGTGAAGGCGCGGACGATGTCGTCATCAAGCGTGGCGACGATCTTGGGCAAAAATTCGACGACCGTGACCTCGCTGCCGAGGCGCGACCAGACGGAGCCGAGCTCGAGGCCGATCGCGCCGCCGCCGACCACGACAAGTTTCTTGGGCACGGCGGTGAACGCGATGGCGTGGTCGCTGGAGACGATGGTCTCGCCGTCGAACTTCATGAAAGGCAGCTCGACCGGCGCGGAGCCGGTGGCGACGACGAAGTGTTTCGCAGTCAGCTTGGTCGTCTCCTTGTCGCCCTTCACCTCGATCTCGGTGGGGGAGGTGAAGGAGGCGATGCCGGTGTAGGTCGGGATCTTGCGGGCCTTGGCGAGCAGGCCAACGCCGCCGACGAGCTTGGTGACGACTGCGTCCTTCTTCTTGAGCATGGTGGGCAGGTCTGCCTCGACGGAGCCGAGCTTCACGCCGGATTCGGCGGCATGGTGCCTGGCCCAGGCGAACTGCTCGCTGGTGTGGAGCAGGGCCTTGCTAGGGATGCAGCCGACGTTGAGGCAGGTGCCGCCAAGGGTGGCGCGTTTTTCGATAAGGGCGACCTTGAGGCCGAGCTGCGCAGCGCGGAAGGCGCAGACGTAGCCGCCGGGGCCAGCACCAATTACGACCACATCGTAGGACATGGATTTGGAAGATTCGGAAGTCATAAGACGATGTGGAGTTGAAGCTGAAAGTTTAAGTTGAAGCAAAGGCCCAGTGCCCGACCTTAAACTTCAACTTTTCACTTAAACTAGCGGCATCGTCAGATGCCGATCGCCAGCCGGGCGGGATCCTCGATGAGCTGCTTGACCTTCACAAGGAAGGTCACGGCCTGCTTGCCGTCGACGAGGCGGTGGTCGTAGCTCAGGGCGAGATACATCATCGGGCGGATGACGACCTGGCCGTTGACGGCGACGGGGCGTTCGTTGATGGCGTGGAGGCCGAGAATGGCGCTCTGCGGGGCGTTGAGGATCGGGGTGGAGAGCATTGAGCCGAAGATGCCGCCATTGGTGATAGTGAAGACGCCGCCCTCGAGATCGGTGAGGGTGATTTTGCCGTCGCGGGCGCGCTTGGCGGCGTCGGCAATAGCTTTCTCGATGTCGGCCATGCCCAGCTTGTCGCAGTTCTTGATGACCGGAACCATGAGGCCCTTGTCAGTCGAGACGGCCATACCGATGTCGTAGAAATGGTTTTGGACGACCTCGTCGCCGTCGAGCTGGGCGTTGAGGGCCGGGATATCATGGAGGGCTTGGACGACAGCTTTGGTGAAGAAGGACATGAAGCCGAGCTTCACACCGTTCTTCTTCACGAAGTCGTCCTGATATTTCTTCCTCAGTTCCATGACGGCGGACATATCAACCTCGTTGAAGGTGGTGAGCATGGCCGCCTCGTGCTGGGCGGCGACGAGCCGCGACGCGATGGTCTGGCGCAGCTTCGACATTTTCGTGCGGGTTTGGCGGCTCTCGGATTTCGGAGGAGCAGCCTCGCGGGGTGATCCCGCAATCGCGGGACCGCCTACAATCGGAGCCGGGGCGACGAAGGGCGGCTTGCTCGTCGTAGCGGCCAGCATGTCGCCTTTGGTGACGCGGCCGGACTTGCCAGATCCGGCAATGGTAGCGGGATCAATGCCGGTCTCGGCAGCGAGGCGGCGGACGGCCGGAGACTCCGTCGCGAGCTCGCTCGCTCCCACAGGAGCAGACGGCGCGTTAGGGACAACGCGCCCCACCTCGGATGCCGTCTCGTCGATCGTGGCGACGATCTGGCCGATCTTCACGTCGGTGCCGGCGGCGATCTTGAAGGTGATTCTGCCGGCGGCCTCGGCGGTGCCCTCAGAGGTGATCTTGTCGGTCTCGAGTTCGAAGAGCGGCTGGTCCTTCTTCACAAGGTCACCGTCCTTGACGTGCCATTTGGCAAGCACGCCGGAGGTGATGGATTCGCCCATCGGGGGGATTTTGACGTCAATGGCCATGGCGGAGTAAAGGGTGGCGTTAGAGAGTGAAAGCACTGTGCAGGAAATTTGCGAGCTGCCTACGGTGCTGGACGAGCAAGCCGACCGCAGGGGAGGCAGCGGCGTCGCGGCCGGCGTAGGTGGCTTTGCGGCCGAAAATTTCCTCGAGCTGGGGCGCGATGAAAGTCCATGCACCCATATTCTGCGGCTCCTCTTGGCACCAGATCAGGCGGGCGTCGCGGCCGTAGTCATCAGCGAGCTGGGCGAGGCGGTCGCGGTGCAGCGGGTAGAGCTGCTCGACGCGTATGATGGCAGTGTTCGCGACCTGATTTCTATCCCGGTAGTCGATGAGGTCGAAGTAGACCTTGCCCGAGCAGAGAATGATGCGTTCGGTCTGCTTGGTGGCGGAGGGATCGTCGATGATTTCCTGGAAAGAGCCTTGAGTGAAGTCGGCCAGTTGTGACACGGCACCGGGATGGCGGAGCAGCGATTTGGGTGACATGACGATGAGCGGCTTTTTGAAGTCGCGCATCACCTGCCGGCGCAGCGCATGAAAGAGCTGGGCCGGAGTCGTGAAGTTGGCCACCTGGATATTGTTCTCGGCGCAGGACTGGAGGAAACGTTCGAGCCGGGCCGACGAATGCTCGGGACCTTGGCCTTCGTAACCGTGAGGCAGGAGGAGCGTGATGCCGCTGTTGCGCTGCCACTTCGACTCGGAGCTGGCAATGAATTGATCGATGACGACTTGGGCGCCGTTGACGAAGTCGCCGAATTGGGCCTCCCAGAGGCAGAGCATGTCAGGGTAGTCGAGTGAGTAGCCGTAGTCGAAGCCGAGCACTGCGGCCTCAGAGAGGAGTGAATTATAGACGCAGAATTTCGCCTGCTTGTCGGGTGCGATGTTGTTTAGCGGGGTGTATTTCGCGCCGGTCTCGGTGTCGTTGAATACAGAGTGCCGGTGGGTGAAGGTGCCGCGTTCGCAATCTTGGCCGCTGAGCCGGACGGGCGTGCCGTCGAGCAGGAGCGTGCCGATGGCCAGCGCCTCGCCCATGCCCCAGTCGTAAGGGCCGCCGTTCTTGTGCGCTTCGGCGCGGCCTTCGATGAAGCGCTTGATCTTGGAGTGAACCTTGAAGTCGCTCGGAATACTCGTGAGGGCTTGCACGACTTGGTCGAGGGTGGCGGCCCTGACGGCTGTGGCGACAGGAGTATGCTTGAAGGCCGGCTGGAAAATGGCGTTGGACCCCTTGAAGACGTCGGTCGCGGCACCTTCGGCGAGGGCGGCGGCTTTGCGCTTCTCTGCCTTGGCGGACTCGCGGGCCTTAGCCTTGCCCAGGTTTTCATCAAGTGCGCCGGAGTATTCGGCTTTGATCGCCTCACCCTCGGCGTCGGTGATGGAGCCGGCTTCCACGAGCTGGCGGGTGTAGATGGCCGAGACGAGTTTGTGCGCGGCGATCTTGCGGTAGAGCATCGGCTGGGTGAACGAAGGCTCGTCAGTCTCGTTGTGGCCGTGCTTGCGGTAGCAATACATGTCGATGAACACGTCGCGCTTGAACTGCACGCGGAAGTCCACGGCCAGCTGCGCCACCATGCACACCGCTTCGGGATCGTCCCCGTTAACATGAAAGATCGGCGCCTCGATCATCTTGGCGATGTCGGTGCAGTAGCGCGTCGAGCGGGAATCAGACGGATCTGTGGTGAAGCCGATTTGGTTGTTGATGACGAAGTGCAGCGAGCCGCCGGTGCGGTAGCCGGGCAGTTGAGAGAAGTTCAGCGTCTCGGCGACGATACCCTGGCCGGCGACGGCGGCGTCGCCGTGGATGAGGAGGGGCATGACCTTGCGGCGTTCCTTGGCATCACCGCGGATGCGCTGGCGGGCGCGGGCCTTGCCTTCGACGACCGGGTTGACGATTTCAAGATGCGAGGGATTGGCCGCGAGGCGGACCTCGACCTTCTTGCCGGAGGTGGTGGTCAGGATGGATTCGTAGCCGAGGTGATACTTCACATCGCCGTCGCCGGCCACGGTGTCGGGAATGTAGTTTTCAGAAAATTGCTCGAAAAGCAGATCGAACGACTTCCGCATGACGCTGCACAGGACGTTGAGGCGGCCGCGATGGGCCATGCCCATGACAATCTCTTCAATACCTGAGGCCGGGCAGTGGTCGATGACCGCGTCGAGCGCGGCGATGATCGTCTCGCCGCCCTCGAGGGAGAACCGCTTCTGCCCGACATATTTAGTGTGGAGGAATTTTTCGAAGAGCTCGGCCTTGTGGACGCGGCGGAGAATGCGGACTTTTTGCGGCTTGGTGAACTTGGGCTGGAGCCTAGTGGATTCGATGCGCACCTGCAGCCAACGGCGGGCATCTTGATCCTGAATATGGGCGTATTCCACGCCGACATGGCCGCAGTAGGTCTGATGCAGAGCGGCTAGGATGTCGCGGAGCTTGAATTGGCCTCCCCCGATAAAATTGCCGGCGTCAAAAACCGTGTCGAGGTCGGCTTCGTTCAGCCGGAACTGCGCGAGGGTGAGCTTGGGCGAAGGCAAGGGCGCGTCGTGCAGCGGGTCCAGATGCGCCTGGATGTGACCGATGCTCCGGTAGGCACTGATCAAATAGTAGACACCGGATTGTTTGACACTATCCACCACGGCACCGGCGGGAGCACTGGTCGGAGATTGGCCGTTACTGCCGAGCGTGAAACCCTGGAAGAAGGCGCGCCACGTTGAATCGACGGAGTCGGGATTATCCAGCCAGCGCTGGTGGTATTCCTCGATGAGGCTGGCGTTGGCTCGTTCGGAGACAGAAACGGGATTCATGAAAAAGTGACGGAAACGGAGTGATGACAGTCGGTCTGGCATGGGGACGGCCAGTAACTGCGGGATGGGGATACGAGCATCGCGCTCTGTCTGAGACAAGTGGATTCAAGACTTTGCGCCTGACTATAAAACGGGGATTGCGGCGGCGCTAAACGCTTGGTTTAGAATATTTAATTAAACTAGGACATATGACCGAAGCTAAGATCAAAGCCGCGCTTATCCGGTTCACCGCTGGGATAAAAAACTCTGATGCAGAAGCTGTTTCAGCCGCGCTCAACGAAGTGGAGGCCCTGCTGACCGTCCATCGGGCCGAATTGCATCCGCAGCTCGCGCATTTTCTGGAGGGTCGCAGCTACGCCAAGGCGCTGGCTTGGCTGGGCGGTGGTGATGAACTGGCCGCCAAGCCGGCCTCGCCTCCGGGTGGGTGCGGGGGAGGGCACGCGTGAGCGATTCCGGCAAAGTTCCGACCGGTGGCGGACAGTCGCTTGGACAAAATCCCTTTGGTGCGCTCAATGCCGCCGGGCTTCCGGCTGCCGCAGGTCAGCCAATCCAAAATCCAAAATCAAAAATCGAAAATCTTAAGAACCGTGGCCGAGTGGACATCAAGCGCACCACGGCCGGCCGCGGCGGCAAGACCGTGACGATTGTCACCGGATTCACGGGTATTGGTTTGCCCGAGAAGGAATCGCTCGCGAAGAAAATTCGCAACGCCTGCGGCTGTGGCGGCACGGTCAAGGACGGGGAGATCGAGATCCAGGGCGACCAGCGCGAGAAGATCGCGCAGATCCTGACCGACGCCGGCTTCCGGCCCGTGTTTGCGGGAGGCTAGTGCCCGCCTTGACATCATCTGCTTTGATGCTTTGATGCCGAGATGAGAACGACCCTCACCCTAGAACCCGACGTGGCCGCGCGGTTGAACAGCGAGGTGGCGCGGTCTGATCGCGCCCTTAAGACTGTGGTCAACGACGCCCTACGTCGCGGTCTGCAGATGCCGACCAAGTCGGCGCGCCGGACGGCTTACACCGTCAAGCCGCTGCGGCTGGCTTTTCGCGCGGGAGTGGACACCGACAAACTCAACGAACTGGCGGACGAACTGGAAACCGACGTCCTCGTGAGGAAATTGAGGTCGTGATCATTCCGGACCTCAACCTGCTGATTTATGCCCACAATGCGGCCGACCAGCGTCATGCAGCGGCGCGCGAGTGGTGGGAAACCTGCCTGAACGGACATGAGCCCGTCGGCATGGCTTGGGCCACCTTGCTCGGCTTTGTGCGTTTGACCACGCATCGGCAGGTGCTGGTCAGCCCGCTGCCGGTCGCCACCGCGACCGGGGTGGTGGAGGAGTGGCTGGACCAACCTATCGTGCGGGTGCTGGTGCCGGGGCGCGATCATGCGCGGCATTGTTTTGGCTTCCTGAAGAAACTGGGCGTGGCGGGCAACCTCACGACCGATGCCCATCTTGCCGCGCTGGCGTTGGAGTATCAGGCGGAGCTGCACAGCACCGACACCGATTTTGCCCGATTCCCTGGAGTCCGTTGGTGCAATCCCCTGGAGCAGAAAAAACGGAAATGAAGGGCACCGGCACTCTTAACGACCAGCGTGAGAAGATCGCCGAGATACTGACCGCCGCCGGCTTCCGGCCGGTGTTTGCCGGAGGGTAGGAACTAAGGCTTTCCGGCTAGGTCCGTGGCATATCCAATGAAACATCTTATCTTGATTTTTCTCGTGAGCGAGTTGTCGTTCAGACTGTCCGGCAGTGTGCGGCCGGAAGGGGACACTGACATCGGTTTCGAGCCGGCCATCTCGGTCCTGGCCAAAGCGCTGGAGACGGCCGACCGGCTTGAGGTTTATGAAGGGCTGCCTAACCCGTTCGGTGAAAACAAACTTTTTGAAAGCGAGAAGCAGGTGAAGGCTTGCCGGCAGATTGCCGGCGAGTGGTTTTATGCGAAGCCGCAGGAAGCCAAGCTGGAGATCCTTAGGGAGTTGCAGCGACTGACCGAAGCGAAGTTGTTTCAGTCCTGGCGCGGGATGAAATTTTGCGGCGGGTTTCATGCCGACTTCGCCGTGGCTTTGGCCACCGGCAAAAAGACGCTCTATGTGCTATTCTGTTATGGCTGCCACGAAGCGAAGATTATCAGTGAGAGCAAATCTTTCACGGCAGATATCTCCACCGTCGATTTCCGGCTGACCACCGATCTGAACCCAAAAAGTTTTTAGGAATTGCGCTCGCTCCTCACCGCCTACCAGAAGGGGCGCCCGGCGCGGGTTGTGGTGCCGTCAGGCGGCTAGGCCCGCGGCCAGCGCGAGTGCGCTTTTGGCGCGGTTCATGATGTAGAGATGATAGCCGGGCGCATCGTGCGCGAGGAGGTCGCGGATTTGCGTCACGGCCCATTCGTTACCGATGGTCTCGACAATTTCCGGGTGTTCGCCCGCGGCTTCGAGCCGCTTGATGAGTTTCTCGGGCAGGTGAGCACCGCACATCTCGGTGAAGCGCTTGACCTGCTTCAGCGACAACACGGGCATGATGCCAGGCACGATGGGCACCGTGATGCCGCGCGCGCGGCATTGCTCCACGAAGCGGTAATAGACGGCGTTGTCGAAAAAGAGCTGCGTAGTGATGAACGCCGCGCCGGCATCGACCTTGCGTTTGAGATTGTCGAGGTCCACGTCGAGCGATGGTGCTTCAGGGTGTTTCTCAGGATAGCCGCCGACGCCGAGGCAGAAGTCCGCATGTCGCGTCTTGAGCAGGGCGACGAGGTCGCTGGCGTAGCGCAGACCGTCCTTGTCTGGCACGAATTCCGTCTGACCCTTCGGCGGGTCGCCGCGGAGAGTCATGATGTTGCGGTAGCCGCCGGTGTGAAGCTGATCCGCCACCTCGTTGAGCTCGGCGCGGGTGTGCCCGACGCAGGTGAGGTGGGGCATGACGGTAAACCCGATCTCTTGTCGAAGAAGTCGGCTTACTTGGGCAGTGCGTTCTCTGGTGCTGCCACCCGCCCCATAGGTCACCGATACAAAGTCAGGTGTAATCTTCCTTAGTGTAAGAGCCGTTTGGCGCAGGGCCTCGACCCCGGCCTCATCCTTGGGCGGGAAAAATTCCAACGAGCGCAACGGACGGTGTTGCGAGAAAAGCTCAGAAATAGGCCGGTCGGCTGGCATGCATAATCAATACATCTGCATTCATTGATGCGTAAAGCACCAAATGGGGCGCTATCGTCTAACTGACAACGGTGGCCTCGCGCGCTTTTTCGGTCTTCAGCCGCAACTGGCCACAGGCGGCGTCGATGGCGTGGCCTTTCTCGCGGCGCAGCGTCACAGACACGCCGCCGCGGTCGAGCACCTGCGCGAATTTCTCCTGCCGGGTGAGGCTGGGGCGCTTCCACGGCAAGCCCTCGACGGTGTTGTAGGGGATGAGATTCACGTGGGCATGCAGGTCGTAGGCGATGTCGCGGAGCTTCTCCGCTTGGTCGAGCGAGTCGTTGATTTCCTCAATGAGGATAAACTCCAGCGTGACCATCCGGCCGCGTTTCTCCGAAAACTCGCGCACGGCGGGGATCAGTTCGGCGAGCGGCCACTTCTTGTTGACCGGCATGATCTGTTCGCGGACCTCGTCGGTTGCGCCGTGCAACGAGATCGCGAGGCGGATGCCGAGCGGTTCGTCGGCGAGCAGCTTGATCTTCGGCACGAGACCGGAGGTGGACAGGGTGATGCGGCGCGCGCCGAAGCCGAGGCCCCACTCGGCGTTAAGGATGGTGAGCGCACGGATGATGGCGTCGTAGTTGTGCAGGGGCTCGCCCATGCCCATCACGACGAGGTTATCGAACGAGACGAGCTCGGCGTGGGCGCGCGGGGTGCGGCTGTCCTCCTGCCGGCAGACCTGGATGAGTTGGTGGACAATCTCGCCGGGGGAGAGGTTGCGCTTGAGACCGTCGAGGCCCGAGGCGCAGAACTTGCAGCCCATGGCGCAGCCGACCTGCGTCGAGATGCAGATGGTTTTGCGCGAATTTTCCTGTCCGACGCCGAGCTGGGGCGCGCGGATGATGACGGTTTCGATGAGCGATTTGTCGCCGAGTTCGAGCAGAAGCTTGTCGGTGACATCCTCGGACTGCTTGGTGAGAACAAAGGCCGTGGGTTCGAGTTCGAAGGTTTCCGCCAGCCAGAGGCGTAGCGGGCGGGAGAGATTCGTCATTTCCTCCCAAGTTCGGACACGTTTCTTGTAAAGCCACTCAAGAATCTGTTGGACGCGAAAAGCCGGGTGCCCGTGCTCCTTGAGCAGGGCTGATAGCGAGTCGAGGGTCTCGCCATAGATGGTCGGCTTTTGAGGAATGAACTTCATGGGTGCGGAAATGTCTTGGACAGAATTACGGCAAAACGACAGGCTTCAAGCTCAGCATGAATCTCATTCACCGGCATATCTTCGCGAACGTCTTCCTGACGTGCGGCGCGGCGGTCGCGATGTTCGGGTTTGTGCTGATGATCGGCAACGCGATGAAGGATTTGCTCGGTCCCATGCTGGCCGGGCAACTGGCCATCGAGACCTTCATCCGGCTGGTGGGGTTGCTGGTTCCGTTTGTCTTCTATTACGCCCTGCCGATGGGAATGCTGACGGGCATTTTGCTCGTGCTCGGCCGCATGTCGTCTGATCGGGAGATCACGGCGTTGCGCGGGTCGGGCCTGAGCGTGGCCTGGCTGTCGGCGCCAATCATTTTTCTCGCGTTGCTCGGAGTGGGGGCCGGGTTGCTGGTCAATTTCCAATTCATGCCGGTGGCGCGGCTGGCCTATCAGCGCGAGTTTGCCGAGGCGGTGCGACAGAATCCCCTGAGCTTCATTGTGCCGAAGACGTTCATTCGCGACTTTCCGGGCGTGATTCTCTACGTGGGGGAAAAGAATGATACCCAGCTCAAGGATTTCTGGCTGTGGGAACTCGACGGGCATAACCGGGTGAAACGTTTCGCCCGGGCCGATGCGGGCCGGTTGAACTTCGACGTGGCCAACAACAAGCTCGTGCTCACGCTGGAGCATGCCCAAGCGGAGGTGCGGGACGACAAGGATCCGGAAAATTTTCGGGAAGCCCACGGTGCCGCGGCGTGGGAACGGGCGACCTTCGACTTGCCGTTGAACCGGCTCACCGGCGAAAGCATTGTGCAGAAAAAATTGAAGTGGTTCACCTTTGCCCAGCTCATGACCGAGTGGAACCGCCTGACCCGGCCTGATGCAACGGTGCCGGCCGCCGAGCGGGCGAAGCAGCTCATGCGGGTCCAGATCACCATCCAGGAGAAATTCGCCACGGCGTTCTCCGTGCTGTCGTTCGCGCTGGTGGCGATTCCCCTCGGGATCAAAGTATCGCGTAAGGAGACCTCGGCCAACCTCGGCCTCGGGCTGCTGCTGGCCCTCGGCTATTATTTTGCGAGCATTGTGGTGGGGTGGCTCGACAACTACCCGGCGTGGCGGCCCGACCTCATCGTGTGGTTGCCCAATATCGTTTTCCAAGGGTTGGGGCTATGGCTTTTTTACAAGGTGGACCGCTCTTAAACGCGGACTCGATCTGGTAACTCAGCGCCTCCGTCCGCCGTCTTCAGCCATGTGCCACCTGCCAGTCATATACCATGGTTGATGAAGCTTTCGATTTTGCCGGATGCCTCGAACGCGTGCGCCAGCACGACCAAGCTGCGTCGCGTCAACTGGTCACGGAGCTCTATCCCCAGGTCATTCGCATCGTGCGCTCCCATCTCCCTCGGCGTGTCGCCGAGGAAGACCTCGCTCAAGACATCTTTCTGAAAATGTTCACGCGTCTCGAACAATACCAAGGCAACGTGCCGTTCCCGCACTGGGTCTCCCGAATTGCGGTGACGACGTGTATTGACCAACTCCGCGCGCAGAAACGTCGGCCCGAGTTTCGCTGGGCTGACCTGCCTGAGACGCAGGCCGAGGTGTTGCAGAATGTGCTCAGCGATGAACGCGAAGCCATCCCCGGCGACGCGCTCGCCGCCCGGGAGCTCGTGCAAAAACTGCTGGCCCAGCTCAAGCCCAACGACCGCCTCGTCATCCAGTTGCTTGACTTGGAGCAAAAGACACTGATCGAGATCAGCCAGCTGACCGGCTGGAACCAGACGCTCATCAAAGTGCGCGCTTTTCGCGCACGACGTAAATTGCAAAAACTATTTCAGGAACTACAACAGCAGGAGAACTTATGAATCAATTTGAACATCAATGGCAGCGCCTCACGGCGCTGGCCCGGCAGGCCCCGGATGATCGCGACATCGCGGTCCCCGCTGGTTTCGCCACCCGCATGGCTGCACTGGCTGCGGCTGCACCGGCCGCCGGTCCGTGGTTTACCTTGGAGCGCCTCGCGTTGCGCGGTTTGGTGGCCGCGACGGCCTGCTGTGTGGCGGCGGTCACCTTCAATTATTTCGGTGCCTCAGCCGATATGCCCGACGATTCTGACCTCGATGAAACCGTGAGCGTGCTGCTCGATATTTCATGACGAACAAGCCCTGGAAACTTATCCTCATGCTCACGGCCATTTTTCTGGCCGGCGGGGTGACGGGGGCGTTCGTCATGATACGCGTTGGTCGCAAAATGATCGCCGAGCGGCCCATGCCCGAGCAATGGGCACCGTTACATCTGCGCAAATTAACCGAGCGACTCAAATTGCAACCCGAGCAGGTCGAGCAACTCCGGCCGATTGTGCGCCGCAATGTCGAGGAACTGGGCCAACTGCGCAATCACTACATGAGCGAGACTCGGTTGGTCTTCCAACGCATGGAGCGAGAGGTGGCCGATAAGCTGACGCCCGAGCAGCGCTTTAAATTTGAAGAGCTAAACCGGCAGATGCGCGAACGAGCCAAGAAGTTCATGCCAAATCGGCCCAATCGTCCGGACGGACGCCCCGAGGGTGAACGGCCGTCTCCACCCCAGGCTCCGCCGCCAGAAGCCGGAAAATAGTCCGTTTCTGCCCAACGGGCGCCACTTCAGGCGCCCTTTTTATTTTGATTGAAAGGGGAGGGGTGCGGCCTACGTTCCGCCTCGGCCAGGCGCCATGCATGAGCAGGCGCGTGAACCCCGCCAGGGCCGGAAGGCAGCAACGGTGACGACGTCCTCCCAGTGCCGTGGAGTGCCTGGCCACTTTATTTTCACCGATTTCCCCATTTGTCCGCCTTGAGCAGCGCCTACCAAGTCATCGCCCGCAAGTGGCGCCCCCAGACCTTCGATGATGTCGTCGGGCAGGACCATGTCGTGCGGACGCTGAAGAACGCCATCGCCCGCAACCGCATCGCCCACGCCTACCTGCTCGTCGGTCCGCGCGGCACGGGCAAGACCAGCACGGCGCGCATCTTTGCCAAGGCGCTCAACGCCGCGGGCGGCCCCAACGCCGACTTTGACGTCGCCGATCCCATCGCCGTCTCCATCGCCGAGGGCCGCTGCCTCGACGTGATCGAGTTCGACGCCGCCTCGAACACGCAGGTGGACAAGATCCGCGAGTTCATCATCGACACGGTCGCCTACGCGCCGGCGCAGGGCCGCTTCAAGGTGTATATCATTGACGAGGTGCACATGCTTTCGGCCGGTTCGTTCAACGCGCTCTTGAAGACGCTCGAGGAGCCGCCGGCGCACGTGAAGTTCATCTTCGCCACCACCGACCCGCAGAAGATGCCGGCGACTGTGATCTCGCGCTGCCAGCGCTTCGACCTGAAGCCGATTCCCACCGAACTCATCGTCCAGCGGCTGAAGAAAATCGCCGCCAGTGAGAAGATCAAGGTGAGCGCCGCGGCCTTGGGCAGCATCGCCCGCATGGCCGACGGTGGCATGCGCGATGCCCAGTCCATCTTCGACCAGATGATTTCCTTCTGTGGCACCGACGTAGGCGAGGCCGACGTGCTTGATGTCTACGGGTTGGTTTCCGCCGCCAAGATCGCCGAGCTCGCGTCCGCCCTCGCCGCTGGCGACCACAAGAGGATCGTGGCCATCGTCGATGATTGCGACGAGAACGGCCGCGACCTCTACCGCCTGTTGGTGGATTTGCAGACGCACCTGCGCGGCGCGCTGCTCGATTCGATCGCCAAGGGCGGCACCAGCGAGGCGCTCGGCGTCCCGATGACCACCGAACAGCTCACCCGCCTGCTCGACGGCCTGCGCGAGGGCGAGAACGGCGTGAAGCACGGCTTGTCCGAGAAGATTAATTTCGAGGTGGCGCTGCTGAAGGCCGTCGAGGCCAGCCGCGCCCGGGCGATCGACAGCCTGATCAAGGAGCTGGCGACTCTGGCCGAGGGCCTGCCCGACGACGGCTCAAAAAAAAACGACTGACGTCTCCGTCTAGCCCGGCCCTGCCGAGGGAGGAAGAAGCACCGGCGAGCATAGTGACAGCCGATGCGCCCGCCGGGCCATCGTCGGACGAGGAAGCAGCGTTTCTCGCGCAGGAGCGGGAGATGGGCATCGTCACTCCCAGCTTGATGCATACCGAAAGCCCGCCGGTGGAGAAGGGTGACCTGCCGCCGATGGAGGATCTGGTGAAACGCATCCCGATGCCGACGCGCGACCTGATGGAGGAGCTGTTCCGGGCAAAGTTCATCACCGTGAAACGCATTCCTCAGTCAGCGCTCAAGTGAGCGGGCCGACCGGCCAATCGGAGCCGATAGGCTGCAGGCCGTCGAACTGCCGGAGGTAGAGGTAGGTTTGCGCGGAACCGGCGAGGGAATTGGGCGCGAGCAGCACGTCGATGCGCTGGTAGAGGCCCTCGTCCAAGCCTTCGAGGCGGTCGAGTTCGGCGAGGCAGGCGTCGTCGACAGACCAGAGTTCGCCGGTCACGCCGGCGGTGTCGCCGGGCGCGCGCACCATGCCGGGATAATCGCCGAGCGAATACAGCGTGAAGCCCGGCACCGTGCGGACCTCACCGAGGAATTTCTGACTGACAAGAAAGACGTGGTTGGAGCCGCCGCGCTTGAGCGTGCCATAGATGAACAATGTGGTCATGGCGCCGGGAGGGAAAGGACAACCTGCTCAGCTTATCCGTATACTTTCTACACACCCCGCCCTGAGGGCACCCCTCTTCATAGAGGGGATTTCCGATAGCATGGGTTTTAATTCCCCTCTATCAAGAGGGGTGGCGCGAAGCGACGGGGTGTGTTGCTTGGTCATTGGGTCAAAGCGGGTGGTGCCAGCGCCTCGATGACAAGGGCCGTAATGTTATCCTTGCCGGAGTTTTCCAGGGCGGCGGCGATGAGACGCTCCGCGACAGGTCCGGAGCCAGGAGCGCGGACGAGTTCCTCGATTTGCCGGTCCCAGAGTCCGTCGGTGAGTCCGTCGGAGCAGATGAGGAAGCGGTCGCCGGGTGAGCAGGGGAGTGCGCCGAATTGTGGTTCGATGAACTGGTGGGCGGCACCGAGGGCCTGATGCAGGACATTGCGCCGGGGATGCAGCCGGGCCCCGTGCTCGTTGAGCTGGC
>JAHFTH010000235.1 GCA_023269445.1 Lacunisphaera sp.
TCCGGCGGGGCACTGGCGCCCGGCCGATCTACCTGCGCGATCAACGGCCCGGTCAGGCCTGGCCCGGCCAGCGGAGGGTAACGGGACCGACCTGCGCTGCGGCCGGGGCACTGGCGGTCACCGTGAACGCCGCAGCTCCTGCGGGCAGGCGCACGACGATTGAGGCGATGCCCGCCTCGGCATCGTTCACGGCCGGACCCACCAAGGTGGCGCCAGCGACGGCAAAACTGACGGCCGTCGTTTCCGCGACGCAGAGCGTGCCGGCTGCATCGCAGAGCCGGGCGTGCACGAACAGGACATCGGGTTCATCGGTGCGGGCGCGCAGGCCCAGGTCATCGACCGTGAGTTCGAGCCGGGCCAACGGGCCGGGCGTCATGACCACGTGGGAGGCCCGGGCTTGCCCGGCGAGGTAGCCGGTGGCCTCGAGTTTCCCCGAGGCGTGTGCAGGCAGATCAAAATAGAAAGGCGGATGGGGCAGACGTTGGGTCAGGGCCGTCTGGGCGGGGCGCTGCCGGCTGAGCGACCGGCCGTTCAGGGTCAGTTCCACCTCCTCGCAGTTGCTGAAGACGGGCACGCGCAGGGACGAGGTCGCGGTCCAGTGCGAGGCGATGAACACCACCGGGCCGACGCACCAGCCCGCACCCCGCTCCAGCGGGTCGCGCTGGCTCTGGTAGAAGTGGTAGGAGAACTTCGGCAACCGGAAGATATCCATCACGCCGACGGCGGCCCGCACCGGATGGTAGCCGCGCGCGTAATCAAACATCGCCCATTGGCCGTCGAGCACGGCGGGCGACGAGAGCGTGTCGTTCAAGGCCATCAGATGGAGGTGAGCCTGATGGTCGAGGGCGCGCTCGCCGTCACCGCGGAATTGGCGTGCCGTGCTCCAGGAGTCGTAGACTCCGGCGCCGGTCTTCTGATCGAAACCTTCATTGCGGGCGTAGTATTCCCAGTCGCCGTATTCGGCGATGACGAGGGCCTTGTCGCCGTTGCGCCAGTGGTGGATCTGGCCGTGCTGACGGGCATGGCTGAACACGTCATAGCGGTCGATCCAGCCGCAGGTGAACAGCTGGTCGCCGGGATATTCCTCGTGACCGATGGCGTGGAGCCGCGCCATGAACTCCTCATCCATGTCGGTTTCATTGAGGGAAAGCTCCCAGAGGACGACGCAGGCGTGGTTGCGGTCGCGCCGGATCAGCTGGCGGGCGTCCTCGCAGGCGGCCGCGCGAAAACGCGGCCCACCGAGGAGCTGCCAGCCGGGGATGCAGTTCATGACCGCCAGGCCGAGTTCGTCGCAGGCCGCGAGAAATTCCGGCGCCTGCGGGTAATGGGACAGGCGGACGTAGTCGAAGCCGGCTTCCTTGATACGGCGGGCGTCGCGGTATTGGGCGGCCGGCGGCGTGGCGTAACCGACGCGCGGCATCTCCTGGTGGCGGTTGGTGCCGCGCAGGCGTCGCCGCCGGCCGTTGATCGTGAATCCGCCCGAGCGCGAGAAGCTGATGCGGCGCACGCCAAAGCGGGTCGCGTGGAAATCCAGCACGGTGCCGGAATCGTCCAGCACGCTCACCGTGACGTCGTGCAATTCGGGTGACGCCGGGCTCCAGAGGGCGGGACTGGCCAGCGCGAGGCGGATTTCCACGTGGGTGGCGGCCGCGGGCGCCAGGCTGACCGGTTCGCTGGTGACCGTCGCCACGATACGGTCGCCCCGCCGGAATTTGGTGCGGACCCGGATCGAGCGGGCGGCCGGCGAGCCGTTGCGCACATGGGCGCGGGCGGAAACCTCGGCCGATTGCTCGTTCGCGGCCAGAGTGCGCAGGAACACACCGCCGCCGGCCACTTCGCCGGCGGAAACGGCCTCGGTGAGATGGACGCCGGGACGGATCCGCAGCTCCACCGTGCGGTAGAGTCCGCCATACCAGCAGAAATCCAGATCGTCATACGGCTTGCCCGGCGGGACGTCGGGGTTGTCGCGGTTGTCGAGGCGCAGCGTGACCGTGCAACGGCCGCGGGCGTCGAGGTGGTCCGTCAGGTCTGCTTCAAAAGGCAGGTAGCCGCCGGTGTGGCGGGCGATTGCGCGCGAGCCGACCAGCACGGAGCAGCTATGCATCGCGGCGCCGACGTAGAGCACACAGCGGGCGCCGCCGGTCAGTGGCGGGGCCTGGATTTCGCGTTGGTATTCGCATTCACCGAACCAGTGTTCGCGACCGTCCAAGTCCGCGACGAAAGGCGAGTGCGGCAGATCCACCGCCGCCCAAGAAGCATCGGCCGCCTTGAGGCGGCGGAATTTCCAGTCTTGGTTGAGCGGTTGATTCATGGCGGGGGAGTGAGGTAAAGCAGGAAGTTTGATAACGAGTAAAAGTCTTTGATTTCGCGGGCAGACGGGATTTTTGGCGGAAACGGGGCGACGGGGCTGGCTCAGGCGACGGAGTCGCGTTCGATGAGCTTGACGGGCAAAATGGCGTGGCGGGCGGCCACGCGTTCACCGGACGTGAGCTGGTCGAACATGGCGGCGGCGCGCTCGGCCATTTCGCGGAGCGGCTCCTGAATGGTGGTGAGCGGGGGGTTCTGGATGGTGGAGATGCCCTCGTTCTCGCCGCCGATGATGGAAATATCCTGCGGGACCTTCAGGCCCATCACGTAGGTGAGGATGTGGAGGCACTCCATCGCCTGGAAGCTGACGCCCGGGACGTAGATGCAGTCCGCGCCGCCGCGCACAATGCGGGTGACGGCCGAGATGTGGCTGGTATTCGGGTTGGTGAGGACGAAGAGCCGTTCGTCGGCGGGCACGCCGGCCTCGGCGAGGGCCTTGCGGTAGCCGGCGAGCCGCTCGAGGTAGGGCCGGTTGTTGTGGCCGCCGAGGAACCCGAGCCGCTTCTTGCCGCGAGCGATGAAGTGCTGCGCGGCGATGTAGCCCGAGTTGAAGTGGTCGGAGCAGATCGCGTATTCCTTCTCGGTCACGTCGAACTTGTCCATATAGACGACGTGCATGCGGCTCTCGAGGCCGGCGAGCAGGGTCTGGAGCTGCTTGTCGAAGGTGACGGCGATGATGCCGTCGAGGAAGAGGCCGGGCAGCTTCTCAAAGGGGTTAACGGGCAGGACGACGCCGATGTTGCGCCGGGAAAAAGCAAACGAGAGGTGGGCGGTGAGCGTGGCCGCGTAGCCCTCGATGCGGTCGGCGAAAGTGGGCTCGGAGAGGATCGCCACCTGGCGGAAACGCACGGAGACCTGCGGTTTCAGGTTGAGCGTATTGGCGGCGCGCAGCACGCGCTCGCGCGTCTCGGGCTTCACCTTGTCGCGGTTGTTCAGCACGCGGCTGACGGTGCCCGGGGAAACGTTCGCGAGTCGGGCCAGGTCGTAGATCGTGGCCTTTTTGGCCGGGGCGGCTGAGCGGGACATGTCGGGCAGGTTGCCCGGGGGCAGGGGCGAACGCGAATCCTTATTGGCTGGCTTGGTCGGCGACATGGGGGTGGGGTCAGCCGTTGGCGGAGCCGCGGCGTTTTTCCAGCTCGTCGCGGATCTCGTAGGCGCGGCGTTTGCTGAGCGGATAGAACAACAGCAGGCCGATCGCGAGGAGCGACCAGACCGAGATGGAGCCGGCGAGCATCAGGCGCATGCCGAGGATGGTGCGCGGGGCCTGCGCGCCGCCGAGGGCGGCATCGAAGTGCACGAAGTTGAGCGCCAGCCCGGCGCCGAAGAAGGCGAGGGCGTAGCCCGTTTTCTGGATCCAGGAGAAGAGCGAGCCGAGCATACCTTCGCGGCGCATCCCGTGGCGGTGCTCGTCATCGTCGCAGACGTCGGCCAGCATGGAATACTGGAGGATGTTGACGGCGGTCCAGGCCGGGCCGCAGAGGAGCGGGTCGAGGAGGATCTTCCAGGGGTTGCCCGGCGTGAAGATGAACCACTTGGCGACGCCGCCGACGAGATTGAGGCCGAAGATGATGAAGAGCGTCCGGCGTTTGCCGAGGTGGTTGGCCATCCAGTTGACCGGGTAGATCGCCGCGATGCCGACGATGGCGAAGCCGGTCGAGAGCACGCCCTTCCACTTGGAGCCCTCGACGATGTCGCCGGCGTTCATGTGGTAGACGAGCAAATAGTAGTCGATGTTGCTGGAGAGCATGCCGGCCAGCACCTGGCAGACGGTGAAGCCGATCAGCACGAGGAAGGCGCGGTTGCTGAACGCGGCTTTGAGTGCCGGGCCGAACCGCACCTTTTCCTGGTGGGCGACGCGTTGGAAATGGCGTTCCCGCACGAAGAGCCCGGGGATCATACCGGCGAGGCCCATGATGCAGATGGCGATGGTCCAGCCCACCGCGCGCATGCCATGCATGACGGAGCCGAAGATCGCGAGGTTCGCGGCCCAGAAGACCCAGCTGTAGGTGAGCTCGCCGATTTTGCCAAAGAAACCGCCGAAGGCCGAGACGCGGGTGCGTTCCTGGTAATCCGGCGTCATCTCGTAGGTCAGGCTCATCAGTGGCACCGAGAAAATCGAGAAGCAGGAGTAGAAGATGAGCAGGGTAACGATGAGGTAGGTGATCGTCGCCCCCTGGCTCAGGCCGGCCGGCACCATCCAGATGGCGCCGAAGGCGACCGCCTGCAAAATGGCCCCGAGGATGATGATCGGCTTGCGCCGGCCGAAGCGGGACCGGCAATTGTCCGACACCACGCCGACGATCGGATCGGTGAAGGCATCCCAGAGTCGCGGGATGGCGAGGATGAGCCCGAGGATGCCGGGATCGACCTTGAGCACCATCTGGTAGAAGGGGATCGCCAGGCTCTTCACCCCGTTGTCGCCATAAAACTTGGCGAGGTAGCCCGCGCCGAGGG
>JAHFTH010000236.1 GCA_023269445.1 Lacunisphaera sp.
GTGCATGCGCGGGCGCAGGTGTTTCATTTCGACGCGGCCTGGGCCCACGGTGGCGAGAAGCTGCGGCTCGCGCTGCAGACCGGCCTGCCGCGCTCGATCCAGCTGAAGACCGTGCGACGCGCCAAACCGGACTTCCATGCGCGCTTTGACGCCAAGGGAAAGATCTACCGCTACCACCTCGACCTCGGTGAGGCCGACCCGTTCACGCGCAATTTCTGCTGGCCGCTCAACCGCGACCTCGACTGGCCGGCGGTGCGGGCCGCAGCCAAAGTCCTGCGCGGGAAGCATGACTTCTGGGCCTTCTCGGGGGAGAACGACCGGACCTACGAGACCACGGTGCGACATCTGCGCCGGCTCGACGTCAGCCGTAGCGGCCGGAAGGTCGCCTTCACCTTCGAGGCCGACGGGTTTCTCTACAAGATGGTGCGCAGCCTCACCGGTGCGCTCGTCAGTGTCGGTCTCGGCAAGCTCAAGCCCGCCGAGGTGGCCGTGCTGCTCAAGACCCGGCGCCGCATCCCGACCGTGGTGACCGCTCCGCCGCAGGGTCTGTTTCTGGTGAAGGTGATTTACTAGCGATGAGCCCGATGCTGCAGGCACTCTGGCGGGACAAACTCGACGTGGTTTTTCCGCGGAGTTGCGTGCATTGCGCCGGGCTGGTGGAGAGAGGGCGGTTCCGGCACCTGTGCGTCCGCTGCGAAAAGCTGCTGCACATCGTGGCGCCGCCGCACTGCACGACCTGCGGGCATCCTTACTTCGGCGAGATGGCGGAGAACCGGCTGTGTCCGCACTGCGAGACGCTCGAACCGAAGTTCGGCCAGGGGAAGACGGCGATTCTGCTCCAAGGGCCGGGCCGGTCGCTCATCCACGCCCTCAAATACCATCAGGGTCAGCACGTGCTCGAGGATATCACGGCCATCATGCGCGAAGCGCCGGGCTATGCCGACTACCTGCGCGGGGCGGTGCTCGTGCCCGTGCCGCTGCATCCGCGCAAGTTGCGGGAAAGACGCTTCAACCAGAGCCGGTTGCTGGCGGATTGCTGCGCGCAAGCCGTGGACGGGCAGGCAGAAGTGCGCGAACTCCTCGCCCGGGTCGTCGATACGGAATCGCAGACACACTACGATCGCGAGACGCGCCGGGAGAACCTGAAAAATGCCTTTGCCTTGGCCAAGGGCGGCACCATTAATCCCGCCCAACGTTACATTTTGGTCGATGATGTTTTTACAACGGGCTCCACTCTCAATTCTTGCGCAACCGTGCTGCGGCGCGGCGGTGCGTTAACCCTCGACGTCGTCACCTTCGGGCACGGCTGATTATTTTCGCAATGTCACATTTTTCCAAACCCAAGCTCACTGCTTCCACCAAGAAGAAGAAGAACATCCCCGAGGGGTTGTGGACAAAATGTCCGGCCTCCGACGAGATCGTCTTCACCAAGGATCTTGAGGCCAATCTCATGGTCGTGCCGAAGAGCGGCTACCATTTCCCGATCGGCTCGCGCGAACGCATCAAGAGCATGGTGGACGAGGGGACCTTCGAGGAATTCGACGCCGGCGTGAAGTCGGCCGACCCGCTCAAGTTCGTCGATTCCGCCGCCTACACCGACCGCATCAAGCGCTACGAGAAGGACAGTGGCCTGCCCGAGGCCGTCATCTGCGGCACCGGCAAGCTCAACGGCATCGCCGTGTCGCTCGCGGTGATGGATTTTCGGTTTTGCGGCGGCGCCATGGGCGCGGCGGTCGGCGAGAAAATCACCCGCGCCATCGAGCGTGCGACCAAGAAGAAAATTCCCTGTATCATCGTCAGCTCCTCCGGCGGTGCCCGCATGCAGGAAGGCATCTTCAGCCTGATGCAGATGGCCAAGACCAGCGCCGCGCTCGGCCGCCTGGCCGAGGCGAAACTGCCGTTCATCTCCATCCTCACTTACCCGACCACGGGCGGTGTCACCGCCAGCTTCGCCACGCTGGGCGATGTCATTTTGGCCGAGCCGGGCGCGCTCATCGGTTTCGCTGGCGCTCGCGTCATCAAGGAAACCACCAAGCAGACGCTGCCGGCCGGGTTCCAGACTTCGGAGTTTTTGCTCAAGCACGGACTGCTCGACCAGATTGTCAGTCGGTTGGAAATGAAGGACCGGCTCACGAGTATTTTGCAGGCACTGCACGTCCACAAATATGTGGCGCATAAAGTGGCGACGGCCTCACCGTTCCCGTCGGCTGTGCCCGCAGAGGCAAGCGCGTAGAGGTAGGGCGGAGCGGCCCGCTCCGCCGTGGCGCACCGGGCCGGTGCGCCCTACCATTCTCATCCGTGAAATCCGTGGCCAATAATCTTTCCGACTACGCTTCGGTGACGGAGTATCTTTACGCGCTCAAGATCGGAGGGATGAAATTCGGCATCGACCGTATGCGGCGTTTGACGGCTGAACTCGGCCATCCGGAGCTCGCTTATCCGGTCATCCATCTGGCCGGCACCAACGGCAAGGGCTCGGTGGCTGCGATGCTGGAGTCAATTTTCCGCTCGGCCGGCCGGCGCACCGGACTCTACACCTCGCCGCACCTCGTGAAAATCGGGGAGCGCGTGCAGGTGGACCGCCAGATCCTGACCGAGGCGGAGATCGTCACCTACACCCGGGAGCTGCAACCGGTCGCGGCGCGGGCGGCCGCCTTCGCCGCCGACGAGCATGCCACGTTTTTTGAGTTCATGACCGCAATGGCCTTTCTGCAGTTTAAGCGGAAGCAGGTGGATGTCGCTCTCGTCGAGGTGGGCTTGGGTGGACGGCTCGATGCGACCAACGTCGTGCAGCCGGAGGTCAGCGTGATCACGTCTATCGGTTTGGACCACTGCGCCGAGTTGGGTGATACCGTGGAGAAAATTGCCTACGAGAAAGCGGGCATCATCAAGCCCGACCGTCCCGTCGTCATCGGACGTTTGCCCGCCGGGGCGGAGCGGGTGATCCGCGAGGTGGCGGCGACCAACGGGGCCCGGGTTCATTCCGTGCGCGAGGAATTCGGTGAGGCGCTGGAAAAATATCCGATGACCAATCTCGAAGGCGACTACCAGCGCTGGAACGCCGCCACCGCGATACTCGCGGCGCGGTTGCTGCCGGCCAAGCTGCGGCCCGATGAGGCGGCGATGGTGCGCGGGTTGACTGGCGTCAACTGGCCCGGACGCTGGCAGCGCCTGTCGGTCGGGGGCCGGGCCGTGATTCTCGATGCCTCGCACAATCCGGAGGGGGCGGAAGTGTTGGAGCGTAATTTGCAGCGACTCGTGGCTGAGACCGGGCATCAACCCATCATCGTCGCCGGGGTGCTGGGCGAATTTCGGGCGCGGGCGTTGTTGGAGGTCGTGTTGAAGTATGCGCGTGAGCTGCACCTCGTCACTCCGCGCCAGAACCGGGCGACGCCTTACGAGACGATGAGGGCGCTCGTGCCGCCGGCCTCGCATCACTTGATTCGCGAAGGAACCTTGGAGCAGGTTTTCCCCGACGCCACGACTTGCACGCTGGGTGCCCCGGGTGAAACGGTGGTGGTGACCGGCTCGATTTATCTGCTCGGCGAAGTGCTGGAGCGGCTGGAACCCGGGCGTGGTGCCGGCGAGGGCAAGCTGCAGGATTTCTGAACCGAACAAGGGGGTGGCCACGGATGACACGGATGAGCACGGATACAGATTCAACAGGAGGAAAGAGAGAGCAGAGGGGATTGATTCAGAATCCATGAAGCCAAGACTCGGGTTCATGGCTTTCTGGCTTTTGAATAATTCAGTGGATCGATCCTGATCCGTGCCCATCGGTGCAATCTGCGGCTAACTCTTCCGACTTCACTGTGCGCTTGTTTCCCGCAGATTCTGCTGCAAGCGTGTCGGCCCACTGATGAAACCCCGCCAGTCATTCGCGAAAGCCTTCAAGGGGAAGCGCGTGCTCATCACCGGTGGGCTGGGTTTCATCGGTTCGAACCTCGCCCGGACCCTCGTGGCCCTCGGGGCCAAGGTTACGGTGCTCGACAGCCTGATTCCCGAATACGGCGGCAATCGGCGCAATGTCCGCGGGATCGAGAGCCAGCTGGACATCAATCTCGCCGATGTGCGCGACCGGCACAGCCTGCCGGAGTTTTTGCGCGGGCAGCATTTTCTATTCAACCTCGCCGGGCAGACGAGTCACATGGACTCGATGACCGACCCGGAGACCGACCTGGAGATCAACTGTCGTGCGCAGCTCACGCTGCTGGAAGCCTGCCGGAAGCATAACCCGAAGCTCCGCGTCGTCTTCGCCAGCACGCGGCAGATCTACGGCCGGCCCGATTACCTGCCCGTGGACGAGAAGCATCCGCTGCGTCCGGTGGACGTGAACGGCATCAACAAGCTCGCGGGCGAGGAGTATCATCTGCTCTACAGCGCGGTTCATGGTGTGCCCAGCACGGTGCTGCGTCTGACCAACACCATCGGCCCCCGGATGCGCGTGAAGGACGCTCGCCAGACCTTCGTCGGCGTGTGGATCAAACAGATCCTCGAAGGCAAACCGGTCGAGGTGTGGGGCGGGGAACAGCTGCGCGACTTCACCTACGTGGATGATGCCGTGGAGGCTTTCCTGCTGGCCGCGACGCATCCACAGGCGGTGGGCCGGGTGTTCAACCTCGGGGGCGTGGGCCAGATCAGCCTGCGCGCGCTGGCGGAACAACTCGTGGTCGTGGCGGGGCAGGGGAGTTACCGGGTGAAGCAATTCCCGGCCGACCGGCGCAAGATCGACATCGGTGACTACTATTCCGACTGCAGCCTGATCGCACGCGAGCTGGGCTG
>JAHFTH010000048.1 GCA_023269445.1 Lacunisphaera sp.
GTGCGGATCGGCTGGCAGTGCCAAGTCTCTCGCCGGGCATCGGCAATCACCGTGAGGTCGCGACCGGTTTGCTGGCTCCAGGCAAAGTGGGCGGCGAGGGCGAGACTTTGGTAGCGATAGACCGGTCGTGGTTTCAGGGCCAGCCAAGTGCGGAGCGTCATGGCCACGGTGCGGGTGCCGAGCATCGAGCCCGGTCCCTCACAGAAAAGAAACGCGCCGATTCGGTCGATCGTGAGGCCTGATTGTTGCAGGACTGACTCGGTCCCGGCAAAGACGCCTCGTCCGGCCTCGTCGGTTGTCGCGTGCCAGACAGCGGATTTCCCGACCTGAAGCAGCCCGACTTGCACCCGCTGTGAGGCCGCGTCGAGGACGAGGATACTGCCGTGGTTGGCAAGGAGTTGGGTCAGACGGGCCATGTCGACAGGCAGCTTGGGTGGTGCCCGGTGAAAATCCAAGGTGGATTGCGCGGGATTTGTGTCGAAAGAGACCTTGACCGGCTCAGGCGGGGCTAGTTACTTCGACCTCTTTTCTCTGAGGAAACCCGTCTGAATTTACACCGTGAACGTCCAAATATCCGATATCAACGAGACCCGCAAAACGCTGACCGTCACCCTCGACAAGGGTGAAGTCCAAGGCGAATACACCGTCCTCTTGGGCGAATTCACCAAGCAGGCCAGCCTGCCCGGTTTCCGCCCCGGCAAGGTGCCCGCCGCGATGGTGGCGCAGCGCTTCAGCAAGGAGCTGAAGGAAGAGTTCAAGAGCAAGGTCATCGGCAAGGCCTACCGCGACGGCTTGGAGCAGTCGAAACTCGAGGTGCTCTCGCTGGTTGACGTCGAGGAAGGCGCGATCGAGCCCGGTCTCTCCGCCGCCATCAAGCTCACCGTGGATGTCAGCCCCACCATCAAGCTGCCCGACTATATTGGGTTGGAGCTGGAGGTTCAGGTTACCGAGCCCACCGAATCTGAAATGGATAATGTGATCGAGGGCCTGCGCGCCGAGCGCGCTGACTTCAAGGTCGCCGAGCGCGCCGCCGCCAAGGGCGACTATGTCCGCTTCGGTTACACCGGCACGCTTGCCGGCAAACCCCTCACTGAGATCGTCGCCGACAAGGCCATCTACGCGGCCGCGCCCCAGACGTGGGAAGAGGTCGAGGGTGCCAACGAAGGCTTGCTCCCCGGCATGTCCAAGCTGATCGCCAGTTTGAAGACCGGTGACAAAAAGACCGTCGAGGTCGCTTTCCCCGCTGACTTTGCCGCCGTGCCGGCACTGGCCGGCAAAACCGTCGTCTACGCCATCGACGTGCAGGAAGTCCGCGAGCGCGTGCTCCCGGCGATGGACGAGGCGTTTTTCAAGTCGCACCAGGTGGACGATCTCGCCGGGCTCAAGACGCAGGTCCGCGCCCAGCTCACCGCCCGCAAGGACTACGCGAATCGCTCCGCCCAGCGCCGCCAGGTCACCGATGCGCTCGCCGCGAAGGCCAACTTCCCCGTGCCCGAAAGCCTTATTGCTTCGGAGCGCGACGGTATTCTCCGTCAGTTCATCGAGGAGAATCTCCGGAACGGCGTCCCGCAGGACAAGCTCGAGGAAAACAAGAAGGAGCTCCACGAGGGTGCGTCCAAGGCTGCGGTCAATCGCGTGAAGGTGCAGCTCCTGCTCGCGAAGATCGCCGAGGCTGAGAAGCTCAAGGTCGACGAGAAGGATTTCAACAACTGGCTCATGCGCGAGGCCATGCGCAGCGGTCAGCGCCCCGACAAGCTCGCCAAGGATCTCACCAAGGATCGCGATCAGGTCCGCGCCATCCAGCAGCAGATCCTCTTCGACAAGACCCTTGATTTTCTCGTCTCCAAGGCTACCGTGAAGACGGCAACCACCCAAGCATGAGCTACTACGTTCCCATCGTTCTCGAGAGCACCGGCCGCGGCGAGCGGTCCATGGATATTTACAGCCGCCTGTTGAAGGATCGCATCATCTTCATCGGCACGCCCATCGACGATGGGGTGGCCAACGTGGTCATCGCCCAGATGCTTTTCCTCCAGATGGAGGACCCCAAGAAGGACATCCAGATCTACATCAACTCGCCGGGCGGCATGGTGACCGCCGGCATGGCGATCTACGACACGATGAATTTCCTGCAGTGCGATTTCGTTACTTACTGCATCGGCATGGCCGCGAGCATGAGCACGGTGCTGCTCGCCGCCGGCACCAAGGGCAAACGCTTCTGCCTGCCCAACAGCCGCGTGATGATCCACCAGCCTTCGGGCGGCGCCGGCGGCCAGGCGGCCGACATCGCCATCCAGGCCAAGGAAATCATCCGCTGGCGCAAGACCCTCAACGAGACCATTGCCAAGCACACGGGCAAGACCGCGCTGCAGGTGGAGACTGATTCCGACCGCGATTACTACATGAGCGCCGAGGAGGCCAAGGCCTACGGCATCGTGGACCATGTGGTCACGTCCACCCGGGACATCCAGAAGCTGGCTCAAAGCGCGGCCTGACCGCACTTTACCCTGCCGCGTCACGTGGCGGAAAATCCCTCGACTAAACCCGACTTGGGCCGATTATAACCAGCAATGGCCAAATCCTCGCGCATGACCCTGTGCTCATTCTGCGGTAAATCGCAGGCCGAGGTCCGCAAGATCATTGCGGGCCCGGGCGTGTATATCTGCGATTCGTGCGTCAACGTCTGCAAGACGATCATCGACCGCGAGGTGAAGGCCCCGGCCACGCCCGAGGGCACCGCCGCCAAGCCCGCTTTCCGTCTGATCAAGCCCTCCGACATCAAGAAGGTCCTTGATGATCACGTCATCGGTCAGGACCACGCCAAGAAGGTTCTCTCGGTCGCCGTCTACAACCACTACAAGCGCCTCAATTTCGACGCCAACCACGGCAACGCCGCCGATGCCGCTTCGCTGCCCGCCGAGTTCAGCGAGGTCGAGGTGGAGAAGAGCAACATCCTGCTCGTCGGTCCCACCGGCTCCGGCAAGACGCTGCTCGCTCGCAGTCTCGCCCGTATCCTCGACGTGCCCTTCGCCATTTCCGATGCCACCACGCTGACCGAGGCCGGCTACGTCGGCGAGGACGTGGAGAACGTTGTCCTGCGTCTCCTTCAGTCCGCCAACTACGACGTGAAGAAGGCCGAGTGCGGCATCATCTACATCGACGAGATCGACAAGATCCGCCGCAGCACGGAGAACGTCTCCATCACCCGCGACGTTTCCGGCGAAGGCGTGCAGCAGGCGCTGCTCAAGATCCTCGAGGGCACCACCTGCAACGTCCCTCCGCAGGGCGGTCGCAAGCACCCGAACCAGGAATACATTCAGGTCAACACTTCGAACATTCTCTTTATCTGCGGCGGCGCCTTCGTCGGGCTCAACGAGGTCATCAAGAAGCGCCTCGGCCAGCGCTCGCTCGGCTTCCACATCAATGCCAAGGACCACGACCTCACGCCCGACGAGATGATGCGTGGCGTCGCCCCCGAGGATCTCATCCGCTTCGGCATGATCCCCGAGTTCATCGGCCGCCTGCCGGTCGTCTCCGTGCTCGACGAGCTCAAGGTGGAGGATTTGGAGAAGGTTCTGCAGCGCACCAAGAACGCGATGGTGAAGCAGTATTCGAAACTCTTCGCGATGGACGGCGTTCAGCTCAAGTTTACCCGCGACGCCATCATCGCCATCGCCAAGCGCGCCATCGAGCTCAAGACCGGGGCCCGCGCCCTCCGCGCCATTCTGGAGAAGATCATGCTTGAGGTCATGTATGACCTGCCGCAGCGCGACGATATTTCCGAGGTCATCATCGACCAGTCCGTCGTCGAGGGCCGCCGCAAACCCCAGCTCAAGAAGCACGGTCGCGGCGCATCATCGGACAAGAACGCCGCCTGAGGTTGCCGCTGGTTTTTGTAGGCGGGGTGCCCTCACCCCGCGGGTTTCAGCGAGCGCACCGAATGCCTCGCGGGGTGAGGGCACCCCGCCCACAAAATAGGGACGCGGGCCCTACGCCCTACCAGTTGAAGCTCTCGCCCTTGCCGACCGACTTCGCGAACGCGGCGAACAGCTTCACGCAATTCTCCACGTCCTGCAGGTCCACGACCTCGCTGGGCGTGTGCATGTAGCGGAGGGGAATCGATACCAGGCCGCAGGCGACGCCGCCGCGGGCCATTTGGATGGCGCGGGCATCGGTGCCGGTGGGACGGGGGTCGGCTTCAACCTGATAGGGAATCTTGGCCTTCTTGGCGCAGGCGATGAGACGGTCGAAGACCTTGGGGTTGATGTTCGGGCCGCGGCAGATGATCGGGCCGCCGCCGAGCTTGGTCTCGCCGAACTTGCGCTGGTCGCAGTCGGGGTGATCGGTCGCATGGCCGACATCGACGGTGAGGGCGACGTGCGGGTCCACGGCGAAGGCCGAGGTCTGCGCGCCGCGCGTGCCGATCTCCTCCTGCGTGGTGGCGACCGAGACGACCTTGGCGTTGAGCTTGGCCTTCTCCTTGGCCAGCCGGATGAGGGTCTCGCCGACGATATAGGCGCCGACCTTGTTGTCGAAGGCGCGTGCCGTGCCGATGCTGCCGGTGATCAGCTCGAACTCGTGGTCGTAGGTCGCCACGTCGCCGATGGCGACGCGTTTGAGGGCCTCGGCCTTGGTCTTGGCGCCGATATCGATCCAGATCTCGTGCTTCTTAGGCACTTTCTTGCGGTCCTCGTCGTCCATCAGGTGGACGGCGCGTTTGCCGGTGACGCCCTTGACCGGGCCGTTCGCCGTCTGGAGAATCACGCGGCGGCCGGAGATGATGCTCAGGTCGTGCCCGCCGACGGTGTCGAAATAGAGGAAGCCGTCCTTGCTGACAAAGATGACCATGAGCCCGAGCTCGTCCATGTGGCCGGCCATCATGAGGGTGGGGCCGCCCTTGAGGTTGAGCGAGGCGAGGCGGTTGCCGAGGGCATCGTTGGCGTAGGCGTCGGCGTGCGGTTTGACGTGGGCGTCATAGACGGCCTGGGCCTGCGCCTCGGCGCCGGAGGGCGACTTGGCCTTGAGCAACTCGGTCAGGAAAACGGGGGCTTGGTAGTCGGACATGGCCTCACTCAACCCCACCGCCGCCCCGCCCGCAAAGGGAAAATCAGCCACTTCGCCGAGCCGTTTCAGTTTCGCTTTTCTTCCATCAGGCCCACGAGATTGCCATCCGGGTCGCGCAGGAAACCGATCCAGAGTTCGTGCTCGGGCAGCTTGGCGGCCAACTGCGGCGGACGTTCCGGGGTGGCCCCGGCGGCAACGAACGACTGGTAGGTCGACTCGAGCGCTACGATTCGGAAATAGAGGATGGAATTTTTGCCCACCTCACCGGACCCTTGCGGCGTCGTGAGCATGAGGCGCACCGGACCGGCGGCGAGAAAGCTCAGGTTTGGGCCCGCATCGAAGAGCAGTTTCAGGCCGAGGATACCTTGGTAGAACGCCTTGGCCTTCGTCACGTCGCTTATGGTGAGGGCGATCTGACCGATATCGGAGCCGGTTGGCGAACTGGAGGATGTGGCCATCGGGGTCAGTCGATTTTGACGCTGTGCCCGGCAGATTGGAGGGCTTTCACGGCTTCGGCAATCCTAGCGTCTTTCACCAAGACGTAGTCGGTGTTGAAGGTGGCGATCGAGAAGATGCTGATGCCGGCTTGGGCGAGCGGCGCGACGACCGAGGCAAGAACACCCGTGAGCGCGAAGTCCAGCGGCCCGTCCACCTTGAACAGGCGCCATCCTGCCTCGTGCTTCACGCCCTTGGGCACGAGGCTCTCGGCACAGACGATGGACAGCTCCTCGCTCGTCCGGGTGATGGAGCTGAATGCATCCTTGCCCAAGGCCCACACAGGGGTCGGGGCGTCAGACGCGAGCTGGCAGACTACTATGCGGTCCTTTGTCAGGGAAAGTTTCATGTAGACCAGTCTGTAGTCAGGCCAAATTGCTATTGGTTGGATCTTCTTCGAGGATCGTCGGATTCACAATGCTGATGGCTTTCCTGAGGCTGCGAGAGCCGGTTGGCATTTGTTCCAGCTCCTGAATGACACGGATTCTTTCATCCTTAGTGAAATACTCATGTAAATGGCCAACATCGCTGAAGTCCTGAACATCGACTAAAGATGTGAGCCGCGAATTCCATGCAGTCACGTCATTCTCTTCGCGCTTTTCCTCTCGCCGCGACAACACCATGTAGAAAGCGCCTGCGATCACTCCTGGAGTTACGAGCAGCCAGAATAACGCACGGTTTGGTGGTGGCCTGAGCAAAATATAGACAAGTGTGAGAAGTGACCAGAGTGCCAACAGAGTAAATAGAACACTCGGGGTAGCTTTCATACAGTAGTCTAAAATGAAGCTTCAGCTGCTGAGTCTGGCAAGCTGTCAAAGCGGCGAGTTCACCGCTTCCCGGCCAGAAATACGGCGCCGGTGAGGAGGCAAATCTTGACAGGGGAGCTAGCGTAGCTACGGATCGTAGCTATGACGACAGCCAAACTTTTCAAGCATGGAGGCAGCCAGGCGGTGCGCTTGCCCAAGGCCTTTCGTTTTCCCGGCAGTGAAGTGCTGGTGGAGCGGAGGGGTGATGAAGTAGTGCTGCGCAGCAAGTCCCGGCCTGCTTTCAAGACCCTCGCCGATGTTGCCCGGCATATGGCGGAATTTTCACTCGGAGCGGCGGAATTTCCCGGCCGGGTTCAACCGGGCGAACAGAAGCGGGATCTGAGCTGGTAAGCCGTGCCATGATCTGGGTGCTGGATACCAATGTATGCATCGATCTGCTGCGGGGCCGCACGCGTGGACGCCGCCTGCCTGCCTTCGTCGATTGCCGGCTATCGTCCGTCGTGGCGGCTGAACTGTGGACGGGAGCAGGCAAGGCGAACGACCCTGAGACCCAGCTACGCAAGGTGGGCGCATTCGTTGACCTCTTTGAGATGATTCCCTTCGACGCGAAGGCAGCGGTCCACTACGGTGAGATTCGCGCTTTCCTGGAGAAAGCAGGCACGCCCATCGGGTCGCTCGATCAACTGATTGCGGCTCAAGCGCGGAGCCTCGGAGCTACACTGCTGACGGCGAACCTTCGCGAATTTCGCCGGGTGCCCGGACTGAAGTATCAGGCGTGGGAGTAGCCAAGGCGCCGTTCACCGCTTCTCCGCCAGAAACACGGCGCCGATGAGGAGCCCGAGGCTGATGCCAAGGCGGGGCAGGTCGGCGGTCTCGTGGAAGAAGACCAGCGAGCAGGCGACGGCGAGCGGGATCTTGGCGTTGTTCATCACCGCCAGGGCCCCGGCGCTGACCATCGTCGCGCCGACATTCCAGAAATAGAATCCCACGCCCGAGGCGAGCACGCCGAGATAGAGCAGCGTGAAAACCTGTGAGGTGCTGGGCGATACAGAGACGCCTTGGGCCAACATGACCGCGAGCGATACAGAGACGGCTCCGGCGAACAGCACGGCGAAGATCTCACGGTCCTTCATGGTGATTTGTTTTTCCCGCAGACGCCGGTAGGCGACTTGTCCGGCCGCGAAGGCGAGGTTGGAAAGCTGCACGAGGCCGAGGCCGATGAGGGTGGGGCGGAGTTCCTTGCCTTGAAAAACGATGAGGGCCGTGCCGCCGACGGCGAGCAGGGCGGCGAGGAGGGAGCGCACGCGGAATTTCTTGTCGAGCGCGTCGGCGAGGAGCGTGACGAAGATCGGCGTGGTGAGCGTGAAGAGCGCGACCTCGTGCGCCTGCAGGTGCTTGAAGCTTTCATTGTAGGCCAGATACATCAGCCCGAACTGCACCGCGCCGATGACGAAGAGCAGCAGGGAGGTCTTCAGGCCGAGCCAGCGCGTGCGCACGAACGGGAGGAAAACCAGCAACGCGAGTGCGAGCCGGACGGTGGAAATGAATGCGCTGTCGAGTCCGGCCAGCTGGCCTTTGATGAGGCCAAAGGAGAACGCCCAGAGCAGTGAGACTGCTATAAGATAAAGCATGGAAGTAGGCGGCCCACAGATTCAGTAGCAGGGCTCCGGGCTGAAAGCTGCAAAAATATTCACCAACTAAGCGCAAACCGCTTGCCGAACGACAGGCGGATATTGTTTTTGGGGCCGCAAACTCTGCGTAGGATTTGAGAGACGGAGTAAGTTGACCCGATAAGCGTGGTGGATTTTATTCATCGGGCATCTCGGTAAGTCACCCCGGCAGTTCCCACCCAAATGAAAGCATCCTTCATTCGTTTCCCGACTCTCGTTATAGCTGTAATGCTCGGCCTTGGGACCGGCGTGGCCCACACGGCTGAATCAGCGCCAAGCGAGCGCCTGCTCCTGGACTTCGGTTGGAAATTCCACCTCGGCAATGACTGGGGTGCCGCGCAGAACCTCGCGAAGGCCGGCTCAGGCTTCGGTCCGGCCAGCACCAGCTTCAGTGACGCCAGCTGGCGTCGCGTCGATCTGCCGCACGACTGGGCGATTGAGCTGCCGTTCGACCGCAAGGCCGACACCTCCCACGGTTTCCGCGCGGTGGGGCCGGGCTTTCCCGAGAACAGCATTGCCTGGTATCGCCGCACCTTCGCCTTGCCGGCGGGTGATGTCGGCCGCCGGCTCTGGCTGGAGTTCGACGGGGTCTTTCGCGACTGCACGGTGTTCGTCAACGGCTGGTCGGTCGGCCGCCACGAGAGCGGCTACAGCGGCGCCCGCTTCGACATCACCGACGTGGCGAATTGTGGCGGCGATAACGTCGTGGCAGTCCGCGTCGATGCCACGCAGGCCGAGGGCTGGTTCTACGAGGGCGCCGGCATCTACCGCCATACCTGGCTGGTGAAGACCAGCCCGCTGGCCCTCGCGCCGCACGGCGTGTTTGTCCACTCCCGCTTCAAGGGCAACAGGCCGACCGGTCCGGCGGAAATTCATCTGGAGGCCACGCTGACCAACGCCCTGAACGCCCCCGCCGACGCGACGGTGTCTTGGGAGATTCGCGCCCCGGATGGCAAGATCGTCGCCACCGCGCAGAAGGCTGCGCAGCTCGACGGGGCCGAAGATGAAGAGATCGAGCAAACGACGCAGATCGCCGCGCCCGAGCTGTGGTCACCGGAGACGCCGCGACTCTACAAATTGGTCACGACGGTCGCCAGCGGGGGAAAAATTGTCGATCACAAGGAGACAGAGTTTGGCATCCGCACGTTCGCCTTCGATGCGGACAAGGGCTTCCTGCTGAACGGCCGGCCCTACGTGCTCAAGGGCACCTGCAACCATCAGGACCATGCCGGCGTCGGCTCGGCCCTGCCGGACGGGCTGCAATATTTTCGCATCGCGAAGCTCAAGGAGATGGGCTCGAACGCCTATCGCAGCGCCCACAATGCCCCGACCCCGGAGCTGCTCGAGGCCTGCGATCATCTCGGCATGCTCGTCATGGATGAGAACCGCCTCGTCGGTAGTGACGCCCAGCACCTGGAGTTGCTCAAGGACCTGGTCCTGCGCGACCGCAACCATGCGAGCGTGGCGATCTGGTCACTGGGCAATGAGGAATTCTCCGTGCAGCGTTCGCCGTCGGGCGGGCGCGCCCTCGCCACGATGCAGGATCTGGTCAAGCGGCTCGATCCCACCCGGCCGGTGACCGTGAATGCGGACATGGGCAATGAGTTTGTCGGCTTCAACCCGGTCATCGAGGTGCGCGGCTGGAGCTACCACATCGGCAAGGACAACATGGACGCCTATCATGCGGCGCACCCGGCGCAGCCGAACGTCGGCAGCGAGCAGGGCAGCACCGTGACCACGCGCGGCATCTACGCCGACGACCCGGTGCGCGGTTACGTGAAGGCCTATGACGACAACGCGCAGTCGTGGTCGAACACCGCCGAGCAGTGGTGGAGCTTTTTCGCCCCGCGCCCGTGGCTGTCGGGCGGGTTCATCTGGACCGGCTTCGATTATCGTGGCGAGCCGACGCCCTACGCGTGGCCGTGCATCAACTCGCACTTCGGCATCTACGACACCTGCGGTTTTCCCAAGGACCTTTTCTGGTATTACCAGTCGTGGTGGACGGACCGCCCGGTGCTGCACTTGATGCCACATTGGAACTGGGCGGGTCGCGAAGGACAAGAGGTCGACGTGCGCGCCTTCAGCAATTGCGACGAGGTCGAGCTGTTCCTCAACGGGAAGAGCCTCGGCCGGCAGACCATGCCGCGCAACTCGGAGGTGAAATGTAAAGTCGCCTACGCGCCGGGCACGCTGGCGGCGAAGGGCTATACGGGTGGCAAGCTCGTGCTGGAATCCAAGGTCGAAACGACCGGGGCCGCCGCAGCGGTCCAACTCACGCCTGATCGTGCTACCATCAAGGCTGACGGCGAAGATGTGGCGGTCATCACCGTGGCGATCGCCGACGACCGCAGCCGCGTCGTCCCGGTGGCGGGAGACAAGGTTGATTTTGAGCTGGCCGGGCCGGGCCGGATCATCGGCGTGGGCAACGGTGACCCGAGTTCGCACGAGCCCGACGTGTATTTCGCGGCGCCGGCGATGCGCTTGATTCCGGTCGGCGATTGGCGGTGGCAGAAAATACCCAATATGTATGTGGACAAGCTGCCGGAACTCGCGCCGGAGCTCGACGACCATGCCTGGGCCCCGGCCGACGTGGATGCCGGCAAGAGCTTCGTGCCCCTGCGTTCACACGCGGTTTTCCGTGCCCGGTTCATCGCTACGCCGGAAATCCTGGCGGCGGGCGGGCTGGAACTCTGGTTCGGCAAGATCGAGGGCGATGCCCGGATTTATCTTAATGGCGAGAAACTCGGGCCCGGCTCCGACACCGGCACGCCCTGCATCTACAATCCCAAGGCGCTGCTGCGGCCCGGCGAAAACATCGTGGCGGTCGCCGTCGCGAGCTGGAGTGATACCGGCGGCGTGGCCCAGGGCGTGAAGCTGCGGCTGATCGATGCGCCACCGCCGGTCGCCTGGAGCCGCAGCGTGTTCAACGGATTTGCGCAGGTCATCGTCCGGTCGACGAAGCAAGCTGGCTCCATCAAACTGACGGCCCGGGCCGAGGGGTTGAAGCCAGTGACCGTCGAGATCGCGACCAAGGCGATCGTGGCGCGCCCGGCGACGGAGTGAGGTGGGCGTCGGTTTCCATACCGCCGCCTGTCGCCGATATGGAAATCGGCGACCACCTTTGGCGGGATCAGCGATCCCGCCCTACACTCTAAAAATTACGCCGAGCTTCTTTCCGAGCAGAATCGTCATGCCCGTGATGGTGATGCCGAGGAAGGCCATCGCCCAGACGCCGAGCGCGGAAGCGATGAACTTGCCGTCACCGAGGAGTTGGAAGAGTTCGTAGATGGCCTTGGTGATCGGGTAATAGGCCTGCTTCTGCGCGAGGATGAGCGAGTCGGACACCTCGAGCATGGCGAAGGCGAAGGCGAGCAGGCCGCCGGCGATGAGGTTGGCCATGATGAGCGGGAGCGTGACCTTGAACACGGCCTTGAGCGGCGGGCAACCGAGGTTCTGCGCGGCTTCCTCGAGTGTCTCGCTGGTCTGCTGAAAGCCGGCGGCGGCGGAGCGCACGACGTAGGGCAGGCGGCGGATCGAGTAGGCGATGATGAGCAAAATCGTGGGATCGACGACGGGATTGAGGAACGAGAAGAACTTTCCGTCCTGGCTCATGGCGAGGTAACCGAAGGCCAGCACGAGGCCCGGCACGGCCAGCGGCAGCATGGAGAGGAAGTCGAGGATCTGGCGGCCGCGGATCTTGGAGCGGACGATCACGTAGGCGAGGGCGACGCCGACAATGAGGTCGATGACGGTGGAGATGCTCGCGTATTTGAGGCTGTTGGCGATGGCCGAGACGGTGAGGTCGTGGCCGAGGGCGATGCGGAAGTTCTCCAAGTTTAAATTGCGCGGCAGGACCGTGGCATACCAGTCGTTGGAAAAGGCCACGAGCACGACGCCGAGGTGCGGGAGGATGGCGATGAACGTCACGCCAGCGAACAGCGCGGTGCAGAACCACGCACGCGCTGGCGGCAGTGCCTGCGGTCCGCCCGATGACGTGGCCTTGGCCATCATAGCGTAGCTGTCGCGGCCGAACAGGCCCTTGCCGAGCGCGTAGAAGGCGACGGAGCTGACCAGCATGACGGCGACCAGTGCGTAGGGGAACGGGTTGCCGCCAATGTCCTTCAGGCCGTAGAAAATCTGCACCGAGGTGACACGGGCGTAGTCGAAGATCAACGCGACGCCGAGATCGGTGAACGCCCAGATGAAGACGATGGTGCCGCCGGCGAAGAGGCCGGACTTGATGAGCGGCAGGGTGATCTTGAAGAAGCGCCGGAAGCCCGTGCAGCCGAGATTCTCCGCGGCTTCCTCCATCGCGGGGTCGATGTTGGCGAGGGCTGCGACGGCGTTGAGGTAGATGATGGGGTAGAGGCTGAAGGCGTTGACGAGTGCGATGCCGAGAAACTGGTTGGCGCCGAGCCAGTCGAAGGTCCAGCCCGCGGGCTCCAGGCCGAGCTGGATGATCAGGGAGTTGAGCGCGCCGTATTGCCCGAGGATCTGCTTGATACCGATGGCGCCGACGAACGGCGGTAGAATCATCGGCACTAGAATGAAGGAGCCGAGGAAGCCTTTGAGCGGAAATAGAAACCGGTCGGAGACGAACGCCAGCGGCAGTGCGATGAGCAGGGCGAACGTGGTGGTCGTCAGCGCCAGCAGGAAGGAATTAGCCAGACCGCCGAGGTAGATCGGGTCGGTCAGCAGATTCGCGAGGTAGGCGAAGGTCAGGTTGCCGTCGGCGTCGATGAAGCCGCCCTTCAGGATCTGGAGAATCGGCCAGAGGAAGAAGGCGCCGAAAAACACGATCGTGAAAGCGAAGATCGAGCGCGCGAAGTTCTGCGACATGCACCCGAGGAGATGCCCGGGCCGGCGGGCGGAGACAAGACGGAAGCGAGTGAACGCACGCCATCGCCATATCCCATCTACACACCCCGGTGCTGCCGCACCACCCCTCTTCATAGAGGGGAATCAAATCCGCGCTAGCTATGATCCCCTCTATGAAGAGGGGTGCCCGTCAGGGCGGGGTGTGTGGCCGGCTCACCCAAATCGGCTCAGTGAGAATGGCGGGGCTGGCGGACGCCCGGCAATGTTGGGATTGCCAGCGTCGGGCTTCGAATCTTTGGTGGCAGCGTGAAGCTCCTTTTCATTCCGACCGCTCTGGCCTTGCTCCTGCTTGCCGCTGTTACCAGCCAAGCCCAGATCACCGAGTGGCCGGCGACGGTAAAGCCGGGACGATTCCGCCTGGAGATGGACGCGCTCTCGCTGACGTTGGACAAGGAGCCGGGCTACAAATACACGGCCTTTGGCGCGGCCTCGACTTTCCTGAGCACAGGTCTGACGCAGAACTGGGATATCCAAGTCGGGGCTGAGCTGTTTTTCAGCCAGAAGATCGAGACGAGCGGCCTCACCGAGCGGCACAGCGGCATCGGCGACGTGTATGTGCGGACGAAGTGGCGGTTCTATGACGAAGGCGGGTCGGCCGTGGCCATCATTCCTTACGTCAAGCTGCCAACCAGTTCCGCCGGATTGGGCAACGATTCAGTGGAAGGCGGCATCATCGTCCCGTGGAGCACGGTGCTGCCCGGCGAAGTGAATGTCTACGCCATGGCCGAGTTGGATTTCCTGCGCAACGATGCCGACAACGGTTACGACACCTACTGGTATACCTCGGCGGCCCTCAGCCGTCAGTTTACCAAGGCGATTGGGCTCTACGGCGAGGTGACTCTGGGCAAGTCCTCGGGCAGCGGGTCAACCGACGGTCAGTTGGGTGTGGGTGTGACCTTTGCCGTGTCAGATGAGACGTGGTGGGACTTCGCGATGTATAAGGGCATCTCCCATGGCGCAGCTGACTGGAACCACGTTCTGCGTTTCAACTGGGGATTCTAGGAAGCACTCACCACTATCACTGCCTTGGGTGATTTTGTGTAGGAGCCTGCTTGCAGGCGATGGTTCGTCGAAATCGCCTGCAAGCAGGCTCCTACAAGCAGACGCCCAGTTCGCAGCCTACTTCCCTTTCAACTGCCGGGCAAATGCGGCGAGGGTGGCCGGGCTGACGTGATGCTCGATGCCCTCGGCGTCAATCTCGGCGGCTTTTTCCGGGATGCCGAGCGAACGCAGGAAGGCGACCACGATGCCGTGGCGGTGGTGGCATTCCGCGGCCAGCTTGCGCCCGGTATCGGTCAGGAAAATGGCCCGGTAGGGCTGGACGGTGACATAGCCCTCGCGTTGCAGCCGGGCGAGGGTGCGGTTGACCGTCACATGAGTGACGCCCAGCCGCCGGGCCAGGTCCACGACCCGGGCCTCGCCCTGCGCGGCTGTCAGGTCGGCGATGGCCTCGACGTAATCCTCGGCCGTCTCCGAGGCGTGTTCGCGGCGGGTGTGCTGCAGCGACTCGGCCTGGAGGGCGGAGGGGCGGACAACCGGCTTGGCGGGGCGGACGGGCTTTTTCACGTGCGGCAGCCAGTCATGAAAGGAGGGGCTTGACAAGGCGAGTTCCAAGTGTAGCTAAGGCTACATTATGTATAAGATTCTACGTCACCTGCTCCGCCTGCTCCCGGCCTTGGCGGCTGCAACGGGGCTGGCGGCAGGGACCGATAAGGCCGGCTACACCCTCTTCCAACCGACTCCTGCGGCCGAACTGCGCGAACTGTCCACGGACCGGCCCGACCAGACCGAGAGTCCATACACGGTAGACGCGGGGCATTGGCAGATTGAGGCGGACTTGGTGAACTACACGTCTGATCACGACCGGTCGGGCGGGGGAGATGTGCGGACCAAGGATCTGAGTCTGGCCACGCTCAACCTGAAGGCCGGCCTGACCAACCGGGTGGACCTGCAACTGATGATCGATCCTTATGTGAGCTCAAAGGCAGAGGATCGCGTGGCGGGCACGACGGCCAAGGCCTCTGGCTTTGGCGACGTGACCACCAGACTGAAAGTTAACTTCTGGGGTAACGACGGCGGGCCGACGGCCTTTGCCGTGATGCCATTCGTCAAATGGCCGTTGTCCGCCTCAGGCGTCCGCAACGGCGAGACCGAGGGCGGGGTTATTTTCATTTTGGGCTACGAACTGCCGCAGGGCTGGGGCTCGGCCGTGATGACCGAGGTTGATTGGGTCAGCGATGGCGCAGGCGGGCACGATACCGAGTGGATCAATTCCATCACCTTTGCGCATAACATCGCCAGTAAGCTCGGTGGTTACGTCGAACTCTTCACCGTCGCCGGCAACGCCGCGGGTTTCAAAACACAGGTGCAGCTTGATTTCGGTCTGACCTATGCGGTCTCGGATAACACCCAACTCGATCTGGGCTGCAACTTCGGGGTCACCAAGTCCGCCCCTGACTACCAGCCCTTCGTCGGCGTAAGCCGTCGATTCTAAAACTTTTCCCATGAACGACATTCTCCCTGATAAGACCTCCACTGACGCCGGCTGGCGGCATGAACGCGTGGCGTTGAGCCTGCCCGAATCGCATCGCAGTGTCGCAGTGCCGTCCGGGGCCAGCTTCTGGCGCAAGCTCCTGGCGTTCTCCGGTCCCGGTTTCATGGTGGCGGTCGGCTACATGGATCCGGGCAACTGGGCCACGGACCTCGCGGGTGGGGCGCAGTTTGGCTACACGCTGCTGTCGGTCATTCTGATTTCAAACCTGATGGCGATATTGCTGCAGCACCTCTGCGTGAAACTCGGCATCGCCACGGGTCGCGACCTGGCGCAGGCCTGTCGTGATCACTATCCGAGGCCGGTCGTGTGGTTCCAGTGGATCCTGTGCGAGCTGGCCATCGCGGCCTGCGATCTGGCGGAGGTCATCGGCTCGGCCATCGCGTTGCAGCTGCTGTTCGGCATCCCGCTGGTCTGGGGCTGCATCATCACTGCGGTGGACGTGATGATTGTGCTGCTGCTCCAGAACAAGGGCTTCCGCTGGCTCGAGGCCGTGGTCATCACGCTCATGCTGACCATCGGCACCTGCTTTGCCGTGGAGCTCTTTTTGGCCAAGCCCGACATGGGCGGGGTGCTGGCGGGTTTCGTGCCTGCCACCGACATCCTGCGCAACCCCGCGATGCTCTACGTCGCCATCGGCATTCTCGGTGCGACCGTCATGCCACACAATCTCTACCTGCACTCCTCGATCGTGCAGACGCGGAAATACGAGCAGACGGCCGGTGGGAAACGCGAGGCGATCAAGTTCGCCACCATCGACTCGACCTTCGCGCTGATGTTCGCGCTC
>JAHFTH010000237.1 GCA_023269445.1 Lacunisphaera sp.
AAGTTGGTGAGCTGCTTCGCGCGCACGGCATTGCAGGCGATGTCTTCGTTGCGGGGATTCTCGCCGACGATCATGCCTTCATAAACCTGTTCGCCGGGACTGACGAAGAGCTTGCCGCGTTCCTGCACCATCACGAGGGCGTAGCCCGTGGTCTCGCCGGCCTCGGTCGCGATGATCGTGCCGGTGATGCGCGTGAGCACCTCGCCGGCGAACGGGCCGTATTCCTTGAACAAATGGCTGAGCACGCCGCGGCCGCTGGTGGCGTTGACGACGTCGATCTCCATGCCGATCAGGCCGCGCGTGGTGATGGTCGCCTCGAGCATCGTGGAGTGCGGGAGCTTCTCCATGTTGGTGAGCCGGCCCTTGCGGTTGGCCAGGTTCTGCATGATGGCGCCGACGCACTCGTCGGGCACCTCGATCCAGACGGTCTCGTAGGGCTCAAGGCGTTCGCCCTCGGGACCCTTCTTCTCGATCACGGTGGGGCGGGAGACGAGGAGCTCGAAGCCCTCGCGGCGCATCGTCTCGACGAGCACGGCGACTTGCATGGCGCCGCGGGCCTTGACGTTGAAGATGCCGGCCTTGTCGGAGTCCTCGATGTAGATGGAGACGTTGGTCTTCAGTTCGCGGAAGAGGCGCTCGCGCAGCTGGCGGGAGGTGACGAGCTTGCCTTCCTGGCCGACGAGCGGGCCGTCATTGACGCAGAACTGCATCTCCAGGGTCGGCGGATCAATCTGGGTGAAGGGCAGGGCGTGGCCGGCCTCGTCGGCGGTCAGGGTGTCGCCGATGTCGATGTCCTCGAAGCCGGAGAGACCGACGATGTTGCCGGCGACCGCCGATTGGGTCTCGGTGGTGCCGAGGCCGGTGAACTCGAAGACCTTGGTGATCTTGGCGCGGACGCGCTTGCCGTCGGAGTGGCGGACGATGAAGACCGTGTCACCGATGTTGGCGGTGCCGCCGAGGATCTTGCCGACCGCGATACGGCCGACGTAGTCGCTCCAATCGATGTTGGAGACGAGCATGTGGAAAGGCTCGCTCGGCTTGGCGAACGGGGGCGGGACGTGGTCGAGAATGGTCTGGAAGAGCGGGGCCATGTCCTTCTTCAGTTCGCCGAGATGATACATCATGTAGCCGTCGCGGCCGGAACCGTAGACGACGGGCGCGTCGAACTGCTCTTCGGTGGCGTTGAGCTCCATGAGGAGCTCGAGCACTTTGTCATACATCTTGGCCGGCTCGGCGTTCTCGCGGTCGATCTTGTTGATGACGATGACGACCTTGAGGCCGTGGGCGAGGGCCTTGCGGAGCACGAAGCGGGTCTGGGCCTGCGGCCCGTCATAGGCGTCCACCACAAGCAGCACGCCGTCCACCATGCGGAGGGCGCGCTCGACCTCGCCGCCGAAGTCGGCGTGTCCGGGGGTGTCGACGATGTTGACGATCTTGTCGCCCCAGTGGACGGAAGTGTTCTTTGCCTTGATCGTGATGCCCTTTTCCTTCTCGAGGTCCATGGAGTCCATGGCGCGTTCCTCGACGCGTTGGTTGGCGCGGTAAACGCCGCCTTCCTTCAGAAGTTTGTCCACCAGCGTGGTTTTGCCGTGGTCAACGTGGGCGATAATGGCGATATTGCGGATGTTCTGGTTCATGTCCAAGTGGCTCGTTTTAAGTGGGAAAACGGTCACGGTGCTGCCCGGTTCGGGGCTTGGCAAGGCGGAACCTTTGACTGCTTTAACTATCATGCCGGCCAGCGGCGCTTCCGGCGGAACGTGCCTAAACCACTCAAGATCAGCGCGCCGGGCCATGACTCGGGCTCGAGGTTCCGGGCAAAAGTCCTGCCCGGCGCACTGAAAAGTGGTGTCACCTAAAGATTAAAGCCCGGGAGCCTTGCGGCTCCCGGGCCAAAATCGGGGGTGGGTGCTCGCCACGCACTCTTCCCCATTCGCACAACATTGGGCGCCTCGCTTTCGCGGGCCGTGTGCTTCCCGACGCTACTCATCGCGGCATGCGATGCTGTCGGTCTCATAGCGGGACCGTCCCGGCCTTTTCAGCTCCGGAATTTATCGAGTGAGGCCTCTTCGCCCGGTTCGGTTCCATCTGCCGATGGTGAACTCGCCGGACGGGTGTTGGCACGCCTGCAACATTGCATTTCGCACCAGCACCTTGCCACAGGGACGGCCCCGGCTTGTGGCCGGGCGTTGGCCCCGTGTAACGGGTCTGACCTCTTACCTCTCAGGTTGCTTTCGATTTGCAGTTGGGTAACGCGGTTTTACGCGCCGCCCCAATTAGGAGGTTTTGCGAGCTTTGCCAGACTCGCCCGCTCCCCGCTGCGCCGCATCCCTTTCGCGCCCCGCTTTTTGAGCCGGGCCTTTTGGTGGGGTGGACCCACCGGAACACTGCGCTGCGTCCTGGTCATACAGTAGCAACCACAACCCTCTGGGTAACTGCATCGGTGCAAGGCCCGAAACTGGCCCTGGACCTGACTCGACTCGGACGCGGTTTCTGATGTCGCGCCTCGTCGCACAGCTCCTTTGTCGCATAACTGGATCGGCTGCGACGCCGTCCAGAGGAACTGGTGATATTTGCCTGCCTGCGGCTCGCGCCGCTGAGGGGAGAACGACACCAATTATCGCCCTCCTTTCCCCGGTTGCCCGGGATTATCCCAATCGCGCTCTCGTCGGTTTTTTCATGCCGCCGCGCTGCGACTGTTCTATCAAGGAACAGCGGAAAACATGCGCCGCCCCGTCGGAAAGTGAAGGGTTTCTTCCTCCCAAACTATTCACCCGTCTTGCGGGGCCTTTGCATCTTGGCCCGGTGAATAAGTTGTGCCCACCCGCTTGCTCCCCGGTTGTTCACACATCCCCGGCACCTGTCATTCTGAGCGCAGCGAAGAATCCAGTTTGCTCTTCTGGAGGGCCCGTCTCCTGACGGGCCGCGGCCCACCGGGAGGTGAGCCCTCCACTGGATTCTTCACTTCGTTCAGAATGACACGCTACGATGGACATGTAATTTCCTGTGCGTAATCTCTTGCCAGCAAGCTCCTCCAAAAAGCATATCGACCCCTCCATGTCACCCCGCGAACTGGCCATCGATGAGCTTGCAGATCGCCTGATCGCGTCGGTCAGGTTTTGCTGACCAACCGGACAAAATCCTCCGGGGTCACTGCCTTCACGGGGGACCGGCGGAAATCGGCGGTGTTGCGGGTGACGATGTGGGTGGCCCCCGCGCTCTCGGCGGCGGCCGCCACCAGCGCGTCCTCGAAGTCCCCCATAGGAAGCCCCAGCGCGCGTTTGACCTCAGCGTTGTCCAGACGCGCGATGTCCGTGCCCTCGGTCAGGTCGGTGATGAATTCGCGCGCCTTGGCCGGGCCGGCCGCCCGTCCGACCAGATAGGAAAATGTTGCCAGCGAATGGACGGCCAGCAGTCCGGAACCCGGATTGTTGAGGCACCACGAGATAGTGGCTCCGCTGGCCTCGTGTAATCCCGGCCGCTTCAGCGCGACGTCAACCAGCACATTGGTGTCCAGCAACGGACGCATGGTCAGCGCACGTGCTTGGCCATGATCGCCGCCATCCGCTCGTCCTTGAGCGCGGCCGGGTCGAGCTTGAAGGCCCCTTGCCACTTGGCGAGGAAGCGCTCCCCGGCATCGGCAGCGGTCAGCCGGTTCAGGTGGCTCTCGACCACGCGGGAGAGAGGGATCTTGCGGCGGCGCGCCCAGAGCTTGCCCCGTTTGACGGCGGCCTTGTCCACATAAAGGGTGAGTTTAGTTTTCATACGTAGAAACAATATTCTCACGTAGGCAGAGTCAAGTCGCGCCTTCCTGCCGGGTCTTTGCAGCCACGATTTTCGGTTGACCGGGGGGAGTCATGCATACTGGTGCTGCCTCTGGATTTATCCGTGTTCATCTGTGTAATCTGTGGTTGAAGTGCTTGGTTTGAGTGTTTGTGGCGTTTCCGCTGCTAAAATCGCTTGCCAGCAAGCTCATACAAAAAGCATATCGACCCATCCATGTCGCCGCGCGAACTGCCCATCTACGAACTCGAGGACCGCCTGATCGCGGCCGTCAAGGGGCAGGGCCGGCTCATCGTGCAGGCGCCCACCGGCTCGGGCAAATCCACGCAGGTGCCGCAGATGCTGCTCAATCACGGGCTGCTGGGGTCAGGTGAGGTGGTCGTCCTCCAACCGCGCCGGCTGGCGGCGCGCATGCTGGCCAAGCGCGTGGCCGAGGAAGTCGGCACCAAGCTGGGTGATATCGTTGGCTACCAAATCCGCTTGGACTCGCGTGTGTCCAAGGCGACGCGCATCCGCTTCGTCACCGAGGGCATTCTGCTCCGGCAGATGTCCTTTGACCAATCGCTGCGTGGCATCAGCGCAATTGTCTTCGACGAGTTCCACGAGCGCCATCTCTACGGCGACATCTCCCTCGCGCGCGCCCTCCAGATCCAGCAGTCCACCCGGCCCGATCTCAAAATCATCGTCATGTCTGCGACGCTCGATGCGGCGATGCTGAAGAACTACCTCGCGCCGTGCGACGTGCTGACCTCCCAAGGGCGGACTTTCCCCGTGCAGGTCGAATACCTCTCCAAGACCGTGGACTTCGAGCACGACCCGGTCTGGGTCGTCGCCACGCGCGAGTGCGAGCGCGTCGCCGCGCAGACCAAGGGCGACATCCTCGTCTTCA
>JAHFTH010000238.1 GCA_023269445.1 Lacunisphaera sp.
GCTGATCATCGTGTTCGGCTCGGGCTTTTTCCTCGTGCTGATGGACAGCCAGTCGCAGCTCAGCCAACACTGGAAGTGGGCGGCCGCTGGGCTGCTGCTCCTGCAGGGACTGCCGCTGGTGCGCGATTGCATGGAGCCGCGGAAGATCCATTTCTATTATCCGCCGTATTACCCCAACCTTTTCATGGAGCTGCAGAAGGATATGAACAGCCGATTCCTAGCCGGAACCGGCGTAGCGACCGATGTGCCGGCGGGCACGGCGTGGTATGGACGGACGCGCGTGTGGGCGAAGCCCGAGCGGCTGCGGGATTTTTCCCGGATCATCGTCGAGCAGAACATCGGGGCGCTCCTGCTCACGCCCGTGACTTTGGACCGGCCGTTTTTCACCGAGCTGGCGGCGCGCAAGGACGACACGATCAGCCTCACCGACACGGGCGGGTGGGGCGGGGTGTATGCCGGGTTGGTCACGCGGCGCATGCCCGCCACCTTTCCGTTGAACATGCCACCGCAGAAACTGACCGAAAACATGGTCTTGCTGGTCAATCCCCAGACCGTGGTGCGGCGGGGAAATTGAATTGCCAGCGACTGGATATTAGACCTTAAGTGGCCACGATTAACATCTTGGCCCAACCATGAAAAATATATTCCGTCTGTTCCTGTCCGCTGCCTGTCTGCCGACATTCGCCTTGGCCGTTTACGCCCCGATTCCTGAACAGGAACAGGGCAAAGCCCTGACTTACCGCTTGGGTGCCTCCGCCTACCACGACAGCAATATTTTCGGCGGCGCCACCGGTGCCATCGACAGCATGGTCTACAATTTATCCGGGATCATTGCCTACAACGGCTCCATTGACGACCAGACCTTCGCCTCCGCCTCGTATGAGCTCAGCAACGACCACGTGGTGGACCGCCCCGGCAAGAAGAACCTCACCAGCCATAACTTCAGCGGCCGCCTGGCCCACTCTTTCGCGGCCGATACCAACATCGATGTGAGCGGCAGTTACAACATCGCCAAGAATCCCCAGTCGCTGCTCGCCGGTGTGCCCTTGAACACCGACCAGTCCAACAAGCGGGCCCAGCTTGATGCGCGTTACGTCACCTCCGCCGGCCAGAAGACCAGCGTGACCGCGAAATACCGCTTCATCAACTACAGCTACGACACGGCGGCGCTCGCCACCGACCTCGACCGTTCGGAGAACCTGCTCGGCCTTGAGGCGTCCTTCGCTCTCCTGCAGGAGACCAAGCTTGTCGGCGAATACCGCTACCAGTCCATTGGCTACGACTCCGCCGCCTCGCTCAAGGACAAGACCTCGCACTTCCTGATGGCTGGCTTCGACTACAACCCCGGCAAAAACCTGCTCGTGACCGGCCGCGCCGGTGCCGAGGACCGCAGCCGCGATTCCGCTCCCGATACCACGGCGCCTTATCTCGAATTGACCTCGCGCTACAGCTACACCGAGGGTTCCTATCTCGCCGTGGGCTACACCTACACGATCGACGAGTCGTCCGACGTCGTGCTCTTCACCGACACCAAGGTGAGTCGCTTCTTCGTCAACGTGCAGCACCGCCTCGGCGGCGCCTTCACCTTCTCCGGTTCGCTCACCTACGAGCCCTCCCAGCTGCAGGGTCGCGGCGCGCAGGCCGATATCGACGAAACGACCACCCGCTTCGGGCTCGGCCTCTCCTGGCTGCCGACCAAGAACTGGACGGTCACCGGCAGCTACGATCTGGATGATGTGAAGTCCGACCTCGCCAACCGTGAGCAGAACCGCGACCGCCTCGGCGTCTCCGCCCGCTACACGTTCTGATCCGGCCTCGACGCAGGCTCATGGCTTCCTCCCCGTCCAACCAGGACAGTGCGACGCTCGGCGATTTCGTCGGCCTGCTCCGGCTGCGCAAGGGTCTCGTCTTTCTCGTCCTCGCCATCGTCGTGCTCACGACGCTCGGCGTCACGGCCCTCCTGCCCAAGTGGTATCTGGCCACGGCCAAGATCAGCGTGCAGAAGCCCGAGAGCGAGGTGAAGCTCTTCCAGGCACAGAGCAGCGGCTACTACGACCCCTACTTCATCCAGGACCAGTTCAAGATCATCCAGGCGGAGAAAATCATCTACCCGGTCATCGACGCTCTCGGGCTCAACGCGATCCTCGGCAAGGAACTGAACGATGGTGTCGCGCTCCCTTCGTCCATCAGCTACAAATACCTGATCGATAAAATGCTCCGGGTCGAGGCCCCGCGCGCCTCGTCCATCATCGAGATCGGTGTCTACGCTCGTGATCCCGCGCTCGCCGCCGCCATCGCCAACGCCATCGCCCGCATTTACGCCGAGGACCGCATTGCCCTCGCCACTTCCGACCAGCGCGAGGGCCTCGTCCAGTTGCGCAAGGAACTCGACAAGCAGGAGCAGGCCGTCGTCAGCCAGCGCGACCGCGTGGAGAAAGTCCGCAAGGAGCTCGATATCGCCGGCGTGGATCTCAGCCAGCGCTACACCGACATGGACATCGAGACGCTGCGCCAGATGCAGAATTCGCTCATCGCCCTCCGCGTCGACACCATCGGCCGCAAGACCCGCTGGGAGCGCTTCCACGGGATTCCCACCGCCGACCGGCGCAACCTCGTCAACTCCGAGCTGATCCAGGACGTCAACATCCAGAACCTGCTCCAAGCCTACCTGATCTCCGACCAGACGGTCACGAAGCTCATGGCCCGGCTCGGCTCGGCGCACCCCGATCTCATCGCCGCCATCGAGAACAGCGCCAAGATCCAGCAGCAGCTCGACAACCAGCTGCGCGGCTACGAGAGCTCGCTTGAGATGGCCTACAAGGAGGCCGACGCCCGCGTCGCCGAGCTCGAGCGCCAGCTCGCGAAGGCCAAGGTCGAGCAGATCCTCTCCGCGCGCGAGCGCATGCGCCCCTTCGAGGAGGCCACCACCAAGCTCGAGGATGAGCAGCGCTTGTTCACCACGCTCAAGCTCACCCTGCGCCAGCGCGAAATCGATTTCCAGGTGCCGAAGAAGACCATCGAGATCCTCAACACCGCCGAGCCCGCCCGTTTCGCCAGCAAGCCCAACTGGCCGCTCAACATCCTGTTCGCCTTCGTCTTCGGCTCCATCCTCGGCGTGGGTGCCGCCGTGCTGCTCGAGTATTTCGACACCAGCTTTCGCAACGTCGCCGATGTCGAGGGCAAGCTCAGCCTGCCCGTGCTCGGCGTCATCCCCTTCATGCGCGAAGCCGGCGAGCTGCACGACCCCAGCTCACCCGAGGGCGAGCCCTACCGCGTGCTCCAGACGAATCTCAATCTCGCGCTGCCCGCCGGGAAAGCCTCCGTGCTCGTCGTGCTTTCGTCCGGCCCGGGCGAGGGCAAGTCCACCACGCTCCGCCAGCTCGCCCTCTGCATGGCCGCCGCCGGCGAGAAGGTGCTGCTGATCGACTCCGACGTCCGCCGCCCGACCCAGCACAAACTCGCGGGTTTGTCCCGTGAGCCGGGTCTCACCGACATCGTGTTGAACAAGGTCGCCTGGACCGACGCCGTGCAGCGCGACAAGTCCGGCCTGCTCGACTTCATCCCCGCCGGCGCCGGCTCCAACAACATCACGCTCGGCCTGCTTTACGCCAACAAGCTCCGCGAGCTGGTCGGCGAGTTCCGCTCGCGCTACGACAAGATCCTTTTCGACTCGCCTCCGATCATCGGCGTGAGCGACGCCTCCGTGCTGGCCAGCATCGCCGACGGCACTGTCCTCCTCATCCAGCACCGCCGCAACCCCGAGAGCATGGTGCAGCGCGCTCGCCAGATCATCGAGAAGCTGAAGGTGCCGATCATCGGCGTCGTGCTCAACCAGGTGCCCACCGGCACGGGCGAGGACTACAGTTATTACACGAACAATTACTCGTATTACTCCCACGACAAGGAGACCGCGGCGTCCGACGCCCCCGCCGGCAAACGCGGCACCGAACGCCTCGACCTGACCGAGAAGACGAAGCGTAAATGGTAACCTCGGTCGGTCAGGCCGTGCGAAAGGCCGGCGAAAGATGACATTTCGGTGGCGGGCTGGGTTTGGGCCTTGACCGGAATACAAGCGGTTGGCTTCGTCTGCGCACACTTCCGCGGGGGCCAACGGGGGAGTTATCTCCTTTCTATGCTCAAATTTATGGCCCGTGTCCGTTGGCTGCTGGGTGCTTTGCTCGCTTGTGCGTTCGTGGCGAATCTGTCGGCGGCTTTGATGGGCACGGCGTTGGTGCGGCACGCGCCGACGTTGAACGGTGGGGTGGAGGGTTCGATTCAGCAGATGACGGCGGAGAACACCACGCTCAATGGCGGGGCCTCGGTGACGGGGGACCTGCTCCTGCCGGGCACGCCGACGGTGCAGCTCAATGGCAATCCCACGTATGGCGGCACACTCGATGGCACGGGCGTCACTACGCCCAGCAGTCACAAGGTCACGCTGAATGGCGGCGCTTCGCTCGGGCATGTCGTGCGGCGCACGGATGCGGTTTCGTTGCCGACGGTGCCGGCCCCGCCGCTACCTGCGGGCACGCGCAGCGTGTCGCTCAATAACGCCGCGCAGTCGCCGGGCGATTTCGCGACGTTGAAAAATCTCACGCTGAACAGCAACGTCGGCCCGGTCGTCGTGCCACCCGGCACCTATGGCA
>JAHFTH010000049.1 GCA_023269445.1 Lacunisphaera sp.
CCTTGAGGGCTTTGACGTTGGCGGAGCGGACGGCTTTCTCGAAGCCGAAGATGGCGGCGGAAACGCGCTCGGCCGGGACGACGCGCTCGATGATCGCGCGGGCTTCGGGCGTGGCGCCGATGAGCTTGAAGGTGGCCTTCGGTTTGCCGGCGAGTTTCTGGAGTTCCTTGATCGCGGCGATGATCGGCTGGATGGATTGGTGGCCGAACGCGAGGGCCTCGATGAATTTTTCCTCTTCGATCTGATCGGCGGAGCCTTCGATCATCAGCATGTCTTTTTCGTTGCCGACGTAGATGAGGTCGAGCGACGAGGAATACATCTGCTCGATCGTGGGATTCGCGACGAAGTTGCCGTCGATGAGCGCGACGCGCACGCAGCCGATCGGCCCGTTCCACGGGATGTCGGAGATGTGGAGGGCGGCGCTGGCGCCGTTGACCATCGCGATGTCGGAGTCGTTGACGAGATCGGCCGAGAAGAGCTGGCCGATGATCTGCACTTCATTGAGGAAGCCCTCGGGGAAGAGCGGGCGGCAGGGGCGGTCGCAGAGGCGGGAGATGAGGATTTCGCGCTCGGAGGGGCGGCCCTCGCGCTTGAAGTAGCCGCCGGGGAAACGGCCGGCCGCGGCGTATTTGTCGCGGTAGTCGCAGGTGAGCGGGAAGAAGTCCTGGCCGGGGCGCATGGTCTGGGCGACGCAGGCGGTGACGAAGACGTTGGTCTCGCCGACGTTGACGTTGACGGCGCCGCCCGCGAGCTGGGCGATGGAGCCGGTGGAGAACGTGAGGCCGAGGCCGGGCACGGTGACATTATGTTTCTGATTCATGGGAGTTGTATCTGTTTGTGCGTTGATCGTGTAGGTCGGGGTTTATCCCCGACTGTCGGGCGTAAAGCCCGACCTACAGGTTGGCGCGCTGGGGTCGGTTGGCCGGTTTCGTGGCTCCCTCTGAATCAGTGCCGAGAAATTTCGAATTGCGGTCCCAACACGGTTGGGGCGGCAAGCTGAAATGTCCCGGGCGCTGCTTCGATATGAGGGGAGCTAAAACGAAGGGCGGCCCGTCGGTGGGCCGCCCTTCGTGAAATCGGTTACTTGCGCAGGCTGAGCTTCTGCAGCAGGTCGTTGTATTTGGCCAGGTCCTCGCTCTTGACGTAATCAAGAAGCTTGCGACGGCGGCTGGCCATTTGGAGAAGGCCGCGGCGGCTGTGGAAGTCCTTGCGATGCGTGCGCAGGTGCTCGGTCAAGTGATTGATCCGGGCGGTGAGCAGCGCGATCTGGACGTCGCTGGAGCCGGTGTCCTTCTCGTGGATTTTGTATTGGGCGATTACTTCTGACTTAACGGGTTGTGACATGTTTTAGGTGGTTGATAACGCGGTCTTGGGTTGAAGCCTTGCGGCTTCGTGCCACCCGTCCCGCAGTTGCGGGACCGGCGGCACCGTTAGTGTCCGGTTGCCCGGACTGACCGTGGTGGGAGTCTGCGACCAGCAGACCCTCACTAACGAAGCGGCCATTAACTAAACCGGTGCCCCTCCGTGCAAGCGTAATTTTGCGGGTCCAGCTGGGACAGGCTGGCGCGGCTTCAATCGCAGGTCGTAAATGCGATGAGCAAGTTATCCTGCACCGTATACTCAAATACCCGTAGAGGCATGTGGCGGGACATCGGCGAGATCGGGACACGAGCCGGCCAGGGCGAAGAATTTCAGTCGGCGCTTCACGGCATCGGTGCGTCGCCGTTTGGGTGCATCCAGTCGTGCCGTCCGTGGCGGTTTGCGCGAGCCGATGGTTCTCACGAGCTGAAATTGATCCAGGCCAATCGAGGCACGCGTGCGAAGTCTTGGTCCGCGCTCACCAGGGTGAAGCCGTGATGCAGCGCGGTGGCAGCCAGCCACGCATCATTTTCGCCGAGGCGCTGGGTCAATCGACGCTGTAAAACCGCGCATCGTTTGGCGATTTCAAGGCTGATCCCAACCAAGGAATGCATTCGCAGGACGCTTAGGGCGCTTTCGGGGGCACGGGCGTATTCGAGGTATTCCGCCACGGTGATGATGCTGACGACCGTTTTCCTGCCAGGATGGGAGCGCAGCAAGGCGGTGGCGGGACCGGCTTGGCGACGGAGACGCTCGGCGATAAGCACCGAAAAGAAACTGGTATCAAGCAGCAGCACGACGGCGGCGACGCGGCGACCGCGGAGCCAAGCCGTCGAGCGCACCGGTTTCCCAAGCGCGCAGCAGGTCATCCGTGGTGACAATGCGCTCGATGAGCAGACTCCGCGCATAGGCGCTCTTCGTTTTCCCTGCTACCCGGGCCGAGTGGCTGAGACGACGGTCTTCAGCGGCGGAGATCTTGAGCGAGAGGATGGCCATGACGGAAAATTAGAATACGGGAGCGTGGTTGTCAACGTGGCACCCAACCCAAAGATTTTATCACCAGCCGGTAACTTCCTTGATCGGGCCGAGGAAATCGAGGGCGATCTGTTCCTGCTGGAAGGCCACGAGGTGCGGGTCGGTCGGCGCGACTCCCGCCTGGCTGAAAAACCAGGTCAGTTTTTCGCCGTCGGCGTCCCGTTTTGCTCGCCCTTCTGGTCGCTGGCCGGCGTCACATAGTAACCGGCGTAGGTTTTGTCGTAGTAGTGGTGGTAGTAGTAACCGCCGATGTTCCGGTCGAGTCCGTTGAGCACGGCACCGAAGTGCGGCACCCCGATCTCGAGCAGCCGGTGCACGCAATACTGCGCGGCCTTGCGTCGCACCTTGTTGAAGAAGATGGAGTAGATCGAACCGTCGGATAGCGGCAGGATGATGAAGGCGTCGCTCACGATCCCCACGGGCGGAGTATCGATGAAGATCCGGTCGTAGCGTTTGCGCAGCTCGACCAGCATCACCTCGAAGTTGCGGCTGGTCAGGTTCTGCGCCGGATTTTCGGAGCGGCCGCCGGAAGTCATGAGGTCGAGGTTGGGGCGCACGTTCTTCTGGATGACTTCTTCGGGCGGGGTGCCCTTGGTGCACACGTCGATCACCCCGGCGAGGTTGTCCACCTTGAAGCCGCGGTGGGCGGTCGGTCGGCGGAGGTCGCAGTCGATGAGGAGCACGCGCTCGCCGTGCGAGGCGAAGCAGATGGCGAGGTTGCGGGCGATCAGGGATTTTCCCTCGCCCGGCACCGTGCTGGTGATGACGATGCACTTGGCGGTGCGGCCCTCGTCCTTCAGCCGCAGGCTGGAGTAAAGCGTGGAAAAAGCCTCGATGACCTCCGGATCCTTGGGCGCCTCAAACGACTCCGGATCGTTGCTGCTGGTCGGCTTGAAGCGGGGCACGATGCTGAGCAGGGGCAGGCCCACCACGGCTTCGATGTCGTAGGCGCTCTTCACCCGGTCGTCCAGATACGCCACGAAGAACGCCAGGGCGACTCCGAGCGCCAGTCCGCCCGCCAGGCCAATCGCAAAATTGAGCGCGTATTTCGGGGAGAAGGGCTTGCGGCCGGGCACCGCGCGGTCCACGAGGCGGGCATTCTGCGTCTCGACGGTTCCGCTCATCGAAGTCTCGCGCATGCGCGCCAGCAGGCTTTCGAGGATCTTCTCGTTGACCGAGAAATCGCGCTCCATGTTGGTGTATTCGACGCCGAAGCGGTCGAGATTCAGCGAACTCATCTCCTGCGTGGCGAGCGCGGCCCGGGCTTGGGCATGATTCTGCAGCGCGGCCTGGTAACTGGCTTCGATTTGCGCGGTGGTCGTGGTGATCGCATGCTCCAGTTGCTGCTGCGCCTCGGTCAGCGTGTTGTTCGCCTCGACGGTCTTGGGGTATTTTGCCCGGTAGCGCTGGCTGAGTTGCTTGACCTGGATATTCGCATCCGTGACCTGCTGCTGCAGCCGGCTGACGGCGGCATCCCCGGCGATGAAAGAGAGCGTCAGCAGATCGGCGCCGCGTTGGCGCGCCGCCATCACCTGCTTCCAGCGGGTCTCGGCGTCCTGGAGATCCGCGGCGCTCTGGCTGACTTTCAGGTTCAGGGCCTTGAGGGTCTCGGTGCTGATGTCCTTGCGTTGGTCGAGGGACACGAGGTTGTTCTTCTCGCGGTAGGCCTGCAGAGCGCGGGCGATGTCATCGACCTTCTTGCGCTGCTCGGTGGCGCGGCTTTCCAGCTCTTCGACCGCCTTGAGCGACTCATCCACGCGGGTGTGAGCAGTGTAGGAGATGTATTCGTCGGCGAAGAGATTGGCGATCTTCGCCGCCAGCTCCTTGTCGGCGTGTTTGTATTCGATGCCGATGATCAGGCTCAGCCGCTGGGGCACGACGTTGCGGTTCAATTCCAGGATCTCGAGCGCGTCGAGCGGCTTGGCGTCCGCGCTGCGTTTTTTCTCATACGGTGCCAGGAAGCGCGCCAGCTCCTCACCTTTCAGCCGGGCGAAGACCCGCTGGATGATGGTGGTGCTCTTGAGGATGTTGACCTGGGTGTTCAGATCTTCCGCCGAGCGGACATCACTGTCCATGACCTGCTGGACGTTCATCACCTGCGGCGTGCGGCGGAAGATTTCGACCGTGGCGACCGATTGATACATCGGCGTGCGGGTGAACGTGAAAATGGCCACGGAGGCCAGCACGAGCAGGAAGGCCGTGGCCACATACCAGATGCGCTCCCGCAGAATCAGCACATAATCCTGAAAGGTCCGCTGGGCGGCGGTGGGGTCCGACGCCCCATAGCCATAATCCCCATAGCCGCCGCCGTAGCCCGGCGCGCCGTAACCATAACCGGTCGAGCGGCCGGATCGGGCCGCACCGACGCCATAGCGCGAGGATTCAGGGGATTGCTTGGGCGAGGACATGGAGAAAATGAAACGTTGGACGAGGCGAGGAGGCGAGCCGGCACGTGCCCGGCGGGCAGCCGTTACAGGATGCGCTCGGGCACGTTGAGGATATCGCCCTCGCGGAGGATCCAGGTATCCGCGGCGTTGCGGCTTTGGATAATGTTGTCGGCGTTGATCTCCGTCGTCGTGGTCGAGCCGTCGTCGCCGGTGCGGGTGAGGGTGACCCGCTTGCGGTCGGCCAGCCGGGTGAATCCGCCCGCCAGCGCGATAGCGTCGAGGAGCTTGAGCGGCCGGTCGGAGGGGATCTCGATCGCCCCCGCCTTCGTCACCTGGCCCAGCACCTTCACGTCGTGCTTGGCGTATTCCAGCACGATGAGGTTGATCTGCGGATTGACGAGGTAGTCGCGGTTGTAGAGATCGCGGATGATTTCCTGGCCCTGCTGGACGGTCTTGCCCTTGAGATTGACCCGGTTGATCAGCGGGAGCGTGACCGCGCCATCCTGGGATATCCGCACCTGACGTTCGAGGTCTGGTTCCTGAAAGACCTCGATCTTGATCAGGTCCATGGGCTGAAGGATATATTCAGCCTGGACCCCGGCGGCCGGCAGCGGGCCCGATTCAGCCAGCAAGGCCGAGCCGGTCAGCGCCAGCCAAGCCAGGAGCATTCTGCCTCCCCGCAGGCAGGAAAGGCGGGCAACCGACACGATCGGACTTGTCGGAATGCCTGCGCGCTTGGTTTGAGCCGGGGAGTTGATCCACTGCATCACACTCAGAACCGGTAGCTGGCCGAAACCGCCAGAATGTTATTCTTGAAGCTCGCGAGGTTCAGGTTCGAGTCGTTGTTGGCGTGGGAGAGGGTGCCATTGACCGAGAACTCGCGCGTGACGGTGTAGGTCGCGCTTAGCAGGCCGGACCAAAAGTCATCCTTTCGCGACCCCACCGAGTAGCTGTATTGGTTGTAGGAGACCATGCCGTTCAATTGGAGATTGGCGGTGAGTTGTAGATCGACGCCGCTGTAAAGCGTGGTCGTGCGGTAGGAATCACCCAAGGCCCCATAGCCGTATTGGTTGCTCGCGCCGAATTTGACGGCTGATTTCTGGGTCAGCTCCATGTTGAACTGGGATTGCAGGCCCAGCGAGCTCTGGTTCTTGCCGGAATCAGGATTGAACTGGATGTAACCGAGGGAGATCTCACCGGTCACCTTAGGGGTCAGCTCGCCGCGGGCACCCACGCTATAGAAGTATTCATCGCTACCGAGGCTGCCAGCTCCGTCGATGGTGTTCTTGCGGTAGCGCAACCCGGCGCTGAGATCGAGCTTGGGCTGGACCTGGTAGAAATACTGGAACGGGACCTCGAAATAGCTCGCATCACGATAACCGGAAGCTTTGTAGCTGGTGGAGTCATACACGACGGCCGCCCGCGCGCTCGACTTGTCGCTCCATTTCAACTCGTCGGAAAAGGCCCCGTGGAGCAGATCGCGGTTGATCAGCCGGCTGGCGTTGCGGACATCGCGGGTGGCCTGATTGGCCTGGTGGAACCAGGCATCGACGCCGACCTTCATCTTGCCGTCATCATAGCGGGATGTCAGGTCAACGAAGCTGAGGCTGGTGTTAAGATTGCTGTTGTCGCTGTAAACCTGGAACTGCTCCGTGTAGCTGAAGCTCATGCTATTCATTGCCCCTTCGCCCGAGGTCAGGGTGGCACCGGGGGCGAGCACCCACACGGTTTCGTTCACCTCGTTGTTTTGCGACAGGAAGAGGTTGTCATTGAACTGCACGCCCGCAGTCGCAGTGGGGATGAGTTTGATGCCGCCGTCCAAGTCAATGGCGGCATGGGCGAGGCCGGACAGGCCGACGAGAGCGGAGAGGAGGAGGAGCTTGGATTTCATGGGATTAAGGCAGGGTGTGTTGGTTAAAAACGATATGACACAATGCGGCGGCCGGTCGGGCGCACAGTCATCTGTCGCAAAAAAAGGCGAAGAGCCCGTGTCAGGAAGTCGGACTGACCACGACCGGGCTTATCGGCTGGATGATAGTCGTGGCCGGAGCGAAGGGGGTGCCGAAGGGAGTGGGAGTGCTAGCGCCGGCGGGCTCGAAATTAGCGGGGGTGCCGACTTCATTTCGCACTACAATAAGTCTACTGAGTAGCATGTAGAAGTGGTCGAGCTTGTTACTAGTTTGGTCGGGCTCCTTAGCGAGGAGGGTGGCGGTGGCGATGGCGCGCACCTGAGCCGGAGCGGCTTTCGCGGCGGCGGTGGCGATGGGGAGCAGCTGATTCGGCGCGGCTTTCACGGCGGCCGTGGCGATGGCGACCGCCTGGGCCGGGGCGGCTTTCACGGCGGCGGAAACGATGTCGGCGGCCTGCTTGGGGTTTTTAGCGACGGCCTCGGCGACGATGTCGGCGGCCTTGTCCGGATTGGCGGCGACTTGGGCGGCAACGGTTTCGGCTAGGGTGGGAGCAGCGGCGTGCGCCAGCGGAAGAGCGAGGGCCAGTGCGAAAACGGAGAGCAGGAGGCGGATTTTCATAGGAGTGGTCGTTTAGTGGAGAATCATGTAGAGAGCTTGAATGATACCAAGCAAGGCTCAATTTTACGGCTCCTTGACTTGGGTTACAATGGGCTTCCCCGGCCGCGCAGAGACTTTCGGGCAGGAGGATGGCGTAAGGCAAAGGAGTGGCGGTTGGCGACGTTTCTGCCTTGGCCCGGTTGATCGTGGAGCCCGTGTTCAGGTTGGCCCTGAAAGGCCCGTCACCCGCAGTTTCTTTCAGTTTTTTAATTTTGGCTAGGGAAGGGGGCAGGGGGGTGAAGCGTGAGGAACGTTCAACATCCAACGCACAACCTCCAGCTCCAGCGCGGAGCTAGCAGGGAAGAAAAGGCGGACATCAGGCGTTAGGGAGGATAGAGGCGGGAAACATGGTTGAACCGTCTCAGGGTATTTTCGTGAAACTAGGGCGTGTCTTCAAACGGTAGGGCGGAGCGGCTCGCTCCGCCGCGGCGCACCGGGCCGGTGCGCCCTACCTGCTATCGCACTAATCTTGTGCGACATTCTTAATCAGGGGATCGGGTTTGAAGACACACCCTAATCTCCTAGGTAATCCAAAATGCGTCCGCTTTGTCTCACCCTCGCGCTGACTTCATTTTGAATTGAACAAAGTCGGCCGGTCTGCCTTGATGCTCGGCATGTCGTCCGTTACCGCCGCTGCTGCACCCGTCGATTCCGGTCTCGTGCGAGCGGCCGGCCGGGCGGTGGCACAGGTCGATTTCGAGTCCGCCGTCGTGGACTTCTTTGTTGAGGCAGCGGACCTGCTCGGGGTGCCCAAGTCGGTGGCGGCGATTTACGGCGTGGTGTTCGCCTCGCCCGTGCCGGTGAGTTTTGCCGACATAGCGGTGCGGGTTAACTTCAGCAAAGGCTCGGTGAGCCAGGGACTGAGGATCCTGCGGGAAATGGGCGCGCTCAAAGAGGTTTCAATTGAGGCCGATCGCGCCGAATTGTTCACGCCCGATTTGGAACTGCGCCAGCTGATGCAGCGTTTCATCGAGCAGCGCTTGCAACGGCAACTGGACAGCGGGCGCGTGCGCCTGGCCGGGCTGAAAAAAACGGCGGCGGCATTCCCGGGCCCCGCACAGAAGGAATTGCTCCAGCGCGTGAAGAAATTGCAGCAGTGGCATGACAAGGCGCGGGCCCTGCTGCCGATGGCGAAGACCTTTCTCAAACTGAGCGGAAGATGAGAGCTGAAACTTAAGGACAGGGAGCTACGAGCCAAGGGCGCGTCGCCCGACAAAGTCAGATGATCGAAAAATCCAACAATCGAGCCGGTCCCTTTCGCGAGGAAGTGACGGGGCGAAGCACTGCCCACCGGGCAAAACTGAGCGTGACAACGAAGCACGGCGGAGGATTTCTCACGCAATGCAGCAAAGCTGAGCGCGGGTTGCTTGCCGGGCTCGTTTCAAAACCCTCTTTCCTGCGACGTTGGCTATCCCCGTCTGTCTAGGTTTCAACCCGATGAATTCCGATTTTTTGCCGAGCCCCGGGCTACAGCTTCGGCCAGAGCTTCAAACCCTCGGCACTGGCGGCCTTGCCCTGTCGCTTGTCGTAGGTGACAAACCAGACCGCACCGGATTCCAGGGCCAGGCCGATGTGCAAGGCATCCAGCGAGCGCAGCCCGCGGTGCTGGCGCAGGAGATGGATGGCGCGGGCGAAAACGCCGGGCCAGTCAGCCGCCGGACGGAGGAGCACCCCGCCGGTCAGATCCTTGTCGAGGGCCCCGGTGATCTGGTTGATCGCGATGGTGGACAGATCGCCTTCCTCGCGCCGGCGTTCGAGGGCGTGGGTCAGCTCCAGTTCATGCAGCGAGGAGAAGGGCAGGGGTGGCGTGGAGCGATGGACGAAGGCAGCCACGGCGGCGGTCTCCGGTTCCCGCACATAGAGTTTAACCAAGGCGGAGGTGTCGAGATAGAGGTCGAAGGCCATGCTCAGTCGCGTTCGGCAAGGATGGTGGCACTGAGCGGCCGGCCCTTGATGCGGGCCGTGCGGGCCGTGAAGTCGGGCCAGCGGGCCCTGGCCGCAGCCGGTTGCATGGGCACGAGCCGGGCGATGGTGCGGCGGCGGCGGGTGACGAGCACCTCCCGGCCCTGGTCCACGTGGCGCATGACGTCGCTCAAGTGGTGCTGCATGTGGCGGAGGGAGACGGATTTCATGTGCAACCAAATGACGCACGATCAGGAGTCCGTCAAGCGGGGTGTGGGGAGCGGGCCGGAGCTGCGTGGTGCGTTGGAAAGAGACACGAGCGCACAAGGCCGGGGAAGTTTGGCGGCCGGCCAGCCTCAGGGCGGGAAATCAAAAATGCTCTGGTTGTGTGAGCCGGTGCGTCCGAATGACGCACGAACTCATCCGCGCGGGGGGCAGTTTTCAGAATTCAAGTTTGCTTCTTCAACTGCCCGAGGGCATCCGTTTCAGTCGGCGTTTGTCCATTGCTGCGCAATGCCTTTGCGATTCTCACCGCCCAGCGGGCAACCGCTCCAATCGGCTCTTCGAGCCACCACAGTCTGTGGTGCCATCTTCGTGCTCCCGCACCCCGTCCGCCTCGCGGCTACGTCAGCTTTCATATTTCAGCCTAGGGCGTCAGACGCCCGACAAAGTCAGATGATCGAAAAATCCAATCATCGAGCCGGTCGCTTTCACGAGGAAGCGACGGAGCGAAGCCATGCCGGCCGAGCAAAGCTGAGCGTAGGCACGGTGCGCGGCAGCGCGACGATGGCGGTGCCGCTAGGCACCGGCCCAGCGGGCTGGATCGGTCGGGTGCCCCAGCGGGCAGAACGATCCACAAGCGGGGCCCGCTGGGTGATGAGAGTTATTGGTTTGACGGCTTCCGCCATGCCGGGAGTGATAGGCTCATACACATCTGACAACTGACTGGGCGAAGCAAACTGACACATCATGCCGACGGTTTTACGCATCGGACCCTATCGGTTTCATTTTTACACCCGCGAGCCGGGGGAGCCACCGCACATTCATGTGGAGCGTGATGATAAGGAGGCTAAGTTCTGGCTTCAGCCACTTGCCTTGGCCCGCAATTATGGTTTTGCTCCCCATGAGATCAACGAACTAGCCAACCTTGTGAGAATACACCAAGTCACCCTGTTGCAAAAATGGCATGAATCCCATGGAACGAAACACTGATGATATGATTGCGGTGGAAGCGGCCGTGCGCGACGGCCAAGTGTGGCTGCGTCTGCTGGACGGGGCCACGCACACTTTCCCGGTGCAGTATTATCCCCGCTTGGCCGCGGCAGCGCCTGGCCAATTGGCTGCGGTTAAACTGCGCGTCGGAGGCAGGGCCTTACGTTGGGAGGAGATCGACGAGGATGTCTGGGTTTTTGACGCAGTCACTGGACGGTATCCCGTGGTGGAAGCCGGCCTCGGCGTGGGGTGAGGGCAACAGTGCCAGCTTTCAGGTTTCAGCACCTGACGCAGCAGGAGAGTGATTAAAGAGGCTCTGGTTGCGTGAGCTGGTGCGTCCGAATGACGCACGTGCTCATAAGCGCGGAGGTAAAGAGCGAGGAGCGAAGGGTGGAGGGGATGATGCCGTTTTCAAAATTCAGCCAAGGGCACCGTCGCCCGACAAAGTCAGATGATCGAAAAATCCAACCATCGAGCCGGTCCCTTTCACGAGGAAGCGACGGAGCGAAGCACTGCCCACCGGGCAAAACTGAGCGTGACAACGAAGCACGGCGGAGGATTTCTCACGCAAAGCAGCCAAGACGCGAAGATGAACACGGATTACTTGACCAGCTCGTTGCAAGAGCCCTCCTCCCTGCGACGTGTGCTCACGCCAAGCCATCGAGGTAAAAGTTAAAGCATGGCCCCTTTAGTCTTAGCCTCGGTGGCCTGCGACCGCCGGTCGTTCTCGACGTCAAGGGGTTTTAGGCCAGAGAGCGGCGGGTTCAACCTCGGCCGTCTGGCAGTTATGATGGCTTCAGCCTTGCAGCAGGACGTTGGGCAAATACTAATCCATTCATGACTGTGAGTGATCTCCAGACCGATGAACTGCGGGAGGCATGCCGGACCTACAACGTTAAGGAACTGTATGCCTTCGGTTCGGTTGTGTCCGGTGGCATGACCGCAGCAAGTGACCTGGACTTCTTGGTGCAGTTCGAACGCACGGGGGCCGACGGGGCGTTCGGCCAGTTCATGGGATTCAAACAAAAGCTGGAGGACCTTTATGGTCACCCAGTTGACTTGCTGACGCTGAAGCCGTTTCGGAATCGGCTGTTTCAGCAGGAAATTGACCGGTCAAAATCACTGATCTATGCCGCATAGTGTCAGGAAGCTGCTCCTCGACCTCACCCTGGCTTGTGAGGAGACGAAGCAGTTTTGCGCCGGGAAGAACTTGGCGGCTTTCCAGTCGGACCGGGTGCTCCAATTGGCCGTCGAGCGGCAGTTTGAAATCATTGGCGAAGCGCTGGCCCGCCTAGAGCGCGTGGACCCTGATAATCTTCCGGGTAAAATACCCGAGTATAGGCAGATTATCGGATTCCGTAACCTGATCGCCCACGGCTACGATATTATCGACGACGCCTCCCTCTGGGATTTTGTGAGCAACCGGCTGCCAGAACTGCTTGAGCAAGTCCAAAAATATTGATGGCAACTGCAGCCGCAAAATCTGGTTTCAGGCCATATTGGGTTCGTGCGTCCGAATGACGCACGAACTCACACACGCGGGGGGAGGGCAGGTCAAGGCGCGAGAGGCTGAGACTTGAGGGCAAAGACGAGACCTGAAGAGTGAGACCTGAGACCTGAAGTTTGGGCAGATTCCGCTTTCAAGTTTCAGCATTGCTCCTTCACGGCGAATGGGGGTTCCCCGGCTGCACAGAAACACGCGGGCGGTGGATTACGTAAGGCAAAGGAGTGGAGGTTGGGGAATGAGTGTATTTCAAGGCGGAGTGCAATTTTGCGCGATTTCCCCACGATGCGTCTACCTTGGTAACTGGAATTGTTGGTTCGCTCCCGCGACACTCACGCCCAGTGCTCTCTTTCAGTGGTATCAGTCTTAGAAAGCGTCTCTCAGGGCAAGCGAGCCGAGTTGATTTTAGAAAATGATTGGCTGTAGCCGCAAGTAACCTACAGATGCGCTTTGAATCAAAGCTACTGGAGTAAGTAGCCGAGGAATTTTTTTCCATAACCACGATAATTTTATCAAGTATCATGTTGCCCGCACTCAAGTCTGTCCGTCCAAACAAGCCGAATAAGCTTTGGGACATAAGTATAAGGACTCAAAGCGAATGAAGCCAGAGTGGGCTTTGGCAATGGTTGTAATTACGGCCGTTCTTCTTGTGGGTGCGCTTAGAGGAATGCGTCTCTGGCTGTTGCCGCGTGTCGGACCTCAAGGCTACTTCCTGTTATGGGGCTTTTCCGCTGCCTATCTAGTGCCCGCGCTATGTTGGCTTATGGGTCTTAACCGTCCGCTAAATGACCCGAACAATCCAATTCTCCTCGGCACGGGAGGTTACTATGGACTTAATAGTGACTATTTTCCGGAGGCTATATTGCTATCTATTTTCCCTCCAATTTTGGCCTGCATACTGACGCTGATTTTCTCGCCTCAAAAGCATTTATATCAGACACCGGCCTATCTTTTTCAGAAAATATCCCGGCAGCTACGCATAGCACGAATCGGTTATATAGCTTTGTTCTGCGCTGTATTACTTACCACGTGGTATTTTAGCTTGGTAGGCTGGGAACGATTTTGGGAATCCAGCTTGGATCGTTTTGAGTTTTCGAATGCATCACAGGGGGATTTTAGTGGCAAAATCGTGGTAACATTCATTCTGGCCTTTGGATGCCTGGGGGCCGCGTTGGCATTTTTTCGGGGCCTTTTTTGGATATCAAGCTTAACGGTGCTAATGGCCTCTCTGCCCTTTTGCGCGTTTGCTTCGCGTGGCGTTACGGTGCTCGTCACAGCCTACAGTGTCGCTGTTCTGGCAAGAACGGGTTCGCGCTATCGATGGTTGGTTTTACTGCCTCTATTGTTTTGCGTCTATGTGTCGCTGCGTCTCCCGCTCGTTATGAGGACGTCTGGTCAATCGGGGCTCAAGATTGCAGCACTCAGCATTTATCAAACGCACACATCAGGCACTGAACTCACCGATGCACTCACTGGGAGTATGCTGAATATTGGGCAAGGCTTTGGCCTTTTGGTTGAAGAACGTGAATCAAACGCCACCGGTGGCAGCATAATTCAGGGAATCCCCGCTACTTATTTCCTTCTATCAGTCAGTCCATCGGTAAGCTTCATAGATAGCTTCGCCACTAAATGGCTGGAGTATCACCCACGACAAAATCTCTACACTCCATATAGTGGGCTTTGTGAACTTGTCGCGATACACCCTTCCGTCGGTGTCGCATTTCCTGTTTGCTGCTATTTCTTAGCCGTCTGGGTTTGCCGTAGATTCAGCGGGGGGTCACTTTGGCGGGATATTGGCCTCCTTGCGTTTGTCCTGATAGTCACGCTGGGGTTTCTGCAATTACAGCAGTATCCTTTACGCACAGGCACTCGATTTTTCTACGCGGGCGCAGCCTTGTTGGGGCTTTTTCTAGGGTTAGAATTTTTAGCCAAAACTTCGTATGCCGGCCAGCAGATGAGAAAAGGTCTTCGTCTTTTTGTTCGTAATTCAGCGCTAAGCGCCAGTGACTCCGCCGAGAGGCTAGGGCCTAACTAATGCGGACTGATTCGATTGAATCCCCCTTTCTCTTTTATTCCGCTTTCCACCCCGTCCGATCAATGAATGTGAGGCGCCCTAAAATAATAATCACCTATGGAAGCTTCGATGTGTTGCATCGGGGTCATATAAATTTGCTCAGGCGGGCACGGGCATTGGGGGACAAACTCTATGTGGGGCTGTCGTCTGATCCCTTTAATCACGCCAAGGGGAAATTGAGCGTGTTTCCGTATCGAGACCGGAAACTGATCTTAGAAAATCTTAAATTTGTTGATCGGGTGTTCAAAGAAAGCAGCTGGAGCCAAAAGGCGCGCGACATCAAAAAATATCAGGCCGACACCTTTGTGATTGGTGATGACTGGCGCGGGAAGTTCGATGAGCTTAAAAAATTATGCCGGGTTGTCTACCTGTCGCGCACCGGCGGGATATCCACCACCAAGATCAAACGGCGAATCGCGGCTCTTCACCGTATTTGACGATAATCGGAGATGTGGAAAAAACTCCAGCAGGTGGTTAGACAAACGCAGGTGGTAGCTGTGGCTATCGTAAACCTGTTTATCCCCAAGGCGCGCCGCCTTGTGTTGCACGCCTATCCTGACGTTGAGGATCAACTCGTCGCTGTGCTGCGACATATTTTGGTTCAGCCAGAATGGAATTGCCCGGTTGTGTTGCTGGTGAGCGGGTCGGTGGTTTCCGCGCGGGGCAAAATCAACCGGTTAGTCGGACCCGCGGCGGAGATGCTGGTTATCCACCGCAAGGATAGCTTTGTCGGCATGTGGGCATATTGGCGCTCCAGATACGTCTTCTACACGCATGGTCTGTATGTCTTTCCCGTAAAAGCTTCGGGTCAAGTGGTCGTGAACCTCTGGCATGGCATGCCACTGAAACGAATTTGGAAGGGAGTGAATGATTCTCCCGTGCCCTTGTGCACCTGGCTGCTCAGCACGTCGGCAAAATATTCGACCGTTCAATCCGAAGCCTCCGGCCTTCCGGTCGCCAGGATTCCTGCCTTGGGCTTGCCGCGCAATGACCTGCTTTTCTCGCGCACCGACGCAGTCCGGGGGTTTTGTCAGCGAGCACGCGCGGGCGTGGATCGGCTGGTTTTGTTTCTACCCACCTACCGCAGACCCCGGCCTGATCTGAAATACAATCATGTGGACGGAACCGAAACGGCCAGCGTGCTCGCGATGTCCAACAGCGAAGCGGAGGAACTGTTTGTCTCACTGGAGCGCACTCGCACCCGGTTGCTCGTCAAGGCGCACCCCATGTCATCGCACTACGGGCATACTGAAAAAATAAACCCTTTTGTCTGGGTGGTCACCGACCAATGGTTTCACGAGCAAGGCCTGACGCTTTATGAGGCCTTGGGCCAAACCGACGCCTTGTTTACGGATATCTCGTCAGTCTATGTGGATTATCTCGCTCTGCGCAAACCGGTCTTTTTCTATTTTCCAGACATCGACCAATACAGAGCCACGCGCACCTTTCAGTTGGAACCCATTGAGGAGTGGCTGGCCGGACCGCTCTGCCGGTCTCCACAGGATTTGATTGGCGCTTGGGAGAGTCACTGTGCCGGTCGGGATAATTTCCCGGAGAGACGCACCGAAATCGCCCAAGTGTTGAATCCGCAAACCCAACCAGGGGCGACAGCCGCCCTGATGCATCTCGCATTCAGCGAGCCGGGACCAACCACGGAGAAGACCTTATCGCAGGACTGGGCACCGATTGACGATAAGGCAGAGAG
>JAHFTH010000050.1 GCA_023269445.1 Lacunisphaera sp.
CGTCCGCCTGGTCACGCAACCCGTCTTCGGGCTGAATCCCGCCGACTGCCCCTTGCTCGAGCTCGGCTCCACCGCCCTCGGGTTCATGCGCCTGGAGCACGAAGGCCGGCTGGTCCTCATCATCGGCGATAATGCCCCGCTCACTCTGCCGTATGCCTTTGCGCTTGATGACGCCGGGCGGAGCCTAGCGCCGCTCGATCTCAGTCTCGATCTCGAAGGCGATACGGTCACCGTGCGCCATGCGGGACAGGCGTTGCCTTTCCCGGCCGGGCCGGCCGCGACTCCCTCGCTTGAGGTGGTCGCCTCAGCCGGAGGCACAGAACCGTGGGTCTTCGAGAATTTCGTCGTAGTGGTGCCCGTCGCCGATGGACCGCCTGCGACCAGCTCGCACTCCAACACCAGACCGGATGACGCCACTCTGGGTGCCACCCGCGAAATTCTGCGGCAAGATATCGCTCCCGGGCACTCGCCTGCCGACACCCTCGCCGCCGGCACCGATGCAGGCTTTGCCGCAACTGCGATCGTCACTTCTGCTGCTCCTGTTGCCAGCACGCTGGAGGTCTTTACCCCGCCCTCGGTCCGGCATGGCCGGGCTGATACTGTGCGCGCGGCCATGGCCCAAACCCGGAAACCCTGACCGGAAGACCCCTATGAAAACTTCCTCTCTTCCTCGTTTTCTTTTCTTGGGCGCGCTCCTCGTGTCCACCCGCTTGTTGGCGGTCACCGCTGTGCCCTACACCGAGGGTGTGAGTTTCTCCTTCCGGATTTCCGGCGTGGGCAACGGCATCATGACGGTCTACGGCGAGGGCACCGCCGCACTCGGCCAGACCACTTCCGGCACCATCACCGAGTCCGCGATGGGGTTGGCGTTGCTTCGTCCGGGCAAAAAATACGCCGTCAACTTCCAGGCCAGCGGCCCGGGAGAATTCTGGCTGAGCTACATCGCGCCCGACGGTTACGAACTGCTGGTCAATGACCTGCCCCGCGACTTGGTCTACCAATACACCGGCGGCGGCTGGTATAGCTACGACTACACGGTCGAGCTCAGCCCGGTGGGACGCGGCGGCCAGGCCGGTGCCGGAGTTTTCAGTGGAATCCAGCTTGGCAAATCCGTGACGTGGGACGTGGGGCTCGGCGGGCTGCGCACCGGGCGCGGCGCGGGCCTGATCTCCTTCAAGGAATACGACCTGACGAACAATCCGGCCAACCGGCAGCGGCTGTTCTACGCGGCTCCCTCTAACTACGTTCAAATCACGAGCGTCTATGACGGTGCTTCCGGCCAGACCCTGCGCCAAGTGAAGACTCCCCAAGTGCTGGTGGATATTGTCGATCTCACCGGTGATCCCAACGCCGGTTACACGCTCAAGTTCTACGATCCGGCCCAAGGCACATGGAATGGCACGCTCTACACCCTGAGCGGTTCCCCGTGGCGGACGATCAAGGTCGAGCAGCCCGCCGCCACCCAGCTCAAGCTTACCGAGACCGAGGGCTCGGTGGTGCGCGTTTCCTTTCTCACCCTGACCAGCGGCAGCGTGGCCTCGGGCGCTTACGTGTGGACTCTGCAGGAGGGCGACGGCTCGACCTGGCTCCGCACGACTACCCATACCAGTGATGTGCCGACGGCTGGCGTGCGCCACGACTTGGTGGAAGTAAAGAATGCCGCCGGCACCGTGGCCACCAGCATCCAATATCGCTATGAGAACTACGGCGGCTGGGGCGAGGAATTGCGCCGCGTGATCGCCGGGTCTGGCTCCCCCGTGATCACCCACTACACTTATTACACCGACTCCACCCAACCCGGCAATTATCGTCGCTTGAAAACCATCGAGGAAGGCACGGGCAATTGGGTCGGCTACAGCTATTACGACACCTGGGATTATCGCGGCCAGCTGTTCTATGAATACCATCCTTGGCTCAGCTCTCCATCCACGCCGACGCTGAACACCACCATTACCCGGGTCTTCGCGCACGACTATACCTTGGATTGGACTGGCCGTCGCCGCATTCTCCTGAACCGGCAGGAATACAACAACAACGTGCTGGCCGGCCTCACGTATAACACCCCGACCCTCAACCAGAGCACCCTCGGCCAATACTACACCAGCTATCAGGCCGACGCCTACGCCAGCGCCTCGGCCTACCAGCGCAGCGTTTCCGAGGTCATGGATGTGCGCTATGGCAACAACCCCGACTACAACGGCCTCGTCTGGTCGGTGAAGCGGCCCGATTCCTCGCAGGATTCCTACGCCCACTATCAGGGGTCCTACAATCCTGGCACCAAGGTCTTCACCTTCGGCGGGGGCAGCGTCAGCGATTATTATTTCCGCAGCATCGTCTGGCACGGCTCGACCAGTGCCACCGGGGCGATCGGTTTCAACGGCTATGACGGCATCCCCTTCACCCTCGTCTACCTCATCGCCAACAAATCGACCATGGACGTGACCATCCGCAATCCCGCCGGGCTCGTCGTCCGCACCGAGACGCATGTCCATACCGGCGGCAGCAGCTTTTCGCTGCTGGCGAGCGAGGATTTCACCTACGACTCCGCCGGCCGGCTCACCTCGCGCGTGGCCAGCAACGGCGCGACCGTCACCAACACCATCACCAACGGCCGGCTCGTGAGCACCGTCGGCGTGGACGGCACCGAGACGCAGTTCACCTACGATCTGCTCGGGCGCGTCGTCTCCACGATCAAGAAAGGTGCCGCTGCCTCGGGCTCCTACGCCGCGCAGGGCGACATCACCTCGACCACCACTTACGACGGGGCCAACCGCGTCACGCAGACCGTCACCTCGGGCGGCGCTCTCTCGCAGACCGCCACGGCTGTTTATGATCTGGCCGGGCGCATGACCAGCAGTGTCGCCCCCGGCGGCTACACCACGGGCCTCGCCTACACTTCCGGCGGCAAAATCACCACCGCCACGCTCCCGGGCGGCGCGACCAAGATCAGCGAAGTTTACCTCGACGGTCAGGCCAAGCAGATCACCGGCACCGCCGTCGTCGCCCAATACTTCGGCTATTCGGTCAACGGCACCACCGGCCAGGTCACCCGCCAGGTCAACAACGGCACGTCCACCTCGACCAACCTCGTCCAGACCACCGCTGACTGGCTCGGCCGCGCCATCACCGAAACCCGTCCGGCCTGGTCGGGCACTTTCACTTCCACTTTCACCTACAACTCGCTTGGTCAACTGACCAAGCGCTCCCAGCCCGGCCTCGCCGACACGCTCTATGTTTACGACACCCTCGGCGGACTCGTGCGCGAGGGCCTCGACCTCAACGCCAACGGCACGCTCGACTTGGTTGGCAGCGACCGCGTCACCGACCAAGCGTGGAGCTTCGTCAACTCCTCCGGCTGGTGGCTGACCAAGACCACCAGCACCTACGCCACCACGGGCAACGGCACCGCCACGCAAGTCAGCAAGAGCGAGCAGCGCGTCGATCTCCCCGCCAATCGCCTCGCCCACACCAAGAGCACCGACATCTTCGGCAACGTCACGGTGCAGTTCACCGACGTGAACCGCGCCGGCAAACTCGTCACCACCACGACCGACGCCCCCGACTCCACGACCGACGCCGTGTCAGTCGCCTACAACGGCCTCGGGGTGTCGTCGAAAGACACGACCGGATTGACGATGACCGCCGGCTACGACGCGCTCGGGCGGCCGGTGACCTCCGTCGATCCGCGCACGGGCACGACGACCACGGCCTACGTCTCCGGCACGAGTCAGGTGCTCTCCGTCACCGATCCCGCCAGCATCGTGCAGGCGAGTTATACCTACGACTCTGCCGGACGCGTCGCGACCTCCACCAACGCGCTGAGCAAGGTGTGCCGCTACGACTACACTGCGAGAAATGAGAAGTTCCGCGTGTGGGGCGACACCGACTACCCCGTCGAATACGGCTACGATGCTTGGGGCCGCCAGACCACGATGAAGACCTACCGCGCCGGCACCGGCTGGAACGGCACCACCTGGCCCGCCAGCCCTGGCACGGCGGATACGACGACGTGGAACTTCCAAGAAGCCACCGGGCTCCTCTCGTCCAAAACCGACGCCGCCAGCAAGTCCGTCAGCTACACCTACACCCAGCCCGGTCAGATCGCCACGCGCACCTGGGCGAGGGGCACTGTCACGACCTACGCCTACAGCAGCACGACCGCCGAGCTCACCGGCGTGACTTACTCCGACAGCACGCCGGCCGTGGATTTGCAGTTCAACCGACTGGGCCAGTTGACCGTGGCGACACAGACCAGCTCAGGCGGACTCGTCACCACGCTCGATCCCTGCCTCTGCGGCAAGCTGCTCGCGGAGATTCCCGATGCGACGTTCTTCGGCAACCGGCGGATCGACTACCAGCTTCATGCCACCGCTGACGGCACCAAGGGCCGCACCGATGGCTACACGCTCAAGGTCGGTGCGACGACCGAGCAGACTTTGGTCTATGGCTACGACACCACTGGACGCTTCAACGCTCTCACCGCCGACAGCACGGCCTTCACTTATGCCTACACGGCCAACTCCAACCTGATCGCGAGCATCACGCAAAGCAGCGCGAACTGGACACAGACGCGGGCTTATCTCTCGAATCGCAATCTCCTCGATGTCGTCGAGACGAAAATCAGCACGAACTCGAAGGCGAAATTTGATTACGCGCACGACAATCTCGGCCGATTCACGTCGGTCGCCAAGACGGGCGAGGTGTTCGCGCGCTACGGCAACACCACGCAAGGTCTCGACACGACGTGGACCTATAACGACCGCAGCGAACTGACTTCCGAGCAGACGAAGCTCGGCGGCAGCGCCACGGTGCTGACGGGCCGCGATGACGCTTATACGTGGGATAATATCGGCAACCGCACCTCCAGTCCCGGCACCACGCACAATGGCAACACTGCGGCCTACACCACGAATGCCTTGAATCAATACACGTCGCGCACCGTGCCAGGAATCTTCGACGTTGCCGGTGGCGCAGCCTCAGCGGCCACCGTGACCGTGAACGGTTCGTCCACAGGCGTCACACGTCATGGCGACTACTTCTTCAAAGGCCAGTCGATGGCGAACAGTCCCAACACCATCTTCTCCACACTCGCCGTGAGTGACGGGACCACGACCACCAATCTGCCGGCGTTCGTGCAAGGCACGCCCGAGGCGATGACCTACGACGATGATGGCAACTTGCTCACCGATGGGCGGTGGACGCGCACTTACGATGCCGAGAGCCGGTTGATCGCGATGGAGACGACCGCCGCCGCGTATGGAGCTGGAGTCACGCGCCAGAAAGTGGAGTTCCGCCCCGATGTATTCGGCCGCCGCGTGGGCAAGAAAGTTTATCACTACGCCAGCGGATGGGTGCTGGATTCCGAGCGGCGCTTCGTGTATGACGGCTGGAACATGATCGAGGAATTAGACGTAAGCGGCGCGACGATCACCAAGCTCCGCACCAACGCGTGGGGCTTGGACCTCTCCGGCTCGCGGCAGGGTGCCGGTGGCGTGGGTGGCCTGCTCCTCGTGCAGGAAGCCGGCAACGCCTATCTCCCCGTGTTCGACGGCAACGGCAACGTTCATGGCTTGATCAAGGCCAGCGACGGTTCCCTCGCCGCCGCGTATGAGTTCGACGCCTTCGGCAACACTCTGCGCGAGTCGGGCACTTACGCTGCGAGCAATCCCTTCCGCTTCTCGACGAAGTATACCGACGTGGAAACGGGCGAAGTGAATTATGGCATGCGGATGTATTCCCCGACGCTGGGGCGGTTCACCAATCGCGATCCGATTGGCGAGCAAGGCGGACTCAATCTCTACGCCTTCGTCGGCAACAATGGCGTCAACAAATGGGATTATCTGGGGAGGGTGGACAATACCACCATTGGTGTTGATGGAGATGAGATCGTCTGGGTGAGTAAAGGCCGTGCTTGGAATGCTGGTGATGTTACCGTGATGGGTATCGGCAGCCCGAGCATAGCAGGTGACGATTTCTCGGCGTCAGGCATACGAGAACACAAAGCATACATGGCAGCGCAACGCGACCAAGCCGCAAGGGAGGCGCAAGGTCTCATCAACAATCCGTCGGCCATCTTGACTCAATATGGCACCGGTAAGCCTGAGTTTGTAGATTTCACAGACGCGGACGGTAATGTTTCAACAAAGTCATTCTCTTCGTTTAGTGATGCCGCTCAGCAAACTTTGATGGGCTACCTGAACGTTGCCGTGAATGCCATGATCGCAAATCATGTCTACGGAAAAGGCGGCGCGTTGCCTTCGTTTATTCACACGGTCACAGGTGATGGGCTCACCAGCTTGGGTTTGCAAAATGCTGTGTTTAATGACGCGAGGACCGGTTTTGCCTCAGGATTGTATCAGCACAGCGGCACTGGGGCTTACACCCTCGCCTATCGCGGCACAGAGCCCAGTTCCTTTAAAGATTGGTTCGCGGATGCCGCCCAAGCCTTCGGCTTCCGAACACCGCAATACGAGCAGGCGATAACGTTAGCAGGCGTTGTATCAAGAGCAACGAACGGTAACCTGTCCTACACCGGACATTCACTTGGTGGTGGCGAAGCCAGTGCCGCAGCCATCGTGACCAATCTGCCTGCGATTACTTTTAATGCCGCCGGACTGAGCCGCAATACGGTGGCACGACATGGAGCTGATCTAAGTAACGCCGAGAATCTAATCCAAGCCTACTACGTTCAAGGGGATATCGTGAGCCTAGGCCAAGACCTGACGCCCTTCATATTCCCGAGCGCAGCCGGAACTCGCCGGCCTCTCGCTCCAACGATCTTCACCGATCCGGTGCATTTACACCTGATGAATCAGGTAACAAAAAGTATCGGTCAGGATCACAATTAATCCCATGATCACGTTTACTCGCCATATTTTCTTTGTAGCAGGTTTGTTTCTGCTCACATCCTGCGGTGTGGCCACTGAGACTATACAGAAACTCAAAGCTGGGGAATTTTACACCACCCAACCGCAATTGAACTTGATTGAGGCTGCGGCTAAGGGAAACACGAGGAAAATTGACGAGCTGCTCCAAGTCGGTGCTGATATCAACGCTCGTGGGAAGGACGGCATGTCGCCGCTCTTGTGGGCCATGCTAAAGAAAAACAAAACGGGTTTTAGGCACCTACTAGAACACGGCGCTAATCCTAATTTGACGATTATCTCGGGGGACTCTGTGATGTCGTTTGCTGCCATTGCCGATGATGCCGAGTGGCTGAAGCTCGCACTCAAGCACGGCGGGAATCCCAGCCTAGTTGCATCAAAGACCGATGCACCACTCTTCCAAAGCATCATGGCTTATCAGAACGAGAACGTCCGCCTATTGATTGAAGCGGGAGCCGATCTTAACTATCGAGACGGAACGGGCAGCACCCCAATACTACGTGCAGCAGGTCTTAATCGTTACGATATCGTATACATGCTCCTCGAAGCTGGCGCCAACTACTCGATCGGTGATAACTGGGATAAGACAATTGTTTATAGCATTCAGCACAGTTACATTGATCCCAAGCATGAACTGCATCAGTGGCGGGCCAAAGTAATAGAATGGCTGGCAGCAAAGGGGGTCAAAGCCGAACCGCCCCCACGTCCCGTCCCCAAGAAAAGTAGCCAAAGGAAGTAGCCAAAGGGAAAGTAGCCAAAGGAAAGTAGCCAAAGGAAAGTAGCCAAAGGGGAAGTAGCCAAAGGGGTCAAGTAGCCAAAGGGGTCAGGCTGCGGATATTGATCTTGCCGGAGTAGCCAAAGGGGTGAGTAGCCAAAAGGAAATATGAACCCACGCGCCAACCATAGCGAGCGAAGTGCCATGTGCCAACTTCGCGGCTTATTTTAGTTAATCGTCACTGGGCAGCGTCTCGGCTATGGAACCTTCACAGATCGAAGAAATTTTCACCTACATCAAACTGAACACCCCAGTGGCTTGCCCTCCACGGACCACTTGTCCCCGGTCAACCCCAGGAGTGCCCGCCGCCTCTTTCATCGGCGATGCGCCCGTGTCGAACTAAGGTAGAGATGCGACTGCCCAAGCTATGTGCCGTCGTTTCTGATTCGTTCTCCGCCTAGCGCAAGCCCAGCCCGGTGATCGGGCGAACCGGGTTGGCTCATCCTGCCAAAGTTTTTCCTCTGCTTTCGTCCGCCGACCCGCACACTGTCCCCATGCGTCTGGTGGCAGTCTCCATCGTCAAGAACGAGGCCGATATCATCGAGCCCTTCGTCCGGCACACCCTGGCTTGGGTGGATCATCATCTCGTCTTTGATCACGATAGCACCGACGGCACCCGCGAGATTCTCGCCGCCCTCCAGCGCGAGGGCCTGCCCATCACCCTCTACACCGACGACGACCTCGGCAACCTGCAGCAGGCTCGCAGCAATTTCCTGACGCGCCGCGCGGCGCAATCGTTCGCCGCGGATTGGATTCTACCCCTTGATGCTGACGAGATACTGACCGGACCAAGCCGGGCCGCTCTGGGGAAAATTCTGACCGGTCTTGCTCCGGATCGCCCCGCCAGCTTGCCGCTCCTGAACTATTTTCCGACGACCGAGGATGATGCCAGCATCGGCAACCCCGTGCTCCGTCTGCGTCACTGCGAATCCACTCCGCCTCGCACGAAGAAGATCATGGTGCCGCGTTCGCTCGCCTTGGACGGAAATGTCTCGGCCGGCAAGGGCAGCCATGCGCTCCAGCGCGGAACCGACGTGCTGCCTGATCAGTCGCTCCCGGACGGATATCATCTCGCCCATCTGGCCCTGCGCTCACCCCAGCATCAGGTGCTGCGGGTGGTGCTCGCTGAGCTGCAAAAGCTCAGCCGCGGCCAGGCGCACGCTGGACTGGATGTTCACTATCGTCTGGGCTTCCAACTCCTCGCCGAGAATCCCGACCTATTTTTCGCCACGGTCTGCCCGCCGGTGGCCAGTCTCCGGCTGCAGCCAATCGCGTATCAAGGAGCCGCGCTCCGCTACCATGCATCGGTGCAGGATCAGCCGTCGCAGGGCCTAGGGCTGACAGGCTGGAACCGGGTCGCCCGCGCCCTGCTGCCCTATCTTGAGAAGCTCGCGACCAGTCATGGCCGCCTGCTGGATGCCGCTGCTTCCACCGCCGCGGCGACACCCGCTCCGGCCGCAACCATCCATGTGATCAATCTGGCGGATATTTTGCCGCCGGCAAAAACGTCCGGCCCGGCTTTTTCCGGGTTCGTGGCGCAGGAAGGCTGGGGCCAGCCGGAAGGCCCGGTGCCAGCGGCGTTTTTGCCGCTCTTCCACTGGGGCTATGCCCCGGCCACCCGTTTGCTGATCAAGTCGGATACTCCGCGCCAAGCCCGGCTGGTCGCCGACGCGCTCACTTATTCCGAAGGACAAACCGTCGTGATCGAATTGAACGGCAGCCCGGTTCTCCGGTATGCCTTCACCCGCACCAATCAGAAAGAACAACTGACTGCTCCCCTGCAGTTGCGGACGGGCGACAATCATCTGGTCTTCCATTACAGCCAGGCACTGGTGACCGACCACGACGCCCGCAAGCTGGCGGCGATCTTCCTGTCGTTGCGCATTCTTGACGCCGAATCCTCCTGAGATGCAGGTCTCGTTCATCATCCCGCTCTACAACTGCCTGCGTCTCACGCAGGCCATGCTGACCAGCCTGCGCGCGACCCTGCCGCCGGGCCTGCCCCATGAGATCATTTTGGTGGACGATGGCAGCACCGACGGCACTCGCGAGTGGTTGAAGAGCCTCGCGGCCCCGTGCCGCGTGCTCCTGAACGAAAAAAATCTAGGTTTCGCCGGCACCTGCAACCGCGGTGCCGCGGCGGCCACGGGTGAATTCCTTTTCTTCCTCAACAACGACCTCGTGCTGCTGCCCCGCTGGCTGGAGCCGATGCTGGCAGTCTTCCCCCGCTGCCCGCACGCCGGGCTCGTGGGCAATGTGCAGGTGAATTTCGCCACCGGGGCGGTAGACCACACGCGGATCATTTTCAACTGCAAGGGCAAGCCCGAGCATGACACCACCCGCGGGCCGGGCCTGCTGGCTTGCCGCCCCGTGACGGCCCTGACCGGCGCGTGCCTCGGCCTCCGCCGCGCTACCTGGCAGCAACTCGGCGGCTTTGACGAAGGCTTTGTCAACGGCTGTGAGGACGTTGATCTGTGCTTCCGCGCCGCCCAGCTGGGCCTGGTCAACTATGTGGCGCGCCGCAGCGTGGTGCGCCACCACATCAGCGCCTCGGCCGGCCGCAAACTCCGCGACGAACAGAACACCGCCCGGCTGGTGCAACGCTGGCGGCACGCGATTGCCCGCCACGCCGCCCGCGACTGGTGCCGCCATCACCTGGCTTTGCACTGGGAGGAACCGCGCGATTATCCCGACCAAGCTCTGGCGCGCGATTGCTTCCTTTATCGTCGCCGGTTGCTACCGCGTCCCACGGCCCGGATTTTGCTCGGCGTTCATTCCGCCATCGAGGCCGAGCTCGAACGCTGGAACAAACTCCCGGCCTGACTCAGGCCGCCCCGCTCCGCTCCACCGAACGCACGGTCGATTGCGGCCGGCGGTTCACGGTTAGGAACATGCGGCCGAGGTATTCGCCAATCAGTCCGAGCATCACCAGCTGCGTGCCCGAGAAAACCAGCAATGCACCCATCAGCGTGCCCCAACCGTAGTCGGGGCCCTGATCGGTCAGGCGCAGATAGAACACCACGGCCAGGCCGGCCAGGCCGCCCAACGCCATGATGAGGCCCAGTAGCGTGGCCAGGCGCAGGGGCATGACGGAGAAATTCACAAACGTGCTCGCCCACAACCGCACCAAGCGGCGCAGATTGTAGCCGCTCTGCCCGGCGGCGCGCTCGTCATGCCGCACCTCGATCGCTCCGACTTCCTGCGTCACCTGCAAAATCAACCCGTCAATATACGGATACGGTCCCTCGTGCTGCGCGACTTCGCGGGCCACGAACGCGCTGACGCAACGGAAGCTGGAAAGATAAAATCCCTTCGGCTTGTCCAGCACCCAGTCGGTCATCCGGTTGGTGAACCAGCTGCCGAGGTTGCGCCAGAGCGAATGCTTCTTGTCCGTATAGTGGCCGTAAACCACGTCCAGTCTCTCTTGCTTGGCGTGCTGCCAGAGGCGCACCGCCTCGGTCGGTGGATTCTGTCCGTCGTCGTCGAGATTCACAATGTAGGCGCCGCGCGCGTGCCGGTAGCCGCTGAGCACCGCGTTGTGCTCGCCGTAGTTGCGCGCGTGGTTGACGAAGATGATCGGGATGCGCGCCTCGCGCAGCAGTTCGCGGCAGACTCCCGCCGTGCCGTCACGACTGCCGTCATTGACCAGCACGAGCTCATGACCGCCCTCGACCGTCAGCGCCTCGATTTGTTTCACGAGGGATACGATCGTGTCTGCGCTATAATAAAGCGGTATGACGAAACTCAGGGCCAGGGACATGCGAGGGGTGACTGGCGAGCTTGTGCTGATTTCGGCCCGGTCGTCAGCAATGAAGTGCGCAAGTATTGGGATTGGCGCGGGCGGGCAAATCCCGCATCTAGACATCGCTGCATGTCCGCCCCCACTCCAGCCCGGCTGCCCCGATGGTTTCAAGCCGTGCTTGTCGTCCTCCTTGGCGGGCTCGTCACCGGCCTGCTTTTTCACCGCCTGACTTGGGACGACTGGAGCCGCCCGCACTGGCTGGAGGGCGATCCGCTGGAGGTTTACACCCGGGTCAAAATCGCTGCGGAGCAACCCAGCGAAGCCCTCCACCACTTCAGCCCGGGCGCCCGGCTGGGCGCTCCGACCGGCGCCGACTGGGCGGCCTATCCCGTGCCCGACCGGCTCGTGTTTGTGCTGACGGGCCAGCTCGCGCGCGTCACCGGCCTTATTGCGGCGATCAACCTGATCGGTGCCTTGTTCGCCGGGTTGAACGCCGCCTCTTTCTATCTCTGTGCCCGCTGGCTGCGCTGCCGCTGGGAATGGGCCGCGGCCCTCGGCCTCGTGTTCGCATTCTGCAACTACAACGTCCGATGGGGCATCACGCTCAGCCTGAGCCAGACCTTCGTCCTGCCTCCTCTTATCCTCTTGTGCGCTTGGGCCAGTCGGAACGGCGCCCCCCTGAGGGAACGGCGCGGCTGGTTCATCTTGGCGGCGCTCCTCGGCCTCTGGCTCGGCATCGCCAATCCCTACCTCGCCTACTTCGCAGGCGTCGTCGCTGGCGGTGCGCTGCTGCTGGCCCTCCTGCGGCGCAACCCTTGGTCGCGCAAGATCCCCCTGCTCATTTTCCTCGGCTGCCTGGTCGGGAGTTTTCTGGCGAGCAACGCCGGCTACGTCGTCCAGCACCTGCGCGGCGCCACCACCGGGGCGCTGCCCCGCAATCCCGGAGACTTCCAGGTCTATGCCCTGCGGCCGATCGAATGGTTCATCCCACCGACGGACCACCGGGTGCCGGTCGTCGCGGAACTGGGTCGGGCCTATTACGCGCGGCGCCACGGGGCGGGGGAATTTTTCTACAATTATCTCGGGTTGCTCGGCGTCCTGGGGTTGGCCGGCCTGCTCGTCCGCGGCGTCCGCCACTCGGTGCGTCGCCACTGGCGGCGGCTTGATCCCATTTTCGGCCTGACCTGGATCACGGCCTTCGGCGTCGCCCTCGGCATCAACTCCTGGCTCGGCGCCGTCGGCTTCGAGTTGTTCCGCGCCAGCACGCGCATCGGGGTTTTCGCCCACGTCTGGGTTTTGTTTTTTGTCGGCACCTGGATCACCCGGCACAGCCACCGGCTAGCCCGGTCTCACTCGGTCCTGCTGGCCGCGGCTGTCGCCGTCACCGCGTGCTGGGAAGGAACACCCCACCTCGGCGACCGCGCGGTGGCCGCCCGCAACCAGGCCCGCTGGCAAAGCTACGAAGCTGTTACCACGCTGCTGGAGCAGACGCTGCCGGCCGGAGCCGCCGTGTTCCAGCTGCCCGTGGTTCCGTTTCCCGAGGCCGGAACGACCATGGGCATGCCCGACTACGAGCATACGCTGCCCTACCTTACTTCCTCCACCCTGCGCTTCTCCTACGGCCATCTCCGCCAGAGCCCGGCCTTGCAATGGGGCCGCTATGTCGGTCGCCAGATGTCGGCGGCGGAGATGGTCGCCGCCTTGGAGCAGGCGGGATTCTCGGCGCTCTGGCTCGACCAGCGTGGCAATGCCGACCGCGGACAAGCGCTCATCAGTTCCTTGCAGACTCTGGGTCTGACCGAGCTTATCGCCCCCGACGCATCGTTGCCCGTGCGCATCTTCCGGTTGAAGGCCGCCGACCGGCCGCAGATCCCCGACTATAATGATCCACGGCTGAAGGAGCACTGGTATGACGGACCGGACCGCGCCGGCGAACCCCTGTTGCTGTCGCAGCGAGGTTGGTATCCGCTGGAAAAGGCCGAGGCCAACCAGTGGCACTGGGCCCTCCGCGCGAGCGAGCTCGGCATCTGGTGGGAGGGGGCGGCCACGCCGGCGAAGTTACGCTTCCGGTTGAACAGCCTGCCGGCGTCGACCGTGGTGTTGCTCCAGGACGGTCGGGAGCTGAAAACCCTGCGGCCTGGCCCGGAAAGACAGGAGATTGAGATCTCGCTGGCCCAAGGTCTGACCACCCTCGAATGGCGGCTCCAAGGCGCCACTTTCAAACCCGGCGGGGCCGATTCCCGCCAGTTGGGATTCATGGTTGAAAATCTATCCGTGTCTGTTCCCTAAATGGTGTGATTGGCATGTCCTTCCGCCTCCGCTCCAAGTTCACCGGTCTCTTTCACGACGAAGTCGTGACCGACTCATTCTGGATGCGCGAGCGGGCCGTGCTCACCCTGCCCTCGCTCGCCGGGGTCAGCCGGGTCGCCATCGTCGGCGAAGTGCTGGCGCCCAACTCATCTGACCCGACTTCTGCGGGCCTTCTCGGCCTGCGGGCCGAACTGGACGGCCGGGCTCTCGCGCAACTTGCCGCCCACCCACCGGGCCCGTTCCGACTCGAGCTCGCGCTGCCGCCGGGCCAATCCGCCGCCGGCCACACGCTCGCCCTCCAACTTACCGGTGTGGGCGGGAGCAATCTGCTGGCCTGGCTGGGCCGCGTCACCGGCCTAGGGTTTCTGCAACCTTGGCGCGCGCAGGCGCGCAATCACCGGCTCCGCATCCAGCGCATCGAGGCCGACACCGAGATCCTCTTTGATTTCAGCAACCGTTCCGCCCCGTGGAATTCGGGTTTCGCCCGGCGTTTTCTCAAGCTCGGCCTGAACATCGCCGGGTTTTTCCGCGCCGATCTCGGCGTCGGCGAATCCGTCCGCTGCATGGCCCGCGCGGCCGAGGCCGCCGGACTCGGGACCGCCCTCATCGATCTCAAGCTCCACTGCATCAACCCGCAGACAGATGAAAGCTTTGTTCCCCGGCTCCAAGCCGACAATCCCCACCCGGTAAGCGTCTTTCATCTCGACCCTCCAGTCTCGCGCGACATCGACCATCATCACGGGGCCGCCTTCCGCCGCGGCCGCTACAACATCGGCTACTGGGCGTGGGAGCTGACGGAATTTCCGGACGCGTGGGTGCATCACTCGAACACCTTCGACGAGATCTGGACGCCTTCGCGCTTCACCACCGAGGCCATCGCGCAAAAACTGCCCCTGCCGGTGCTCACGATGCCACATGCGATTTCGTTCGCCCGTCCCGTCGGTGACTTCCGTCGAAAATACGGCCTGCCCGCCGACAAATTCCTGTTCCTCTTTCTCTACGACCTGAATTCCTACTCGGAGCGCAAGAATCCCGCCGCCGTGCTCGAGGCTTTCCGCCGCTCCGGCCTCGCCGGCAAGGGAGCCGCGCTCGTGATCAAAGTTCACAATGTCCCGCGCAATCCGGCCGACTTCGAGCGCCTGCGCGAGGCGGCCGCCGCCCTGCCCGGCACCTCGCTGATCACCCAGACCCTCACCCGCACCGAGATCTACGAACTGGAATCCGCCTGTGATTGTTTCGTCTCGTTGCACCGCTCCGAGGGTTTCGGCCTCGCCCTGGCCGAGTGCATGTTCCTCGGCAAACCCGTCATCGCGACCGATTGGTCCGGCACCACGGATTTCATCAACACCAACAATGCCTGCCCGGTCCGGGCCGAACTCGTCACTCTCGACCGCACGCACGGGCCCTACGCCAAGGGGCAGACCTGGGCCGCGCCCGACATCGATCACGCCGCCTGGTGGATGCAGCAATTGCAGGGCGATGCCGCCCTCACCCGCAAAATCGGCGCGGCCGCGCGTCTCAGCACCGAAGCCAATCTTTCTCCCACGGTGATCGGCGCCCGCTACCGCCGCCGCCTTGAGACCATTGCCTGCTGGTAAGTCCACCCTGATGAACCAGCTTGAAGGCCTGTTGATTTTGATCGCGCTGCCGCTGAGCCTCCTGTGCAGCGGTTACTGGCTGGCCGCCCTGCTCGCGCAAAGCAACCCGCTGGAGCGCCTCGCCTTCGCCCTGCCTTGCGGTCTCGCCGTCCTGCTGGCCGGCGTCGCCGCGGTTAATTTTTTCCACCCCTTGTCCGGCGCCTGGGCTTATGCCTGCCTCGCCCCGGCGCTGCTGACCTTTCTCCTCCCCCGCAGCCGCACCGGCCTGGTGCGCGACCTGATCGAGACCGCCCGGTCGAGTCCCCGCCTCGTGCTCCTCGCGGCGGGTTTGTTCTTCG
>JAHFTH010000239.1 GCA_023269445.1 Lacunisphaera sp.
AGGCTGGAACGACACCCCCGGTTGGCGGCGCCTGAACAGGCGCAAGAAAAAAGCCGCGGATTGCTCCGCGGCTTTGAAGTTGAATTGACCAGCTCTTAGCTGGCTTCGGCCGTGGCCTTCGGGGCCTCGTCCATCGGGATGTCGCCACCGAGCGGCAGCGTCACCCGGAGTTTCTTGTAAGCCGGGAGGCCCGTGCCCGCCGGGATCAAGTGACCCATGATGACGTTTTCCTTGAAGCCCTTCAGCGTATCGACCTTGCCCAGCGTCGAGGCGTCGGTGAGGACGCGCGTCGTCTCCTGGAAGGAGGCGGCCGAGATGAAGCTCTCGGTCTCGAGGGAGGCCTTGGTGATGCCCAGCAGGATCGGCTCGGCCTCGGCGGGTTTGCCGCCGGCGGCGTCGATGCGCTTGTTCTCGCGCAGGAACGCCACGCGGTCGATCTGCTCGCCCCAGAACCACTCGGTGTCACCCGGATCGGAGATGCGGACCTTGCGGAGCATCTGACGGACGATGACCTCGATGTGCTTGTCGTTGATCGACACGCCCTGGAGACGGTAGACTTCCTGCACCTGGCCGATGAGGAACTCATACAGCGCGGTCGGCCCGAGGATCTCGAGGATCTCGTGCGGATCGGCGGAGCCTTCGGTGAGGTGCTGGCCCTTGTGGACGACGTCGCCGGCCTGCACGATGATGTGCTTGCCGTGCGGGATCAGGTGTTCCTCCTCGGCGCCGGACTCTTCCTGGCGGACGACGAGCTTGCGCTTGCCGCGGATGGAACCCTCGAACGAAACGACGCCCTCGATGCGGGCCATCTCGGCGGCTTCCTTCGGGCGGCGGGCTTCGAAGAGCTCGGCCACGCGGGGGAGACCACCGGTGATGTCCTTGGTGACGGAGGCCTGACGGGGGGTCTTGGCGAGCAAGGCGCCGGGCTGGATGATGTCGCCCTCGGCGACGGCTACCTGGGCACCGGTCGGGATGGAGTAAGCGGCGACCGGCTTGTTGTGGTCGTCGCGGACTTCGATCTGGGGATTGAGGTCTTCCTTGTGCTCGATGACCACGGTCGCGATGCGGCCGGTGGATTCGTCGAGTTCGCGCTTCACGGTCACCCCGGGGATCATGTCCTTGAAGTGGAGCGTGCCGGCCTTCTCGGAGAGGACCGGGATGTTGTAAGGATCCCACTGGGCGATCGTCTGGCCCTTGGCCACTTTCTCGCCGTCGGTGACGGAGAGGAAGGTGCCGACCACGATCGGGTAGGACTCAAGCTCGCGGTCGTTCTCGTCGATGATCTGGAGCGAACCGGTCTTGTTGAGGACGATGTTGAAGCCTTCGGCGGTCTGCACGAGGCGCAGGCCGCGGTATTTCACGAGACCGGAGTTACGGACCTTGATCTCAGGATTCTTCGCCCCACCGGTGGCAACGCCGCCGATGTGGAAGGTGCGCATGGTGAGCTGCGTGCCGGGCTCGCCGATGGACTGGGCGGCGATGATGCCGACGGAGTCACCGATCTTCGCGACCTTGTTGGTCGCGGGATTGATGCCGTAGGACTTGGCGTCGATGCCCTGCTCGCTCGTGGAGGTGAGCGGCGAGAGCACCTTGACGCGCTCGATGCCGGAATCCTCGATGCGCTTGGAAAGCTCCTCGGTGATGAGTTCGCCGGAATCCACGATCGTCTTGGTCGGAGCGAGCGGATCGTAGACGTCATCAGCGGAGAAGCGGCCCACGATGCGCTCCGCGAGCGTGACCAGCATGGTCTCGCCTTCGAAGATGGCCTTCTTCCAGATGCCGTCGCGGGTGCCGCAATCTTCCTCGGTGACAACCGCGTCCATGGCCACATCGCAGAGCTTGCGGGTCATGTAACCGGCGTCGGCCGTCTTGAGGGCGGTGTCGGCGAGACCCTTGCGGGCGCCGTGCGTCGAGATGAAGTATTCGAGGACGGTGAGGCCCTCGCGGAACGAGGACAGGATGGGGCGCTCGATGATTTCGCCGGAGGGCTTGGCCATGAGGCCGCGGAGACCGCACAGCTGGCGAACCTGCTGTTTGTTACCGCGGGCGCCGGAGTCCATCATGATGTAAACCGGGTTAACCTCGGGCTTGCCGTCGTTGTTCTCGAGCTTCGCGAAGACTGCCTTGGCGATGCGGTCGGTGGCGCCGGTCCAGATATCGATGATCTTGTTGTAGCGCTCGCCGGAGGTGATGATGCCCTTCTTGTATTGGGACTCGACCTCGTCGACCTTCTTGCGGGCGTCGTGCACGATCTCCTTCTTGTTTTCCGGAATGATCATGTCGTCGATACCGATGGAGATACCGGCCTGCATGGCGGTCTGGAAGCCCAGCTCCTTCAAGCGGTCGAGCGTCTCCACCGTCACGCGGTCGCCGGCGACCTTGTAGGTATTGAGGATGAGGTCGCCGAGTTTGCTCTTCGGCACCGGGAAGTTGATGAACCCGAGCGCGGCCGGCCAGATCTCGTTGAAGATCACGCGGCCCACGGTCGTGAGGAGATGCTTGCGCTCCTTGTTGCCGTAGACGGTGTCCTTCTTGTAGTCGGGATTCGGCACCTGGATCCAATCGTGCATCTTGAGGGCGCCGTCGGCCTTGACGTAAAGCACTTCCTGCAGACCGGAGAGCAGCGGCACGCGGACGCCCTTGGCGGGCTTGGTGCGCGGCTCGACGGTGAGATAGTAAGCGCCGAGGACGATGTCCTGCGAAGGCGTGAGGATCGGCTTGCCGGAGGACGGCGAGAAGATGTTGTTCGTCGACATCATCAGGAGTTTGCACTCCAAGATGGCTTCGAGGGACAACGGCACGTGAACGGCCATCTGGTCACCGTCGAAGTCCGCGTTGTAAGCGGTGCAGACGAGCGGGTGGACGCGGATGGACGAACCCTCGATGAGCACGGGCTCGAAAGCCTGGATCGAGAGACGGTGCAGGGTCGGCGCACGATTGAGCAGCACCGGGTGGCCCTTGGTGACTTCCTCGAGGATGTCCCACACTTCGGGGGACTTTTTCTCGATCATCTTGCGGGCACCGCGGACGGTGTGCACGAAGCCGAGTTCCTTGAGGCGGCGGATGATGAACGGCTCGAAGAGGACGAGCGCCATCTTCTTGGGCAGACCGCACTGGTGGAGCTTGAGCTCCGGACCGATGACGATGACCGAGCGGCCGGAATAATCGACGCGCTTGCCGAGCAAGTTCTGGCGGAAGCGGCCCTGCTTGCCCTTGAGCATGTCGGAGAGCGACTTCAGGGCGCGGTTGCCGGCGCCCGTGACGGGGCGGCCGTGGCGGCCGTTGTCGAACAATGCGTCGACGGCCTCCTGCAGCATGCGCTTTTCGTTGTGAATGATGACGTCAGGCGTCTTCAACTGCATCAAATTCCGCAGACGATTATTGCGGTTGATGACGCGGCGATAGAGATCGTTGAGGTCGGAGGTCGCGAAGCGGCCACCCTCGAGCGGAACGAGCGGGCGCAGGTCCGGCGGGATGACCGGCAGCACTTCCATGACCATCCACTCAGGACGGGACTTGGAGCTGATGAAACCGCCGATGACCTTGAGACGCTTCGAGAGCTTCTTCTTGATCTGCTTCGAGCGGGTGGCGCGCATCGTCTCGTGCAACTCGGCGACGACGGCCTCCATGTCGATCTGGGTGAGCACGTCGCGGACGGCCTCAGCGCCCATCTTGGCGGTGAAGGCATCGGCGCCGTATTCATCGACGGCCTGGTGGTATTCGGTCTCGGTGAGGAGCTGCTTGAGCTCGAGCGGCGTCTTGCCCGCGTTGGTCACCATGTAGTTCTCGTAGTAGATGACGCGCTCGAGCGAACGAGCCGTCATGTCGAGCAGGAGGCCGAGGCGGCTCGGCATGCTCTTGAGGAACCAGATGTGGGCGACGGGCACGGCCAGCTCGATGTGGCCCATGCGCTCGCGACGGACGCGGGCGATGGTCACCTCGACGCCGCAGCGATCGCAGACGACATCCTTGTATTTGATGCGCTTGTATTTGCCGCAGGCGCACTCGTAGTCGCGCACCGGGCCGAAGATCTTTTGGCAGAAAAGACCACCCGGCTCGGGCTTGAAGGTGCGGTAGTTGATCGTCTCGGGATTCTTGACCTCACCCTTCGACCACGAACGGATGGTCTCGGGCGAGGCGACGGTGATGGAAACGTTGTCGAACTGGTTCTCGTCCGAACCGAGGACGGAACGGACTTCTTCGCGGGCGTGTTCGGTGCTCATTATGATTTTGCTCCCAGTATAGTGTTAAGAGTTAGCGGCTGCCGCCCAGCGCTTCGCCGAGGGCGGTGCGCTTCGCGAGTTTGATGTCGAGACCGAGGGCCTGCATTTCCTTGACCAGCACGTTGAACGATTCCGGCGTGCCGGCGCTCAGCGTGTTGTCGCCCTTGACGAGCGACTCGTAGATCTTGGTGCGGCCGTTGACGTCGTCGGATTTCACCGTGAGGAGTTCCTGCAGGGTGTGCGCCGCGCCGTAGGCCTCGAGCGCCCACACTTCCATTTCGCCGAAGCGCTGGCCGCCGTATTGGGCCTTGCCGCCCAACGGCTGCTGCGTGACGAGCGAGTAAGGACCGACCGCGCGCGCGTGA
>JAHFTH010000051.1 GCA_023269445.1 Lacunisphaera sp.
CCTCCACGCCACCCCCAGTTATTTAACTGGAGGAGCCCAAACCCAAGCTAGACCGACACCACACAGGGTGGGTCAATTTTATCTGCTCGCAGGTGGGTCAAATCTATCTGCTCGTTTTCATCTACCGCCGTCGCCCATGCGTGCTGCAATGCTGTCCTGATCTGCACTTCGATTTTAAGCCCGTTAAAGGTTTCGTTTTTATCACTGTAGTAGCGGTAAATTAAATGAACGCCGCGATATCCTGAATCCTTAGGCGTCGTAATATAATCATCGACCATGAAGAGAGCGTGCTTGATATCGCTTCGCTTAAACTCCTCTACGACCTTGTATACTTGTGAGATCGACGAGACTACACCTCTGCACCCACCGATATCTTGCATCTGTGACAGACGCTTGGTCGGATATCTCTGCAATTTACTGCGGATCGACGAGAGGCGCTTGATCCTTTGTGCAACCAAAGCCGTGTTATCGATACGCTTGCAATTACGCCTTAGCGCATTCTGCAACGTGTTTAGCGGAAAACCATGAGACGAGCGCCAGTTGGTGATTATATTCTGGGCTTCAAAGGCAGAGAAAAAATCTGCTTTGGGATTAAGCAATATGGCGCCGGCAGCGTCCACTTTGCTTCGCGAATATTGAGGTTGAGCCCATCCCATACTTTGTAGGTTTGATGCACGACTATGTTGCCCTTCAGCGCTCACACAACCTTTTGCATTCAGTGAGTAACGAAGGGTAGATGCACTGGCCAGCGGAACGGGCGGTCTGCGGAAATTGCCGGCCCGTGGCTTTGGCCCGAGCCACCAGCCGGTTCCTTGCTCCCAGCCATTGAAACGCGGCGCGCTGACTCTGTCTCCCTCTCCGCGCCCTCCGCGTTTAATTCTAAGTTTCAATTCATCCGTGCTGATCTGTGTGATCCGTGGTTAAAAACTGCCTCTCCCGGCAGTAGGCACACACCCCATTTCCTTCCCACCACCCCTGCGGCATACTGTGGCGTGTGCTAGTTTGAGGGGCCGTTCAGGGGTGGACGGCCCTTCTTGCTGTCCGGGTCGCGCGCGCCGTCTCTGCGGCTTTGCGTGAGCCCTCCGTTTTTGCGCTTCTTGCCTGCCGGGCCATAGCCTTGGCGACGGCCGGTGCTTTTTGTGGCTAATCCTTCTCTGTGTCGGTGCCTGCCAGCCATAGCCTTGGCGACGGCTGGTGCCTCTGTGGTTAATTTATCCCCGAGCTATTCCTCCAGCACCATCAGCTGAATGTTGCGGAACCACACCGGCTGCGACTCCGCCTGCAGGGCGAGGTGGCCGGAACTGAGTTGCAGCGGCGCGCCCGCCGCGAGCAGTTGCTGCGCGCTGGCTTCCTGCGGATCGAGCTGCGGATGCTGGTAACGGAGCACCTCCACGCCGTTGATGCGGTGGATGACCTCTTTGTTGCCGTGCACCTCCACCTCGACCGCCACCCATTCGCCGAGATAGGAAAGCGTGCCCTTGGCCTCGATGATGTGTTCGGTCTTGAGCTGGCCGTTGATTTCCAGGTTGGTGCCCGGCGTGCAGACGTTGCCCGTTTGCCGGCCGGCCGTGGTGCCGACGGCCAGAAACTGCACTTCCATGCTCGCGGGCCACAGCTGCTCCACGGTCATGGTCAGCGGGGATTGGGAGTGGATCATCACCCCGCTGTTGAATTTCGCCCAGGACGGCGAGTCCGCCACCGGCGTGCCGGTGAAACGATACTCCAGCCGGAGGATGTAGTGCGAATACGGCAGGTTGCTGTAGAGATGGCCGAACTGCTCGTCGAATTTGCCATACTTGTCGTAGGCCACCTTGATCACGCCGTCCTCGACGCGGAAGGTGTCGGCAAAATTATCCCCGAGCGGATGCTTCGCGATCTTCACGGTCCAGCCGTCGAGATTCCGGCCGTTGAAGAGTGAGATCCATTTGCCGGCGGGCGCGTCGGCCGCGGCCGTGAAGATGAACGAGGCAAGGAACGCCGTGAGGCCGGCGAGTAACTTCAGCGCGGAGGTTTTCATAAGGGGTGGACCAAGGTGGGTGCGCGCGCCGGCCATGACAAAGTTAAATCCGCCCGACCGCCGGCACTTTTTCTGCGGGCCGGGCTCTAAGATGTTCGTTGCTCGAACGTCATCCCCCCATGCGACTCAAATCATTCCTGCTCGGCGCCCTCGCGGCTGCCTGTTCCTTCTCCGTCCTGTCGGCCCATGAAACCGTTCGCCGCCCCACCCGGCCCCGCATGGAGGTCGTCTTCGTCCTCGATGCCACCGGCTCGATGAGCGGCATGATCGCCGGGGCAAAACAGAAAATCTGGGCCATCGCCAACAAGCTCAAATCCGCCGACCCCACGCCCGAGATCCGCTTCGGCTTGGTGGGCTACCGGGACCGCCGCGACGCCTACGTCACCAAGGTCTTCGGGCTCTCCGGCAACCTCGACGAGGTCTACACCAATCTTTTCGCCTTTGCCGCCGAGGGCGGCGGCGACACGCCGGAATCCGTCAACGAGGCGCTGCACCGGGCCGTGAGCGATCTCCAGTGGAGCACCGACCCGGAGGTGCTGCGCGTCATCTTCCTAGTCGGCGACGCGCCGCCGCACATGGATTACCAGGACGACGTCAAATACCCGGAGTCCTGCAAGCTGGCGAATGAGCGGGGCATTTTGATCAACACCCTGCAATGCGGCTCGGCCAGCGACACCGAGACCATCTGGCGGGACATCGCCGGCCGGACCAACGGCACCTACGCCGCAATTCTCCAAAACGGCGGCACCATCAAGATCGATACGCCTTACGACCAGGAAATCATCCGCCTCAACCTGCAACTCGACACCACCATCATCCGTTACGGCTCTAAAGCCGAGCAGGACAACGCGGCCGCCAACAAGTCCGTCCTCGCCAAGCTGTCGTCCGAGGCCATGTCCGATCGCTCCTCCTACCTTGGCAAGAGCGAGGCGGGGTCCGTCATCTCCGGCGGGGGCGACCTTGTTGTCGCCGTCATGAACGGCCGCGAAAGCCTCGACAAGCTCGACGAGAAAAAACTCGCGCCCGAGCTCCAGGCCATGGCGCCCGCGGCCCGCCAGGAATTGATCACGAAAAAAGTCGAGGAGCGCCGCGCCCTGCAAAGCGAGCTCGCCGCCGTGGTGGCCAAGCGCGACGCCGAGGTCGCCGGCAAACTCAAGGAGCTCGAGGGCAAAGATGGTGTCCTCGAACTCAGCGCCTTCCAAGTGCTGGAGACCCAAGCCAAGGCCAAGGGTTACGAATTCAAGAAGTAGGCGGTGGCTTCGGGATGCTTTTGTGGGAGCGAGCTTGCTCGCGATTCATCCGCCAAACCTCGCGAGCAAGCTCGCTCCCACAGATCCATCCCCCCTGCCGTGTCATCCTGAGTGAAGCGAAGGATCCAGTGCGACGACCGCATTCGAATATCACGCTGGATTCTTCGCTTCGCTCAGAATGACAGGGCTCACTTAAAAATAAAAAGAGCCGGTCGCGATGACCGGCTCTCGGAAGCTTAACTGGACGACGCTCAGCCTTCGAAGCCGGGGAGCGTCTTGTCGACGTTCTCGCGGGCAAGCTTGGCGTAGGCGGGCAGGCCGTTGTCGTAGGGCACCGTGACCTCGCCCTGGATGAGCGGGGTGGCGTAGCGGAAGAACTGGAAGTTCAGGCTGATGCCATCCTCGTTGATCCACTCTTTCGGCAGCCGCTTCACGTTGCCGACGACATCGCTCAGGTTGGAGAGTCCGGTCTCGCAGGTGTAGAGCTCGCCGTCGCCACGCACGAGCGTGACGAGCTTGGCGGTCTCACCGTTGACGGCGGCTTTCACCGCGGCCTGCCCGACAAGGAACGCCTCGTCGGCATCGGTCTTGGAGGAGAGATGGGCGGCGGAGCGCTGGGTGATGCCGAGGCGGGCCACGCGGGCCTTCACGCTGAGCTGCTGCTCGACGAGATCCTTGAGGAGTTCGCCAACGCCACCGAGCGAGGTGTGCCCGGCCGCATCGTTGGAGCTGGTCTCGACGGCGACGTAGTTGCCGTCCTTGTCCACGAGGCCTTCGCCCACGACGACGACGCAGTGTTTCTCGCGCTTGAGCACGCGCCGGACGTCATCGAGGAACTTCTCGTTGGTGAAAGGAACCTCGGGGAGATAGACGAGGTGCGGCGGATCGTTCGGGTGGTCGCGGCGCTTGGCGAGCGACGAACCGGCGGCGAGCCAGCCGGTGTTGCGGCCCATGACCTCGACGAGCGTGACGAGGTCGCTCTGGCCGATGGCCTCGGCGTCGAGCGCGAGCTCCTTGACCGTGGCGCCGATGTATTTGATCGCGCTGCCGTAGCCGGGGCAGTGGTCGGTGGCGGGCATGTCGTTCTCAATCGTCTTCGGGACGCCGATGACGCGGAGGTCGTAGCTCTGCGCGGCGGCGAGCTCGGCGATCTTGGCGGCGTTCTCCTGGGAGTCGGCGTCGCCCACGTGGAAATAATAACGGATGTTGTGGGCCTTGAAGACCTCGAGCACGCGCTCGAACTCGGCGGGCTTCTTCAGCTTGGAGCGGCAGGAGCCGAGGGCGGCACCCGGCGTGAAGCGGAGGCCGCGGATGGCCTGCTGCGACTCGGCCGCGAGATCGACAAAATCCTCGCCGAGGAGACCGAGCACGCCGTTGAGCGAGCCATAGACCTCCTCGATGCATTCATGATTGAGGGCTTCGGCGACGATGCCGGCAACGCTGGCGTTGATGACGGCGGTGGGGCCGCCGCTTTGGCCGATGAGACAATTTCCGACTAGTTCTGCCATGGTGGTGGTGTGGTTAAAAGCTGGGATAGAAATGAACGCGAACGGTGAAAAAAGCTCCCGCCCCGGGGACTGGCAAATCAAATCTCCCGCCGGGCCAAGATTCGCTCGGACCGGATGACGCCGGCCGGGGACGGGCAGCGGAAAATCCGGCGCAGCCCCGGCGAAACGGAAAAATATATTTTCGCCCGAACGCCCGGCCTCAGAGCAGCTTGCCCGGACGGTAGTCGGCGGCGCCCTTGGACTTCTTCACGAGCGGCGCGACCACGGCGACAAAGGCATCCACCTGATGCGGGGCGGCCCCGACGAAGCGTTCGCTCTGCGCCAGCACGTCGGTGAGCTTCTTTTTGCCCAGACCGACGCGCTTGTCGCCGGCGAGACGGGAGAGGAGGTCGGCATCACCGCCGTTGCGCAGGGCCTTGGCGGCGGCGAGCGCGTGTTCCTTGATCGCCTCGTGCGCGGTCTCGCGGCCGGCGCCGCCTTTCACCGCCTCCATTAGTATAGTGGTGGTGGCGAGGAACGGGAGGTTGCGCGTATTCTCGGCCGCGATCGCAGCGGGGAACGCCTCCAGCTGCCGCAGCACGGTGAGGAACGTCTCGAACAGGCCGTCGATCGCGTAGAAGGCATCGGGCAGTGCCACGCGGCGCACGACCGAGCACGACACGTCACCCTCGTTCCATTGGTGGCCGGCGAGGTTCGCCGTCATCGTGACGTAGCCGGAGATGATCGTGGAGAAGCCGCAGACGCGCTCGCAGTTCCGCGCGTTGACCTTGTGCGGCATCGCGGAGGAGCCGACCTGTCCGTCCTGAAAACCCTCGGTGAGCAGGCCCGCGCCGGCCATGAGGCGGAGTGTCGTGGTGCAGCTCGCAGCCGCCGCGCCGACTTGGTGCAACGCACTGACCGTGTCGAAGTCGAGGCTGCGCGGGTAAACCTGACCGACCGCGCTGAGCGAGGCCTTGAAACCGAGATGCTTGATGATGCGGCCTTCCAGCTGGTCCACCTTGTCGGTGTCGCCGCCGAGCAGCGTGAGCTGGTCGAGCTGCGTGCCGACCGCGCCCTTGAGGCCGCGCACCGGATAGCGCGCGATCAGGTCGTCGAGCCGCGCGTGGGCGAGAAGCATTTCCTGTCCGAACATCGCGAGGCGCTTGCCGAGCGTCGTCGGCTGCGCGGGCACGTTGTGCGTGCGGCCGGTGATCATCACGTCGCGATACTCCGCGGCGCGCTTGGCGAGCAGGTGGAGCGCGGCGGCGGCCTTGAAGCGCACGAGTTGCAGCGCGCGGGCGACTTGGAGCTGCTCGACGTTCTCCGTCAGGTCGCGGCTGGTGAGGCCGAGGTGGATGAACTGGCGTTTCGCGAGATCGGAAAATTCCTCGAGCCGGGCCTTCACGTCGTGGAGCGTGACGCGCTCGCGCTCCTTGATGCGGTCAAGGTTCACGTCGGTGCGGACCTTCTCGTAGTCCTTGATCGCCTCGGCAGGGATGGCGACGCCAAGGTCGCGCTGGGCCTTCATCACCGCGATCCAGAAATCACGCTCGAGCAAAATGCGGCCGTGTGCCGACCAGATCTCCTGCATGGCGGTCGAGGCGTAGCGCTCGGCAAGCACGTTGGGGATGGATTCGGCGGGGGAGTTGGTCTGCTTCACGACGCAGGGAGCGTTAGCCCCCGCCCCGGGCTTGCCAATGGAAAAGCGTGTCAGGGGCAGGCATGCGCACTCACCTGCGCGCCATAATTCGCCTACACACCCCGCCCTGACGGGCACCCCTCTTCATAGAGGGGATTATCGCGAGCGGGGGTTTGATTCCCCTCTATGAAGAGGGGTAGCGCAAAGCGACGGGGTGTGTTGGTTTGCTACAACCCTACGTCAGGCACCGCACGGCCATGTCGCGCAGCACGGTCTCCTGCTCGTCGGGGCGTCGGATGATCTCTGCGGCCATTCCTGTGGCACGGCCCAACCGAGACTTGACCGGTCGTCCGTAATGTAAGATGAGGTAAGCCATGCAAACCACCCTCTCCAGCAAGGGCCAGTTGGTGCTGCCCTCGGCGGCGCGGCGGCGCCTCGGCCTGCGTCAGGGCGAACGGCTGTCCATCGAGTTCCGGGAGGACGGAGTTTTCCTGCGCCCGGTGGCGCATACTCATCGCCATAAGCCCGCACGGCATCCGGTATCGGGCCTCCCGGTGATGGTGGCCGAGGAACGTCCGGCCAAGAAAGTCACGGCCGCTGAGATCGCCCGCCTGAACGACGATTTGTTGTGAGCAAGCCCTGTCTGCTTGATGTCAATGCCCTCGTCGGCCTGTTGTGGAACGTGCACAGCCTGCACGGTCGCGCCCACGCTTGGTTCGCCCAAGAAACGCCGGTGGTGTTGGGCTGCGCCCTGACGGAGCTCAGCTTCATTCGTGTTTCCATGGCCGACAAGACCATCGCGGCCAGCTTCGCCGACGCCGAACTGGCGTTGACGCAATTCACGGCGAGCCTGGGCCGACGCTATCGCTTCATTGCTGAACTGCCGCCCGCCTCGTCCCTGCACGGCAAGGGAGTGAAGACCCACAAGGAAGTGAGCGACCATTACCTGTGCGAGCTGGCTGTAGCCCAAGGAGCGCGGCTGGCGACGCTGGACGCCGGCATCAAGCACCCCGCCGCCTGGCTCATCGCCTGATCTGAAAAACTGCAATCACGTCAGGCACCGCACGGCCATGTCGCGGAGAACCGTCTCCTGTTCGTCGGGCCGGCGGATGATTTCCTCAAAGGCGGCGATGAACTCCTGCTGGTTGTCGATCAGGCGGCGCAACGACGGCATTCTGCCCGTGCTGACGAGCTTGCCGGCATACCACTGGTTCTGGGTGAAAAGATTGTAGGAGCTCTTCTCGGCATCGCCACCGAAGTGTTTCGCGTAGGTAGACTGGGCACGAGCCCACGCGGCCTTGTCGAACCCGTAGGACCCGGGCGCGCGCAGATCGCCGGCGTCGATCAGCACGCGCGCCTGGATGAGGATGCGGTTGCGGTTCTGCAGCGACGAGAGCACGGGGCGGGCGTCGCTCCCGGCGAAGAAATGTTTCTCCAGCGCATGCAGCGTGCCGTGCAGGTCGCCGGCGAAGAACCGGTCGGCCGACTCGAAGAAATCCCCCTCGGCCTCATTGGGCGTCAGCTCGATGACCTGCGCCTCGGTGATGGCCGCACCCTCGCCCGCATACGTGGCCAGCTTGCGCACTTCCTCGGTGAGCAGCCGTGTGTTGGCGCCGACCTTGGTCAGCAAAATCTCCACCGCGCCCTCGCCGAAGGTCGCGCCGCATTCCTTGGCCTCGGCCAGCGCCACGCCCGCCAGCGCCTCGGCGGCGTTGTCGCCATCGCCCGTGAGCGTGAAGTCCGCATGGGCCTCGCACCATTTCGGAAAACTCCGGCGGCGGTCCACCGGCGCGGCGGTGATCACGACCGACACGTCGGCCGGGTTCACCTTCTCCAGCAATTCCTGCAGGGCCTCGACCTGCTTCAGCGTGCCCTCGGCGCGACCGGTCACGGAGTCGGCGAGGAAGCTCACGTCCTTCAGCCACACCACGCGCTTGCCGCCGAACATCGGCACGGTCTGCACCGCGTCGCGAAAACGGTTCACCGCCGTCTCGACCTCGTCCACGTTGCCGGCGAAGCCACTGACGATCTCGCGCGCGAAATCATCGGCTTGTGCCTCGGCCGCCAGCTCCTCGAAGCGCTCCTTGCCCACGCGGCTGACGAGGAAGTCGTCGGGACCGCAGACAAAGATGAAGGGCTTGGACGCAACAGACATCACCTAGGATTTGCCCGCGAAACACACGAAACACACGAAAAATATTCTGCTGTGGGAGCGAGCTTGGTCGCGACAGGCGCGGGCAAGCACGCTCCCACGCGGCAACCTCTTCAATTCACCTGCGGGGCCGCGATGCGGCGGGATTCCTTCATGACCTCGCGGCGGAGCCAGTCGATGGCGTCGTTCACCGCGCGTTGTTTCACGGCCGAGCGCGGGCCGGGATAAGTCAGGTGCTTGGCCCAGTCGCCGCCCGGCGCATGCAGGCCGATGTAGATGCTGCCGACCGGATTCTCGCCGCAGCCGCTGGCCGGCCCGGAAAAGCCGGTGATCGCCAGTCCGTAATCGGCGCCGAGTTTCTCGGCCACGCCGCTGGCCATCGCCACGGCGCACTCCGCGCTGACGGCCCCGTGCTGCTTCAACAGGCACTCGGGGCATTCCAGCATGAGCATCTTCGCCTCGTTGCTGGTGCTAACGATGCCGCCTTGGAAAAATTTGCACGCCCCGCAGAGATCCGCGAAGGCGTTGGACAACAAGCCGCCGGTGCTGGCTTCCGCCACCGCGAGGGTGCGGCCCTGCAGCTTGAGCTGGTCGGCGACGACCTGCGCGAGGCTGTCGTGTCCGTAGCACATGAGGTTGTCGCCCAGCAGCGCGGCGCACTCGCTGGCGATGGCACGCAGCTTCTCCATGCCGTAATGCCCGTCGGGCGAGCTGATGCGGCAATCCACCTGGCCCGAGTGCGCGCAGAAGGCGATGCCGAGCCCGGGATTCCGACTGAAGGTGCACTGAAACATCGTCTCGAGCGACGACTCGCCCACTCCGATGGAGCGGATCTGGATGTAAGCCTCGTGGTCGGAGAGCCGGCCGAGCGCGGCGAGCCGCGGAATCACCTGCTCGGTGAACATCGGCTGCAATTCGTTGGGCGGGCCCGGGAGCATGATGAGAATTTTTCCGTCCTGCTCGACCCAGAGGCCGGGCGCCGTGCCGTTGCCGTTGGGGAGAACCTCGCCGCGCTCGAACCGCCAGGCCTGCTTGAGATTGTTCGCCGTGGGCACGCGCTGGAACTTGGCGAACCGCGCGCGGATGGCCTCCTCGATCTTCGGCTCGAAGACGAGTTTCTGCCCGAGCACCGTCGCCAGCACCTCGCGTGTGCGATCGTCACAGGTCGGCCCGAGCCCGCCGGTCGTGATGACGACGTCGGCGCACGCCCAGCTCTCGCGAAACTGCCCCGCGATGGCGTCGGCCTCGTCGGTCACCGTGACGTTGCGCTGGAGCAGCACGCCGCGCCGGCCAAGCTCGGCCCCGATCCAAGTCAAATGGGTGTTCGACGTCAGCCCAAGCAACAGCTCGTCACCGAAGGTGAGGAGTTCGTAGCGCGTAGGAGGTGTAGGTGCGTCGGGAGACGCGGACTGACTGTGTGCTGGGAGGTGTGCCATTTACTTGACCAACAATTGATCACCCTAGTCCGATTCCGAGAAAATACCAGCATGGTGGCGGTGAGAACATGTTCATTAGCGAAAAATCCGGGGGCTGACTTTTGCGGCATTTCGTGCTCCCTGTCCGGCGATGCCCGCCGACCTCAAGGAGAAAGTCCGCGCCCTGCCCGAAACCCCCGGGGTTTACCTGATGAAGGACCGGCTCGGCCGCATCATCTATGTCGGCAAGGCCAAGAGTCTGAAGAAGCGCGTCTCGACCTACTTCCAGGCCGGCCGGGCCCGCGCGCTCCGCCACCAGCCGAAGATCCGCACGCTGATCGAGATGATCACCGACTTCGACGTCATCGAGGTGAAGTCCGAGCCCGAGGCCCTGCTGCTCGAGGGCAAGCTGATCAAGCAGTGGCGGCCGAAATACAACACCGACTTCACCGACGACAAGCGCTTCCTCCTCGTCCGCCTCGGCACCGACGACGACATGCCGCGCTTCACGCTCACGCGCTTCCGCAAGGAGGACCGCTCGCGCTACTTCGGCCCCTTCGCCCACTCCGGCCTGCTGCGCCGCACGCTCTCCTCCATGCGCAAACAGTTCGGCGTGCTCCTCGGCGACTCGCGCCCCGTGAAACTCCCCGACGGCCGCTGGCGGCTCTACGATGATGTGCGCGCCGAGCTCTCCGGCTGGCCCAACGAGGTCAGCGCCGCCGACTACCACGCGCGCGTGGACCAAGCCTGCGAATTCCTCGACGGCAAGTCGCGCGAGTGGCTCAAGGCGCTGCGCGACGAGATGGCCGCGCGGTCCGCGAAGCAGGAATACGAGAAGGCCGCCGAGCTGCGCGACGTCGTGCTGGCGCTCGAGCGCACGCTGGCGCGCACGCGGAAGTTCACCCGCGACCTCACCAAGCTGCGCCCCAACGACGAGGCGTTGCGCTCGCTCTCGGAGGCGCTCGGGCTGGAGTCGCCCCCGGCGCACATGGAGTGCTTCGACATCTCGCACATCAGCGGCACCTTCGTCGTCGCCTCGATGGTTCACTTCACCGACGGCCGGCCCGACAAGGACCAGTATCGCCGCTTCTCGATCAAGAGCTTCATCGGCAACGACGACTTCAAGGCCATGGAGGAAGTCGTCGGCCGCCGCTATCGCCGGCTCATCGCGGAGAAGAAACTGTTTCCCGACCTGGTCGTCATCGACGGCGGTCGCGGGCAGATCGCCGCCGCGCTGAAATCGTTTGTCCTCCTCGATTGTCCGCCGCCCGCCCTCATCGGCCTCGCGAAGAAACACGAGACGATCATCTTTCCCGACGCGCGGGCGCCGCTCAATCTGCCGCTCGGCCATCCCGGGCTGAATCTGCTCCAGCGCCTGCGCGACGAGGCGCACCGCTTCGCCAACACCTACAACGCCGATCTCCGCTCGCGGAAGATCAAGGAGAGCATCCTCGACGATTGTCCCGGCCTCGGCGAAAAACGGAAGGCCGCGCTCCTCGCCCACTTCGGCTCCATCGACAAGCTCCGCGCCGCCACCGCTGCGCAGATCGCCGAGGCCCCGGGCTTCGGGCCGAAATTCGCCGCCAGTCTGGCGGCCTTTCTTACTTCAGCCTGACCACCCAAGCCAGCATCCGGTCCGGCAGGAGCCATTTCAGGAGCAAATATATCTTGGCGTGGAAGGGGCCGTTGTAACGCGGGACGGGGTGGTCGACCGGAGCTTGACGGAGGAGTAAGACTTGGTATGCCTTTCCTCATGAAAAAGGCATACACCATCAAAGAAGCCCAACGGAGCTTGGCCGCCGTGGTCCGCACGGCCGAGCGGGGCGATCTCGCCACCATTACCCGACACGATCAACCGGTGGCGTATGTGATCGGAGCGGAGCGCCTGGCGGCCATTGCCGAAACGATGGAGCTGCTGGCTAATCCCGCCGCTATGACGGCCATCCGTGATGCCGAAGCCGGCAAAGGTAAACTCTACGACGCGGAGGATTTGCCCGAGTGAGTTTCAAGGTCAAAGTCCGCCCACAGGTCTGGGTTTTCGCCACGACGCTGGGCATGGAACATCGGCGGGCCTTCAAGCGCGCCGTGCTTGGGCTCGCGGAGGAAAAGGGCGATATCAAGGCGCTGGGCGACAAGCTTTCCGGTTACTACCGTCTCAAGGTGGCGCGCTATCGCGTGATCTTCCGCTATACCCCCGGTCAAACCATCGAGTGCGTTTTTGCTGAAGAGAGAAACCTGATCTACGAAATCTTCGAGTCGCAGATGAGCCGCATCCTCGGCGACGATTGATCACGGTTTCAGTCGGACGACCCAGGCCAACATACGATCCGGCAGCAGCCATTTCAGGAGCAGGAAAATCTTGGCGTGGAAGGGGCCGCTGTAACGCGGGGCGGGGTTGTCGCTGACAAGCGCTTTCTCCACGAGGCGGGCGATGTCGTCGGGCACGCCGGCGACGAGGCGCAGCGACTTGGTGCCCGCATGGTAGTTTTTATAGAACGGCGCGTAGGGTCCCGCATTCGCGATCACGTCGGCCGACACCGCGTTGGCCGCCTCGATGAACTCCGTGGCGATGAAGCCGGGGCGGATCAGCGTGACGCGCACGCCGAAGGGTTTCAGTTCGCCGCGGAGTCCGTCGGTGAGCGCCTCGAGCGCGTGCTTGGTCGAGTCGTAGATGCTGGAGAGCGGGCGGGCGATTTTGCCAGCGACCGAGCCGATGTTGACGATGCAACCGGAGCCGCGCTCGCGCATGGCCGGCACCACGAGCTGGGTCAGCGCGATGAGGGAAAAAATGTTCGTCTCGTAGTTCTTCCGGATCAGGTCAACCGGCACGATCTCCACCGGGCCACGCGTGCCGTAGCCGGCGTTGTTCACGAGACCGTCGATGCGGCCGAATTTCGCCAGCGCGGCCGCGACGAGTTTCCGGCGGTCGGTGTCGCTGGTGATGTCGCCTTCGACCGCCAACACGTGTGCGCCTGTTGCATCCAATTCGCGCGCGAGGGCCTCGAGCCGGTCCGGCCGCCGGGCGGTGATGACGACCTTCGCCCCGCCCCGCACGAGCCGGCGCGCGGTTTCCTCGCCGATGCCAGCAGAGGCTCCGGTGACAATGACGACCTGGCCGGCGAGTTGGGGCATGAGGCCGAGCAAAGCCCCGCCGGGCAGGGAGGCAAATGTGGATTGCGAGCGGGGTGGATTGCGCGTTGATTGGGCTCCGCCCCATGAACCCGACCCGCTTCTCCTCCCTCGGCGCTTTGCTCGCCCTTCTTGCCCTCCCGTGTCTCGCCGCTCTCGAGCTGGCCCCGCCCTTCACCGACCACGCCGTGCTGCAGCGCGATGTCGCCGTGCCCGTGTGGGGCTGGAGCGACAAGCCGGGCGCGACGGTGACCGTCTCCTTTGGCGGACAGACCAAGGAAACCCGCGTCAACGCGTCCGGCCTGTGGCGCGCGGACCTCGACGCGATGCCAGCCAACGCGACCGGCAGCGACCTGCTGGTAACCGAAGATGCAAACACGGTTACTTATCACGATGTCGTGGTCGGCGAGGTGTGGCTCGCCTCGGGCCAGTCCAATATGGAGTGGGCGCTCGGCAGCTCGGCCAAATCCCATGAGGAGGAGAAGGCCCGGCCGGCCAACCCGCTCATCCGCCATCTGCGCGTTGACCACGTGGGCGCCGACCTGCCCGTCGGCCGGGTGAAGACCAGCGGTTGGCTGAGCGCCGCGCCCGACACGATCGGGAAGTTTTCGGGCGTCGGCTATTTCTTCGCCCAGAGCGTCAGCGAGAAACTCAAGGTCCCCGTCGGCATCATCAATGCCTCTTGGGGCGGCACGGCGATCGAGTCGTGGATGCCCGAGCCGGTGCTGCGCACCACGCGTGGCTGGCCGGCCCTGGACAAGCGCTGGCAGGAGGCCATGAAGACGTGGCCGCGGAAATACGCCGATCAACCCGGGCTGGAGGCCGCGTGGCAGAAAGCCCAGGAAGAGTTACGCACGAAGGGCACGCCGATCACGATGCCGTGGCCGCGCCCGCCGATGGGGCCCGGTTCGGGCTTTGCGCCGGCGCGGCTCTATAACGGCATGGTTGCGCCGTTCGCGCCCTACGCCCTGCGCGGCGCGTTGTGGTATCAGGGCGAGTCCAACGTCGGCCAGCATCGCGCCTACACCGAGTTGCTCCCAGCCATGATCCAATCGTGGCGCGCCGCGTGGCCGCTCGGCGATTTCCCCTTCCTCGTCGTGCAATTGCCCAACTACACCGACAACGGCAAAGCCACGGGCCGCGCCTGGGCGGAACTACGCGAGGCACAGGAATCAGCGTTGCATGTGCCGGGCGCCGCCGTCGCCGTCATCATCGACGGCGCCGAGCCCGACAACCTGCACCCGGTGGACAAGCGCCCGGCCGGCGAACGCCTCGCCCTGATCGCGCTCAATCAGATTCACGACCAGCGGAACGTCGTGTGGTCGGGGCCGGTCGTGCAGGCCGTGTCGCGCGAGGGCGCGGCGCTGCGCGTGCGGTTTAGTTCCGCTGACGGCCTGAAGAGCACCACGCCCGAGATCGCCGGCTTCGAGATCGCGGGAGCCGACCGGGTGTTTCATCCCGCGAGGGCGAAGATCGACGGCACGTCGGTGCTCGTCAGCTCAGCCGACGTCGCCGAACCGGTCGCGGTGCGCCACGCTTTCGTCAACGCCCCGGCCGTCTCGCTGTTCAACGCCGCCGGCCTGCCCGCCGCGCCTTTCCGCTCGGACGATTGGAACTAAACTTTCCTTCCTGTCATTCTGAGCGCAGCGAAGAATCCATACATACTCCCGCAAGCGCATATCATTCTGGATCCTTCACTTCGTTCAGGATGACAAATGGCCCTAATAAAACTATCGTCGGCACGTCTTACCCTCACCGCTGTCTCCAACTCCCTTCCATGAAAACTCCCCGTCTCCTCCTGTTCTTCTGTCTTGTTTCCTTTGTTCTCCGATTAGCCGCCGCGCCGGTCGATTCCCGCATCTCCGCCGTCACGGTTTATCAGGATCGCGCCGTCGTCACCCGCACCGCCACGGTCCAGCTTACGGGTGGGACTGTTGAACTGGTCTTCGCCAACCTGCCCCAGGCGCTCAACGAGCAGTCGCTGCAGGTCAGTGGCAAGGGCACCGCGTCGGCCACGATCCTCGACGTGAGCGCGAAGCAGACCTTCATCGACTACACGCCCAACGCCCGCGTGAAGGAACTCGAGGACCAGCTCCGCGCCCTCAGCAAACAGACGCGCGGCATCGACGACCGCGCGAACCTCCTCAACGCCTCATCCGCCACGCTCGACCGGATGGAGGGCGCGCTCTTCGCCCCGCCCGCCAAGGACGTGCCCCGGCCCGACCTCAACCAGTTCACCGACTCGCTCGCCTATCTCTCCGAGCAGAAAGCCAAGCTCACGACCGAGCGCGCCACGCTCGACGAGCAGCGCGAGG
>JAHFTH010000240.1 GCA_023269445.1 Lacunisphaera sp.
AGATCGGCGCCGGCCTTTTTGGCGAGCTGGGTCTGGGCGCGGTTCTGGTCGAGGCGCACCATGGCGGTGAAGCGCTCGGCGGGGAGGCGCTTGGCCTGCGAGGCGGCGATCATGCAGTTCGTGTTGGCGGGATTGCCCACGACGGCGACGCGGGCATCGGCCGCGGCGACGGCGTCGATGATCTGGCCCTGGCCGATGAAAATCTTGCCGTTGTCCTTGAGGAGGTCGGCGCGCTCCATGCCGGGACCGCGGGGCTTGGCCCCGATGAGCAGACACCAGTTGGCATCTTTGAAGCCGACGCTGGCTTCGGAGGTCTGGACGATGCCCTTGAGCAGCGGGAAGGCGCAGTCATCAAGTTCCATCGCGACGCCTTCGAGGGCCTTGAGGGCCTTCTCAATCGGCGCCTCGATCAGCTGGAGGATGACCGGTTGGTCGGGTCCGAACATCGCGCCGGACGCGATGCGGAAGAGGAGGGAGTAACCGATCTGGCCGGCGGCGCCGGTGACTGCGACACGGATGGGAGTCTTCATGGGGATGGTGGAGTAAAGTAGACCAGAAAATCAGCCGGCAGGAAACGCACTATTTGCGGAAGGCTGGGCGGATTTGGCGGGAGCTAGGGGAAAAGCGGGGCGAGGCTGGTGTGGATCTCGCGCACCATCGTCTCGGTCGTCGGCCAGTCGATGCAGGCGTCGGTGATGCTCACGCCGTAGCGGAGATTGGCCTTGGGTTGCGGGAAAGGCTGGCTGCCGGCGCTCAGGTTGCTCTCGACCATGGCGCCCATGATGGAGCGGTTGCCGGCAGTGATCTGCGCGAGGAGCTGGCGCATGACGTCGGGCTGAAGCTCGGGCTTCTTCGCAGAATTGTCATGCGAGCAGTCGACAAGAATAGACTTGGGCAGGTTGGCCTTGGCGAGGAGTTCCTCGGTCTGTGCGATGTGGGTCGACGAGTAGTTGGGGCCGGTGGCACCGCCGCGGAGGACGACGTGGCAGTTGGGATTGCCGCGCGTGACGATGGCGGAGGACGCGCCGTCCATATTGATGCCGAGGAAAGTCTGCGGCTGGCCGGCGGCCTTGATGGCGTTGATGGCGGTCGTGATGGAACCGTCGGTGCCGTTCTTGAAACCGAGGGGCATGGAGAGACCCGAAGCCATCTGGCGGTGGGTCTGCGACTCCGTCGTGCGGGCGCCGATCGCGCCCCAGCACACGAGGTCGGCGACGTATTGCGGCGTGATGGGGTCGAGAAATTCCGTGGCGGTGGGCAGGCCGAGGTCGATCAGGTCGCGGAGAAAGGTGCGGCCGAGACGCAGGCCGGCGGCGATGTCGTGCGAGCCGTCGAGGTGCGGATCCATGACGAGGCCCTTCCAGCCAACGGTGGTGCGGGGTTTCTCAAAATAGACCCGCATGACGATGACGATACGGTCGGAGACCTCGCAGGACAGGGCGGCGAGACGGCGGGCGTAGTCGCGGCCGGCGGCGACATCGTGGATAGAGCAGGGGCCGATGATGAGCAGGAAGCGCTTGTCGTCGGTAAAGATCAGCCGGTGGATCTCGCTCCGGGCCTTGGCCACGAACTCCGCCTGGGCCTCGGTCTTGGGGAGCTCATTGAGGAGGGCCGCCGGCGAGGGTAGGGCCCGGGTTTCGACGACATTGATGTCCGATGTTTTCTGCACAGGTGACCAAAACTGCGGAGAGCACCCGGTGGGGCAAGCTTTCGGTGGTTCCTTGACACAACTGGCGGGAGGGCAAAGAAAAGGCCGGTCGCCTACCCCTAGACGACCGGCCATTGCTTTCTTAGTTACCCCAAAACTCCTGCTAGGCAGGAGAAGCGTTAAATTGGATGACTGAACTGATAGTTGGTTCCCGCGCTTCGTCAAATGATCCGCAGGACTATCAGAGAACAATCTTGATAAAGCTGCTCCCGTGCCAATTATTTGCAGATTATTACAGTGATTTACTTCCTTACAGAGAATGACTTAAAAATCCCATCAGCAATCCTCCGGGTCCGGGGACCTGACGCTAATACCTATTTGCAGGGACAATTCACGCAGGAGCTGCGCATCGCGGACGGAGCGGTGGCCTACGGATTATGGCTCGATCAGAAGGGTCGGGTGCAGGCGGATAGCCATGTGCTCAAGCAGGCGGATAACGATTACCTCGTGGTTAGTTTCTCCGGTTCAGCCACGCATCTGCTGGCGCGGTTGCAGGCCAACCTGATTGCTGACGAAGTCGAGTTGCTGGATCAAACAGGAGACTGGATCAGCGTGCTCCTGTGGGGCGAGGGGGCCGCGACCTTGAAGTCTCCGGCAAATGTTTTGGTGCTGCCCAGTCGTCGCGCGGGAGCGGGCAGTGTGCAGTGGCTCGTGCCAGTGGAGCGAAGCGGGGAGATTGGGGCAGAACTGAAAAAAATTTCCGTGATCGAGAGCACCCGATCAGCAGCCGAATTCGCGCGACTGCGGGCCGGCGTGCCGGCCGTGCCGGGTGACATCGGGCCGCGCGACCTGCCCAACGAAGGCGGACTCGATGACGTCGCGATCTCTTACACCAAAGGCTGCTATCTCGGGCAGGAGGTGATGGCGCGGTTGAAGAACCTCGGACAGGTGCGTCGTCGTCTGCATCTCGTGCAAGGTGCCGGAGCGCCACCTGCTCCCGGCACGAGTCTCCACCAAGGCGACCGCAAGGTCGGTGAGATGCGTTCGGCTGCGGGGGACGGAGAAAATTTTATCGGGCTGGCGATGCTGTCGCTCGTCAACCTCGACGCGGTGACCGGCCTCAGTGTGGCAATCGGTGTTACCCCCACGCTCAAAATTCTGCGTCGTGTCTGAACTCGAAAAAATCACGGAGCTTTGCACGAAACTGGGCGCGTCGTCCGAGCAGGCCGCGACGATGGCGCGACAACTGATCAAGCGGGCCGATCAGATTTCCGTCGAGCGCAGTGTTTCGCGCGAGGCGGCGATGGCGCAACTGCTGCAAATCCTCGTGCAAGGCCGGCAGGGCAACGTGCCGGTGGAATTCAAACCGCCGGTCCTGCCCTCAGAATAACGGCTGCAGCTCTTGGAGGTAGGCGTCCACTCGGGTGTGCGCCCAGAAGAAATAGATCAGCGCGGCGAGTCCGAGCATCGGTCCGAACGGCACGTGCACGCCAAAGCCCAGTTCGGCGGGCTGGCCCTCGGGCGTCTCGGCCGGCAGCGCGGCGGGGGCGTTGCGACCGGTGATTTTCTTCCAGCCATAGGAGAGGATGAGCCACACGCAGCCGAGCATGGCGCCGCCAAACATGGCGAAGACCGCGCCCTTCCAGCCGACGAACACGCCGAGGGTGCCGAGGTATTTCACATCACCGAAGCCCATGGCCTCGCGCTTGAGCAGTGCTTCAGCGAACAGCGCGATCCAGAGCACCAGGGCGGAACCGACAAACAAGCCGAGCACGGCCTCGAGCCCCGACCGCGTGCTGGCGATCACGAAATAATCATGGCTCTGACCGTGCAGCGACGGCAGCGCGAGCGACAGCAGCATCCCGGTGGCCGCACCGCCGACCGTGAACACATCGGGGATAATCATGTGGTCGTGGTCGATGAAGTGCGCGCAAATCACGATCGAGCAGAGCACCGCGCCGGCGAGCGCCTTGGCGGGCGGGAACACCAGCCAGCAGGCGACAAACAGTGCAGCGGTCAGCAGTTCGATGGCGGGATAACGGAAACTGAAGGGCCGGCCGCAGCAGCGGGCGCGGCCGCGAAGCATAAACCAACTGAGCACCGGGATGTTGTCGTGCCACGCGATCGGCTGGCCGCAGCCGCAGTGCGAGCGTGGGCTGACCACGGACTCACCTTTCGGGATGCGGTAGATGCAGACGTTGAGAAAACTGCCGATGCAGGCTCCGGTCAGCCCGGCAAAGAGCGGGAAGAACCACGGAAAGGCGGAATTTATTTCCTGCAGCTGGGCGATCATGTGAGAGCGGATTGGGCGGCGGCCTGCATCACGGCGACAGGCGCCGTCGCCCCCGTCCAGATTTCCAGCGAGCGGGCGCCCTGATGAATCAGCATGGCCAGGCCGTTGGCGTGGGGGAGGCCGAGCTCGGCGGCCTGGCGGAGGAGCGCCGTCTGGGGCGGGCGATAGATCATGTCGAAAACGCCGGCAGGCGCCGGGATTTTTTTAAGATCGAGCGGGGCAAGATCGGTGGGGGCGAGGCCGAGCGAGGTGGCGTTGATCACCAGGGCCCCGGCGGGCAGTCCGGCGGGCGGGTTGGCTAGATCGAAACCCTGCAGGTCGGTCGCGCCGGCGAATGGTTGCAGATCTGCAAGCAGCGTCGCAAGACTGGCGGCGGTGCGGTTGCCGATCCAGAGCGAGGCGCAGCGGGCGCGCAGGCACTCGACGGCTGCGCCCCGGGCCGCGCCGCCGGCTCCGAGCAAAATAACCTGGGCCCCGGCGAGTCCCGCGCCGAGCTCCTGCTGGAGCGAAGTGGTGAGGCCGTAGCCGTCGGTGTTGGCTCCGTGCCAGCCGTCTTCAAAGAACGTCAGAGTGTTGGCGGCGCCAGCGGCG
>JAHFTH010000052.1 GCA_023269445.1 Lacunisphaera sp.
AGCGCACCCGAACCGGCCTTGATCAGCAGCGAGTCGCTGTGGCCGTGATAGCAGCCGGCGAACTTGATGATCTTGTCGCGCTTGGTGAAGCCGCGCGCCAGCCGGATGGCCGACATCGTGGCCTCGGTGCCGCTGTTGCACATGCGGACTTTCTGGATCGACGGGAAGAACGACACGATGAGCTCGGCCATCTCCACCTCGTAGGGATTGGGCGTGCCGAACGAGGTGCCGTGCTCCAACGCAGCGGCGATCGCGGCCTTGATGCGCGGGTGATTGTGGCCGTGGATGGCCGGACCCCAGGTGCAGACAAAGTCGATCAGCTCACGTCCATCCGCCGTGGTGAGCGTCGCGCCGTTCGCTGACTTCGTGAAGAACGGCGCCCCGCCGACCGAGCGAAACGCTCGGACCGGGGAATTGACGCCACCGGGGATGAGCTGCTGGGCGCGGGTGAAGAGTTGTTCGGAATGATCCATGGTTGATTAATCGTAAACGTCCTTGCGGTGGCCGACGCGCACCACGAATACGATCAACACGTCTTCTTCAATGCGACCGAGAATCCGGTAATCACCCGTGCGCCAGCGCCACAGGCCGTGCTGGTTACCGCGGAGAGGTTTTCCGAATCGGCGCGGACTCTCTGATGTAGCCAGTTTTCCCCGCAAGTAACGGGCGATCTGCACGGCAGCACGAGGCCCGAGCTTGGCGAGCTCCCGTCCAGCCCGCTCGTCCAATTCAACGCGCCAGACCAAGCTCACGCTCAATGTCCTTTAGCGGAATGCGTTTACCGGGATTATTCAGGCGCTCTTCGGCGATGCGGACATCCTCCGCTTCCTCCAAGTGTTCGATCAGCGCCTCGCGGGCAATGGCCGTCTTGGAGGTGCCGTTCGCCTTGGCGAGACGCGCCAACTTGCGATCAGTCGCCGGGTTGAGCCTGAGTGTTACCATGGGGAAACGATTATTCGCGCGCGAGGCTGGCGCAAGGGGAAAGACGCCCCGCCGACGGAACGAAACGCCCGGACCGGCGAGTTCACGCCACCGGGAATGAGCTGCTGGGCGCGGGTGAAGAGAGATTCAGAGGTATTTTGCATTGGCCAAATAACTACTACGACGACGGGTGAACTTCAGCCAGCCGATCAGGATGAGGGCGAGTCCGCAGAGGATGAACCCGAATACCAGTAGCGTAAACGCGATCGGCTGTTCCTTGAAGTTAAGCGTTTGACGGTCGTCAGCCAGAAGACGGAGTCCTTTCCACAAGTAATCAAAGTGGCCCTCGCTGATGGTTGACGCAGTCACCCAGAAGCAAAAGACACCAGAAATCCAATAACTACCCAAAGTCAGAGGAGCATACCACCGCTTACCATCTGCCATTTTATGGATTTTATCGGCAAGGGTCATTTTCAGCTCACGTATTTCTGCACGATCGGGATGCGGCGGCCGACGCCGAAGGCGAGGGGGGTGATCTTCAGGCCGGGGGCGGATTGCTTGCGCTTGTATTCGTTGAGGTCGACCTTGCGGACGATGTCGTTGACCACGGCTTGGTCGAAGCCCTGCGCGACCAAGTCGGCGCGGGACAGGCCTTCCTCGACGTAGCCCTTGAGGATGGCGTCGAGCGTTTCATAGGGCGGCAGGCTATCCTGGTCGGTCTGGTTGGGTCGCAGCTCGGCGCTCGGCGCCTTGTCGATGGAGTTGACCGGAATGATTTCCTTGGCGCGGTTGATCCAGCGGGAGAGGGCGTAGACCTGCATCTTGAACACGTCGCTGATGACGGCGAGGCCACCGCACATGTCGCCGTAGAGCGTGCAGTAGCCGACGGCCAGTTCGCTCTTGTTGCCGGTGGTGAGGAGCAGCGCGCCGAACTTGTTGGAGATGGCCATGAGCAGCAGGCCGCGGGCGCGGGCCTGGATGTTTTCCTCGGCGATGTCGCGGGGGCGTCCGGCAAAGATCGGCGCGAGGGTCTGCTCCCCGGCGGCGACCACGTCGGCGATGGAGAGCGTGTGGAACTCGATGCCGAGTTTTTCGGCGAGGATGCGGGCGTCGTCACGCGAATGCTGGCTGGAAATAACCGAGGGCAGGCTGACGCCGATGACGTTCTTCGGGCCGAGCGCCTCGGCGGCGATGACGGCCGTGAGGGCGGAGTCGATGCCGCCGGAGAGACCGAGCAGGGCTTTCTTGAAACCGGTCTTTTGGGCGTAGTCGCGCACGCCGAGCACGAGGGCGTCGTAGATGTCGGCGAGTTCCTCGCGCTCGAACGTCGGGGCGATCTGCGCGGCCGCCGCACCGGTGTCGATGACGCGGAGTTCGGCGCGGAAGGCGGCGAGGCCGCCGAGCACGCGGCCCTGCGCGTCGGTCACGAGGCTGCGTCCGTCGAAGAGGAGTTCGTCGTTGCCGCCGATGGCATTGACGTAGGCGACCGGGCAACCGAGTTGGCGGGCCGTGTCGGAAACGAGCGTGTGACGGACGCTGCCCTTGCCGTGGTTCCACGGGCTGGCGGAGAGGTTGACCATGAGGTCGCACTTCTGCGCAGCGAGCTGACGGACGGGCTCGACGCCGTTGTAGAGGCGGCGGGTCGAGATCATGGCGTGCGTCCAGATGTCCTCGCAGATCGTGATGCCGATGCGCTGGCCGCCGAACTCGACGACGGTGGGCGCGGCGGCAGGCTCGAAGTAGCGGTCCTCGTCGAAGACGTCGTAGGTAGGCAGAAGGCACTTGCGGGCGGAGACGAGGATTTTGCCCTGATGGCAGAAGGCGGCGGAGTTGAAGGCCGGGCGGCCGTGTCCGGTCGTGTTGGACTCGGTGTAGCCGATGACGGCAGGCACAGCGCCGATCTTGGCGGCGAGCGCGCGGGTGGCCGACTCGACGTCGGTCACGAAGCGTTTCTTGAACAACAGATCGCGGGGCGGGTAGCCGCTGACGACCAGCTCGGGGAAGACGACCAACTCGGCGCCCTGCGCGACCAAAGCCCGGTAAGCCTCCTCGATGAGGCGGCTGTTGCCGGTGAGATCGCCGACGATGGTGTTGATCTGGGCCAGACCGATGCGCATGGGAAAATAGGGTTAGACAACTTGCGGGCAAAGGGCCGGACTGCAATCACATAGCCCAACATGCCAGCAGAGAAAAAAACACCGCAACTGATTCTGGCCTCGGCCTCGCCCCGGCGGCGCGAACTGCTCGCGCAACTCGGCGTGCCGTTCACGGTTATCCCGGCGGAGGTGGTGGAGCACGAGGCGCCCGACGCCGACCCGCGCGAGATGGTGCGCCACAATGCCGCGCTCAAGGCCGACTGGGTGGCCGCCCGTCATCCCGACGCGACGGTGATCGGCGCAGATACGACGGTGTTTGTCGGCCGCACAGTGCTCAACAAGCCGCGCGACGCCGCCGACGCCCGGGCGATGCTGCGGCTGCTGAGCGGGAGCAAACACACGGTCTTCACCGGGCTGGCGGTGCGGCGGGTGAGCGACGGCCTCAAGCTCGACCGGGGCGTGGCGAGCGAGGTGACTTTCAAGGCGCTGGACGAGGCGACTATCGAGCTTTACCTGAGCCGGGTGCACACCCTCGACAAGGCCGGCGGCTACGCGATCCAGGAGGAGAGCGAGCTGATCATCGCCGGGTTTACGGGGTCACTGACAAATATTGTGGGGCTTCCGGTGGAAGAAATGAAACAACTTTTGACTCAGGCTGGTCTAGGGCGTTGAAATCAACCCAGTGACCACTCGAATTGCACAACCCGGCGAGAACCCGCTGGCGCCGGAAAAGGATCCGGCCGACCGTTCCATCTTGATCGGGATTGGCTGCACCCTGCTGTTCCATGTCATGCTCGTGCTGCTATCACCGCAATTGGCCTTCGATAAATTCTCGGGCATCCACACGGGCATCAATGTCCGCAACGCCAATCAGGGCAAGACCTTCGACTTCGAGCTGGCCCAGCCGCCACCGGTGAAGGAGCAGCCCCCGTTCCAGTTCGTCGAGACCAACCCCGACGCCCCGGCCAACGAGCCGGACAAGACCAATAATTTCAGCAACCGAAACCAACAGACCGCTCAACCCGTGCCGGCCAAGGAAAAAGACCCCGAGAATCGGCCGAGCATCACGAACGCGCAGGACAAAATCAAAAGCGACACCGCCATTGTGGCCGGCAACATGGCAGACCCGCAACCGGGTGCCGCGCGCGCGCCCGATCCCACTAACACGGCAGAGACCGAGCAGCAGGAGCAGAAACTTCGCATGGAACAGGCACCTTTGAACGGCTTCGACAAGACGGAAGGCAAGGCGGAGGATGGCATGGCCACGAACATCGCCCAATCGAAGAGCCCGACCACCAAGTCAGATCAAAACATCGAAGGCGTGAGCGGAGCGACGGATCCCGACGGTGCCTTGGTGGCCGTCATCGCCGCGCACAAGGCGCAGCCAAAGGAGCGTCCCCGACTGCAAACCTCCGCGATGCCTTCAGTATTGACCAACCGCTCCAGTGGCAGTCCCAATGCGGGAATCATCGGTCGGGATGCAAGGTGGAGCGAATACGGCGAATACCTGCATGAACTAGAGGCCATCATTGTGGCTCAGTGGTATCTCATTAATGACGAAAGCCGGATTTCGCCTCCTCACGGCTCGCATGTGACAATCACCTTCAAGATCAACTCGAAGGGCGAAACGGATATCGTCACGGTGGAGGACGCTGACAGTGGCAAGCTGGGCGTCTGGTCATGCCAGAGCGCGATCCAGAAGCGCCAGCCCTATCGGAAGTGGACGGAGCAGATGATCATCCTGCTCGGCGACGAGCAGTCACTGACATTCGGTTTCTACTACCTGTGAGTGCCCGCAGCCTGCCGGGAGATTTTTGGGACACCCTGCCGCTGCGGACGGAGGTGCGCCTGCTGGTCAAGGATGCGAACGGCCTCGCGGCTTTCGACAAGCCGGCCGGCATTCTCTCGCACCCCAACGATTCGCCCGACGAGCCGCGCTCGCTCCTGACCTGCCGTTACGACAAGAAAACGCAGTGCTTCAACTGGACCGCCCCCGACGGCACGCCGCGCCAGCTCTGGCTGCTGAACCGGCTCGATTCCGCGACCTCCGGTGTGATTCTCACGGCCGCGAGCGAGAAGCTGGCGCTGGTCATCCGCGAGCACTTCCTGAAGAAGCAGGTGCGGAAGGCCTACAACGCCCTCGTGTTTGGGCACGCCCACACCAAGCAGGAGATCTGGCGCGATTTGCTCGCGATCAATAAAAAGGGCGGTCAGGTCCGCGCGGCCACAATCGGCAACATTCCGTCCGAGACTCATTTCCAAGTTGTCCGGCACACGCAGAAGAATTTCTCCACGTCGCTCATCCGGCTCGAGCCGCGCACCGGCCGCAGCCACCAGCTTCGCGTGCAGTGCGCCAAGCGCCACCTGCCCATCATCGGCGATCAGACCTACGGTGACTTTGGCTTGAACCGGGAATTCGCCAAGGCGGTGAAGAGCAAGCGCCTCTTCCTGCACTCGCTCGAGACGGCCTTTACCTATGAGTTCGGCGGGAAGACCTTTGCCTTCAAGGCGAGTGCGCCGCTGCCACCGGAGTTCGAGGCGGGGTATTAGTGGAGGGCCCGCGTCCCTGCGGGCCGTCAATCGTGCCAGCGCAGCACGTTTAATTCGCCCTGATAGGGCCAGACTTCCGAAATGGCAGACAAACCAGCTCGCACCGGGTTGTTTCGGACGTAGTCCCACCTGGCGGAATAGCTCTCGTGGCGTCGCAGTTGTGTGTCCCAGAAATTCTTTTGCCAGAGCCCGCCACCGATGGACAAAGCCATCTGGTGTTTCCAGTAGATGACCCATGATTCCAGCGATTCGGGTGGATCGCTTCCCGGCGCACAGAACAGATGAATATGGTCGGGCATGATGACATAGCGGCCAACCAACCAGTGTTTTGCCCCAGTCCAAACAGTCAGGAGCAATTGATGCATGTCGGGTGTGGCCAGCACTGAGCGCTTGTCCTTGGTGCACACCGTGAGAAAAACGATAGTGGCGCGGTTACCGGCTTCAATCACCGGCTGGTGAACCGGTCGGCTTCTGTTGGGCAATTCGCCAGGACTATTGGCATTCATTATTAAACGGCCCGCAGGGACGCGGGCCCTCCAAAATCAGAGTAAATCGAGTTGGTTGCCGTCGGTCGGCTCCATCGTGATCTTCTTCTTCGGCCGGGCTTGTGGCGCGGACAAGGTCACGGAGGTGTCATCGGATTCCAGTTTCTCTAGGATCGTTTTGGCGCGCTCGATGACGGCCAGCGCCAGGCCGGCGAGGCGGGCGACCTGAATGCCGTAGCTGCGATCGGCGGCGCCCGGCACGACACGGCGGACGAAGACGATGTCATCGTTCCATTCCTTCACGGCGACGGAGTAGTTCTTCAGGCGGGGCAGGTGTTTCTCCAGCTGGGTGAGCTCCTGATAATGCGTGGCGAAGAGCGTGCGCGGGCCGCGCTCGGCGGCGCGGTGCAGGTGCTCGACCACGGCCCACGCGATGCTCAGACCGTCGTAGGTCGAGGTGCCGCGTCCGATCTCGTCGAGAATGATGAGCGAGCGGTCCGTCGTGTTATTGAGGATGTTGGCCGTCTCGTTCATCTCGACCATGAAGGTCGAGTTGCCCCGCGCGAGATCGTCGCTCGCGCCGACGCGGGAGAAGATGCGGTCCACGAGGCCGACGCGGCAGGCCTTGGCCGGCACCCAGCAACCGACCTGCGCCAGCAGCGTGATGAGCGCGACCTGCCGGATGTAGGTGGATTTGCCCGCCATGTTGGGGCCGGTGATCAATTGGATCTGCGCGGCGGTCGCGGAAAGGGCGGTGTCGTTGGGGACAAAAGTGTAGCTGCCCGCAAGACCGAGCCGCTCGACCTTCATCATCTGTTCGACGACGGGATGGCGGCCGTCGGTGATCGTGAGCGCGTCGCCCTCGTCGAGCTCGGGGCGGCAATAATCCCACTCGCGGGCCAGCACGGCCCAGCCGGCCAGCACGTCGAGTTCGGCCAAGGCATCCGCGCTCGCCGTGAGTGAAGCCGACTCGGCCAGCACCGAGCCGACGAGGGCGGTGAACAGTTCCAGCTCACGGGCGAGGGATTTTTCCTCGGCCGAAAAGATTTCTTTCTCCTTCAACTTGAGCCCCTCGGTGACGTAGCGTTCGCCGCTGGCGGTCGTCTGCTTGCGGATGTAGTCGGCAGGCACGCTGGCGAGGTTGGCCTTGGTGATCTCGATGTAGTAACCGAAGACGGAAGTATAGCGGACCTTGAGACTCCTGATGCCGGAGCGTTCCTGTTCCGTGCGCTCGAGCTCGGCGAGCCACGATTTGTTGTCGGTGGTCAGGCTGCGCAGGCGGTCGAGTTCTGCGTCGTAGCCCGCGCGGATGTAATTTCCTTCCTGCAGATCGTTGGGCAACTCGTCGCCGAGACCGCGGGCCAGCAGTTCGCGCAGAGCGGGCAGGTCGGTGAGGCGCGAGCGGATCTGCGCGACCGCGCCGCCTTGAGCAACAAGCAGGTGCGAATCGAGCAGCTCGAGGCAGGCGATGATGACGGGAATCTGGGCGAGGGTGTCGCGCACGCCGCCGAGTTCGCGAGGATTGCGGAGTCGGTTCTGGAGCCGGCTGAGGATGCGCGGAATGTCGCGGACCTTGTTGAGCTGTTCGCGTAATTGGGCGAGGTCGCCGGGCTGGGCGACGAATTCGCCGACGGCCGCCTGACGCCGCTGGATTTCGAGGAGATCAAGGCCGGGCGCAGCGAGCCAGCGTTCGAGCAGGCGGGAGCCGGCAGCGGTGGTCGTGCGGTCGATGGCCCCGAGCAGCGACGCCTCGCGCGTGCCGCGAGTGGAAGCGAAGATCTCAAGGTTGCGCAACGTGGCCGGGTCGAGCAGCAGCGTGCGCGTGCTGCGGTATTCCTGCAGCGAACGAAGATTCTCGGGTTTGGCGCAGAGATTCTCCGTGGCGTAGTGGACGACGGCACCGGCGGCCCCAAGGGCAGGGTGAGTGTGGGCCAGACCAAAGCCTTGCAAGTTGAGCACGCCGAGAGCGTCCATCACCGTCCGGGCCCCACCTGTGACCTCGAAGTGGTAGCCCGGCAGTTCGGAGCAGAGCCGCAGCGCGCAGAATTGATGCAGCGCGTGGACGGCGTGCTGGTCGTGCGGGGCCGCGCGCCACTTTTCCAACTGGCCCTCGATCAACACGAGCTCGGCCGGATCCAGTGCGGTGAGCACGGGCAGGAGGTTTTCCGGACGCAGATCGGTCGCGAGGCGGAACTCGCCCGTGGAAAGATCGAGCCACGCCGCGTGCAGGCCAGCGTCGTTGAGCGTCAAGGCGCAGAGGTAGTGGTTCTTCGCCGCGTCGAGCTGGCTGGCGGCGAGCGTCGTGCCCGGCGAGAGAATGCGCGTGAGCTGGCGCTTGACGAGTTTGCCGGCCTTGGCGGGTTCGGCCTGGTCGCAGATAGCGACCTTTTTGCCCGCGGCGAGGAGCTTGCCCACGTAATTGTCGGCGGCGTGGTGCGGGATGCCGCACATGGGCGTGTCCTGCCGCTTGGTGAGCGTGATGCCGAGGAGGCGCGCGCCCAGCTCGGCGTCCTCGAAGAACATTTCGTAGAAATCGCCGAGACGGAAGAGCAGGAGCGTGTTCGCCGGGAGGCCACGCTTGACCTCGAAATACTGCTGCATCATCGGCGTTAGCTTCTCGGAACTCATCGAAAGAACCGGAAGGCTCACGCAAAGACGCGAAGGCGCAAAGGAAAAAGTTTGCTTGGCGTCCCCGCGGCTTGGCGTGAAACAAGGGCGTGCTTCTTCATCATATCGACCTCGGCGGGGCGGGCCAACCGCCCATGATCGTGCTGCACGGCCTGCTGGGCTCGTCGCGCAACTGGCTGAGCACCGGCCGCGATCTGGCGAAGCATTTTCACGTGTTCGCCCTCGACGCCCGCAATCACGGCAAGTCGCCACATGCGCCCGAGATGACCTATGAGGTGATGATGAACGACATCATCGCCTGGATGGATGCCCAAGGCCTGGCCCGGGCTACAGTCGTCGGCCATAGCATGGGCGGGAAGACGGCGATGTTGCTGGCCTGCCGTCACCCGGAACGGGTCGAGCGCCTCGTCGTCGTGGACATCGCGCCGAAGGATTATTTCTGGGTGGCGCATCGCGGCGAGTTTGCCGCCATGACCGAGCTCGATCTGGCCAGCCTGACCTCACGCAGCGAAGCGGAACTAAGGTTCGAGGCCCGGGTGGCCCATCTGGGGATGAGAAAATTTCTCTCTACCAACTTGGAGAGGGACGATGCCGGCTCGTGGCGCTGGCAGATCAACCTGCCCGTGCTGACCGAGTCGCTGGCAGTGATGGAGAAAAACAGTTTGCAGCCCACAAACCGCTATGCCGGACCAACGCTGTTCGTGCTCGGGGGTCGTTCGCGTTACGCCGAAAGCGGCGACCACGCTCTCATCCAGCAGCATTTTCCCGCCGTCCGGATCGAGGTGATCGCCGACTCCGGGCACAATCCCCACATGGACCAGCGGGTGGAGTTCGTGCGGGTGGTGACCCTACACACCCCGCCCTGACGGGCACCCCTCTTCATAGAGGGGATTTTTGTCAGCGTAGGTTTTCTAGTCCCCTCTATCAAGAGGGGTGGCGCGGAGCGACGGGGTGTGTCGCCTTGGCCGATCAATCCGTATCACGTCTCCGACACCAGCGGCACGTTGTTGCGCATGACCTCGGCGCGGCTGCGTTCGGCATAGGGCAACCATTTTCGTTTCACCCAGCGGTAATACATGAGGAGGCCGCGCAGCCATTCGTCGCAGGCCATGGCGATCCAGATGCCGACGAGGCCCCAGCCGAGGTGCAGGCCGAGGAACCACGAGTTTGGCACCCAGAACAGCCACATGAAGACGGCACCGATCTTCACGGGGAAACGGGCGTCGCCGGTGGCGCGGAGCGAGTTGATTACCACGATATTGAAGACCCGGCCCAGCTCGAGGACGAACGCGATGCGCAGGAGCAGCGCCCCGCCCTTGATCACGGCCGCGTCATGGGAGAACAGCCCGATGAGCTGCGGGGCGATGGCGGCGATGATGGCCATGCCTCCGGCGCAGAGCAGAAGACAGAGTTTCAGGCTGCGGAGCAACTGATGGTAGGCGGCCTCGAAGTCCCCGGCGCCGATCAAGCGGCCGACGACGATCTCGGTGCCGAGCCCGAGGGAGAGACTGAAAAGAATCACCAGCGCCTGCACCGTCTGCGAGTAGGCCATGATGGTCAGGCTCTGCTCGCCCATGCGGGCGATGAAGCTCGTGATGGTCATGAACGCCAGCCAGTAGGCCACGTGCTCGCCCGCCGCAGGCAGGCCGATGTGCAGAATCCGGCGGAGCCGGTCCAGCGGCAGGTCGATGAACGTCCGCCAGTGAATCCGGAGGCCCAACCGGTGACGGAGCAAAATGAGCAACGCGGTCGTGGCAACGATGCGGCTGAACACACTCGAGCACGCCACGCCCTCGACGCCGAATTTCGGCAGACCGAAGAAGCCGAACAGCACAAGGGAATTGCCCGTGATGTTAAGAATGTTCTGCCCCACCGTGACGAACATCACGTCCTTCGTGTTGCCGTGAGACCGGAGGATGGCACCGATCGCGGTGTTGATCGCTTCCAGAAAGACGGTGCCGCCCATCAGCGACATGAACGGCAGGGCATAAATCATCAGGCTGTCCGGCAGGTGCATCAGGCGCAGCAGCGGCGCATTGAAAAAGTAGATGAGCGCGCTGGTGACGAGCCCCATCCAGAGATTCACCCCGAGGGCCGTGGTGGCGATGCCCTCCGCGCCCTTTTTGTCGCCCGCGCCGAGGTGATGGGTGATGACGACGCTCGTGCCGATGCCGATGAAATTGAAACAGATCAGCGCGAGCATGATCAACCGGTTGGAAACGCCCAGCGCGGCCACCGCGCCATCGGCCACATGGCTGACCATGAAAGTGTCTACCACGCCGATGAGGATGCGCAGGCTCTGCTCGACAAAGATCGGCCAGGCGATCGCGAGGAGAGTGGGGGTCTTTTGCGATTCGCCCGCCTTCATCGCTTGGCCCAAATTCTCAGCGACGAGAGCAGAAAGTTTTCGAAAGCGGCGGACTCGTTCAGGTTCAGACGCAGCAGACCGGTGTCGTGCTCGAGCTGGGCGATGGCCGCGACGAGGGACCGACGGGCGGAAATGTCCCCGGCGGCCAGGGCTTTCTGGGCGAACGCGCGGGTGGCGTGCTCGAGCTCGGCAAAGAGTTTGGAGCGGACGCCGTTGGCGATGCCGGTCTCGATGGCGGCCTGTTCCTCGTCGTCGATATCGTCGGGTAATTTTTCCTTCTGCTGTTTCCAGATCTGGTCGGTCGCGGCGGACAGCACGGCGTTGAAACGGGTGACGAGGCCGTAGGCAGCCATGACTTGGTCGGCCACGGCTTTTTTCTCCGTGACGCCAGCGGTGAGCAGGCCCAGCCATGCGGTGTAGTCAGCGCGGGTGCTTTGCCAGAGTGCCTGTGTTTCCGGTGCGGCGTCGGCCAGCGCCTCGTGTCCGGTATCGGTGAAGCGGAAGTGCAGGCACCGGCTGCGGATGGTGGGCAGGAGCGCGTAGGGCCGGGTGGTGAGGAGCAGAATCGTGGTGCTGGCCGTGGGTTCCTCGAGGGTTTTAAGAAAGACGTTGGCCGACTGGATATTCATCCGGTCCGCCTCGTAGACGACGACGACCTTGCGCCGAGAAATCTGCGGGGAGACCTGGATGCGTCCGATGAGCTCGCGGGTGACATCAACGCCGATCTGCCGGGATTTCCCGGCCGGGCGCAGGGCAATGAAGTCGGGGTGCTGTTTCGGCGCGAAGTGCTGCTGCGTGATTTTTTCCCTCGTCCCGTCGGGGCGTAAAGCCCCTCCCACATCATTGAGCAGGCGGTCGGCGATGGCGTGGGCGACGGAGGCGAGCGTGCTGAGGTTCTCGCCGTGCAACAGCAAACTATGGGCGAGCCGCTGGCGGTCGATGGCGCGCTGGATGACGGCGACCGTCGGCGTGCCCTCAAGGGCGGAGGGCCATGGTGTAACCTCAGACATGGGACGATTCACCCGAGGCGCTTCTGCACGACGGCCCAGATTTTCTTGTCCAAGGCATCGGGCGAGAGCGTGCCGTCGAGCACCACGACGCGCTCCGGCCATTGCTGGGCGAGCAGGAGGTAGCCCGCGCGGACCTTTTCGTAGAAGGTGATGTTCTCCCGCTCCATGCGGTCGGGCAGGTCGGAGGCACGCTGGCTGACGCGCTGCAGGCTGACCTCGGTGGGCACATCGATGACCATGGTGAGGTCGGGCATGACGTTGCCGACGGCGAACTGGTTGATCGCGCTCACGGGACCGGGGGCGAGATTGCGCGCGATGCCCTGATAGACGGTGGAGGAGTCGAGGAAGCGGTCACTCAAGACCACGGCGCCGCGAGTGAGGGCAGGGGCGATGACCTCGCGCACCACCTGAGCCCGGGCCGCGGTGAACAGGAGCAGCTCGGTCTCGCGGCACATCTCGTCGCCCCGGGAATTGTGGACGATGATGTTGCGGATCTGTTCGCCGATCTCGGTGCCGCCCGGCTCGCGGGTGGCGACGACCTCCCGGCCGGCTTTCTGCAGGTGGGCGGCGAGGCGGGTGATCTGGGTGGACTTGCCGCTGCCCTCGGAGCCTTCGAAGGAGATGAGTTTGCCGGCGGATTTGGACGGGAGAGGCATGAAATGGGTTCAGGGCCAAGCGAACTGACCGGAGCCGGCACGCGCAACCAGATTTAGCGGCGGATGATTTGCAAATACCATTGATTGCCCCGCGCAAACGCGCCAACACTCCCCGCACATGCCCAGCCTCTTTCTCCCGCCGATCTTCGCGTCCCTCAATGTCTGGCAGGTCTTCCTCATCACTGATCCGGTGGGTCAGGCGGTGATCGCCCTGCTCGCCGTCTTCAGCATCTTCGGCTGGTCGGTGATGCTCGGCAAGCACTCGGAGCTGAAGAAACTGCGCCAGCTCAATTTGCTGTTCGAGCGCAAGCTCAGCCAGGAGCGCCACATGCTCGAGCTGCCGGAGAACATGCGCAACCGGCGCGACATTCCTTACGCGGATTTACTGGCCGACGCCTTGGAGGCCTACTGGCGCGCCGCCGCCATCGGCAAGGAGAAGGGCGACGACACGCCCCGCTCGCGCCTCGAGCACGCGGAGAACGCCATCCAGCGTGCGCTGGCCCGCCAGTCGCTCCGCTACGAAGCCAGCATGATCATCCTCGCCTCGCTGGTGTCGGGCGCACCGTTCATGGGCCTGTTCGGCACGGTCTGGGGCATCATGGAAGCCTTCGGGGCCATCGCGGAGCAGGGGTCGGCGACCCTGACCACGCTCGCGCCCGGTGTCTCGGCCGCGTTGCTCACCACCATCGCCGGCCTCGTGGTCGCGATCCCCTCGGTATTCGGCTACAATATTCTCCTCGGCAATGTGAAGACCATGATCACCGAGCTCGAGAATTACGCCAGCACGCTCGCCGACCGCATCGAGCTGGAAGCCAAATAAGGCACGATCATGGCGCGCATTTTCCGACGACCCCGCCAGCTCCACCCCGTGGCGGAGCTTAATGTCACCAACATGGTGGACCTCGGCTTCACACTCCTGATCATCTTCATGATCACGACGCCGCTGATCCAGCAGGAGCAGACCATCCCGGTGAACCTGCCCGGCGAAAGCAAGAAGGCGCAGACGCCCCCCGAGACGGATTTCCAGAGCATCTCGATCGACGAGAACGGCGTCCTCTACTACGGCAGCCAGCGCGTCAGCTACACCGAGCTGGCCAAGCAGCTCGCGGCCCTGTCGGCCAAGCCGAAGCAGCCCGTCATCCGTATCCGGGCGGACATGAACCTGCAGTGGCAGCAGGTCGTGCGGGTGATGGATGAGATCAAGAAGCACAACCTGACGAAGATCACCTTCGACACGGAAGGCCGGTGAGACGATGCGGGCGAATTCTCCCAGTGCGCTGTTCGCCTCGCTGAGTCTGCACGCGTTTGTCGCCGCGGTCATCATCTGCTCGACGTGGTATATGGCGCGGCAGAACCGCGACCAGCCGGTGATCTTCGAGCTGGTGGCCGGGCCACCCACGGCACCCGACGAGCTGGTGGCGCCCGCGCTCGGCAACACGACGGCCAAGATCACGGCCCCCAAGGTCGAGCCCGTGGCGTCGAAGCCCGAGCCCGTGGTGCAGACGGTGCCCGAGGAAAAGGTCGTGCCGAAGACCAAGCCTGACACCTCGATCGCCAAGGAGATGAAACAGTCGCAGCGGACGTCTTATAAGGATTATCTCAAGAAGCACCCGACACCCAAGCAGACCGCGTCCGTCCAGCCGCGGAAGGCGGCCAACGTGCCACGAGTCGACGCCACCGGTATCGCGCAGGGCGTGAAAGGCGGCTCGACGGCCAACACCCGCGGAGGCGGGGGCGGCAACGCGCTGACCCGGGAGCAACAGAACCAGTTGGACACCTACATTTCGCTGCTCATTCAGGAATTGAAAAGAGCCCACGAACCGCCGCCGGGGGTCAGCGATCGCCTGGAGACCAAAGTGACCTTCGATATCACGGCCAGCGGAGCGATTTTGAACCCGCGAATCTCGAAGTCATCCGGCGACAAAACCTTTGATGACTCGGTGCTTGAGGCGTTTCTGCGCATGCGCTCCATCGGGCCCACGCCCGACCACCGGTCGGCCACCTGGTCGGTGACATTCAAGATGCGGGACGAGAGTTAAAAAGTCCTTGCATTCCCCGCGCAAAACCGACTTTTAGGCCCTTCATTCGGTTTGGTTACGGGCTCTTAGCTCAGTTGGTAGAGCGCCTCAATGGCATTGAGGAGGTCAACGGTTCGAACCCGTTAGGGTCCACCAGCCTTCGCCGTCGTAGACGGACGAAAGGCTGCCATCCATAGGCTTGGCGACGGATGGCGTATCATGTGGCCGGCGATTAAGGCTACGGCTGGCAGGCCAAATTCCCGACTACCCAGGGAAAGAAATTTGCCCACCGACCTGTCAGCCATAGCTTCAGCGACGGCTGAAGCCTTGGCGAAGGTGGGCATTTCATGATCGCCGACAGAAAGCAGCCGCGACTAGCAGGCCCTCAATTCGGCCCATGCACCATGAGAGGCAGAGCGTCGCTTTTCGCCGGCGTCTCGACCACCCGGCGCGACATCTCCGCCCAGTAGGCCGCCTCCTGTTCGCGACGGAGCAACGACCGGTATTCGTTACTGCCGGCGATGAAGATGAAAACGAACAGCACGCCAGCCATCAGGTTATCGAAATAGAAAATCGCCACGGCGGCAAAGGTCACCGCGAGCACCTGGCCAACCCGCACCGCCCACCACG
>JAHFTH010000241.1 GCA_023269445.1 Lacunisphaera sp.
AACTGCCGGTCGTAGCGCTGGAACCACACCCAGCGTCCGCGCAGTTCGAGGGTGCCGCCGAGCAAGCCGTTCCAGGCGTAGTCGAAGGCGGCGTTCCAGTTTTGCGAGTGTCGCTTGGCGGCGTTGATCGTGCCGATGAGCACGGTGGTGACCCGGAGCGGACCGGAGGGAACGGGGGTGGTGCGAGTGATCCGGTCGGGGAAAAAGGTTTCGAGGTTCAGCACGTCTTGCGGAGCGAGGGCAATGATCTCGTTGGTCTTGCTGGTGTCGGCGAAATCGAGCGAGACCCGGATGCGGTGGGTCTGGCCGTGCGACCAGACCACGCCGGCGGTTTGCGTCGCCGCCGCCTCGGGCCGGATGGAGGGATTGATGACGACTTTGGACTCGGCGGCGTAGCGCTCGTTGCGGAGCGGGTCGAAGAGGAGCGTGGTGTCGGCCCCCGAGCCGCCGCCGCTACCCGCTGCGAGCGCGCGGCTCATGACCGGGGTGGGGAAACGATTCGATGTGGTGTAGGAACCGCGGAGGGAAAATCCGCCGGCCAGGTCGAGCTTGAGGCCGAGGGTGGGGGCGAGGTTGGTCTCGTTGGATTGCGTGGAGATGATGTAGCGCACGGCGAGGTCGGTCTCGATGCTTTTGATCGCCCGGGGCAAATGACGCACGGGCACGAGCGGGGCCTGGAGCTCGCCGAAGAAGCTGATGCGTTCGAGGGTGCGACCGCTCCAGTGGACAATCTCGCTGGCCGGCGTGCCGTCGGCGAAGCGGTATTCCTGGCTGTAAGGGGCGAGACGGTTGCGGCGGTAGTCGACGCCGACGTTGAAGGTGCCGACCCCGGTGGGGAGCGGCAGTGCCTCGTTGGTGACGCGCACGGTGCCCTCAAGGGTGTCGTAATCGCCGAGCGTGACGAAGCGGCCGGGGCCGCCGTAGTAGACGAGCACGCGATCGTAGAATTCCGGCGGCGGTCCGTGCACCTGCGTATCGCGGAGCGGTTGGTAACCGCCGGCATCGACGAGTTGCTGCCACCGGTCGGCGTCGGCGCGGACAAGCCCGCGGTATCTGGCCAGATTACGGGCATACTGCGAATCGAGCGTCACGCGCCAGTCCCGGGGGAGTTTGATGAGCGCACTGGCCACGACGGAGGTGGAATCCAGCCGGGCTTCGCTATAGTCTTGTCCGAGGCGCGGGGCGGTTTCATTCAGCGCGATGACGACATCCTGACCGAAGGCATTGAGCGGGGAAGTGGCGGCGAGATTGAGCTCGCCCGCAAAAACGTCGTAGCCGCGGTGCACGACGTTGTGGGAGTAGCTGGCGTCGAGGCCGAGCTGAAGCCACGGGAGCACATCATAGACAGCCGAAGCGTAGTAGGACGCGCGGCGTTGCTCGCGGCCGTAGGGATAGTCGAGGCTGTTGAAGGAAGTGGCGAGTCCGCCCGGTGAGTCGAAGGCACCGGTGCTGCGGACGCCCTGACGCGAGCTGAAAGCCGCGAGCCCGCCGGAGCCGTCGGCTCCCGGGGCGACGGAGGTGAAGGCGGGTGTGCCCGGGCCGAAGAGGGGAGCGAGGCTGGCGCTCTCGATGTTGGGCGTGGCGCGGGGGAGCAGGCCGCCGGGGGCAGTGGTGAGCCGGGCGCGCTGGTAACCGAGCTCGGATTCGATGGCGGGGGAGGTCTGCGTGAACGTGGCGTTCAGTCGCAAGCGCAACTTGCCCCCGAGCAAAGTGCAGCTGTGTTGCAGGGAGGCGGAGGATTGCGGGGCGTCGTAGCCGCCGAGCGTATTGGTGTAGGTGGTGCGCACCTCCGTGCCGTCGGCCTCGGGTCGCAGCACGATGTTGATCACGCCACCCACGGCGTTGCCGCTGTAGAGGGCGGAAGCGGAGACGGGCAGCACCTCGACCTGCTGGACGAGGGAGAGAGGAATGAGATTGACGTCCGGCGGGCCGAGTTGACCGGTCTCTCCCGTGATCGTCTCGGGCAGGCGGCGGCCATTCACGAGGACGACGGTTTCGTTGGCCTCGTAGCCGCGCAGGCTGAGGTTGGAGCTGCCGGTGACGAAACTGTCGGTCTGGCCGTTCTGTTCGGGCGGGGCGCTGGAGCCGCCATCCAGCAGTTCGCGCTGGAAAAATTCGTTGAGCTGCACGACGCCGCTGCGGGTAATCTGCTCGCGGGTGTAGATGGCGAACGGCAGGGCGTTGTCCTCGGTGCGGGGCAGGTCGAGATTGCCGGCGGCGCGGCGCGGCGCGGCCCCGACGCCTTCGCCGATGAGGAGGCGATCATCCCGGTCCTTGACGAGGTAGGGCTCGAGTTCGGTCACCTCGGTGCCCGACGGTGCCGCCGCGGCCGGGGTCAGCGGCTTTGGCATCGCGACCGTGGGTCGGGCCGTGCGGGTGACGACGAACTTGCGGAGCAGGTTGCGATGCGCGGCGAAGCCGGTGTTTTTCAGCAGACGGCTGAGCGCTTCCTCCGGTTCATAGCGACCGATGATCGCGCCGGCCGGCACGGATTTTAAATCGTCATACGAGTAGAGCACCTCGACACGGGCCTGCTGCGCGAAGGCCAGCAGGGCGCTGGCGAGGGATTGCGCGGGAATATTGAAATCAACGGGAGCAGCGAGCGCGCGCACGGCCAGCAGGGTGCCCCAGCAGAGGAACAGCCGGCGGAGCAAGACGCGGAGGAGACGCACAGGCTGGAGCGTTAGAGCGTGCGGGTTGCTTCGACTTGAATGGCCCCGTCGAGCGCGCGGGTGACGTGCACCGGCAAGGCCAATTCGAGGTCGGTGAGAAAACCGTCCAGATCATCGAGACTGTAGCGGCCGCCGACCCGCTGGGTGGCCGCGGAGTCGGTGGTGGTGAGATTGCGGCCGTGGTAGCGGGCAAAGCGGCCAAGGGCTTCCCGCAACGGCGTGCCGGCGAAAACGATCTGGCCCTGGCGCCAGGCGAGGGAGTCATTCAACTGGTCAGGGGCAAGAATGGTGAGGCCCACGTGGTCCTGTTCGCGGACGAGCTTGTCCCCGGTGTGCAACGAATGCGCGACGGTGGCGCTGCCGGGCCGCACTTGCACGGTGCCTTCGAGCACGGTGACTTCAAGGGCCGTGGCCGCTTCGGTGCGGACGTTGAACTGCGTGCCGGTGACGCGGATCGAGCCGGCGGGCGTCTCGACGAAGAAAGGCCGGGCGAGATCCTGGCTGACGTGGAAGAAGGCTTCGCCGCCGGCGAGGCGCACGCGGCGGGCATCCGCCGTGAGCTCCACGACGAGAGTGGTCTGGGCGTTGAGCTCGATGTGCGTGCCATCCGCGAGGGTGACTTCCGAGCGGTGGGCGACCGGGGTCGCGATGTTCTGAAATTGGTTCTGTGGCTGGCCCGGCCACAGAATAACCGCCAAGGCTGCGGCCACCATTAGCGTTGCCCCGGCCAATGTAGGCCAGCGCAACCAGGGGAGCGGCGAAGCAGTCTTTGCGGCGGTTTTGGTTTCCGACAACTCGTCCCTGATTCCTGCAAGCAACGGTAATTGCTGTTCGAGGTCGGCGGAAAATTGGCAATAGGAGGACAAAAGCACGCGGTGTGCCGGATCGATGGCCAACCAAGAGTCGAGGGCGATGCGGTCGGTTGGAGAAAGAACGGAACCATCTAGCCGGGCGGCCCAGAGGGAGGCCTGTTCCTCGGCGTGAGCGGTCGGGGCTGAAGTGGACTTCATGATTTGACCTCAGAGTTAAGGGTGAGTTCCGCCGGAGACGGCCGTTGGTCGGCGAGGCTGGCGCGGAGCAGGCGGAGGGCGCGCGCGTGTTGTTTTTCGACCGTGCTGATGGCGAGGCCGAGCCGGTCGGCGATTTCCTGGTGGGAAAGGAGTTCGATTTTGCGGAGGAGCAGAACGGCGCGGCAGCCTTCGGGGAGCTGGGCGATGGCTTGCTCCAGTTGCTGCAGCTCCTGCCGGGCCATGACTTGCTGCACCACACCCGGGGCGGACGAGGCAGTCAGCTCGGGCTCAAGCTGGCCGGGGGCAAAGGGGGCGATGCGGCGTCGCTTGAGGCGATTGAAGGCGAGCCGCCGGGCCGTGGTGTAGAGCAAAGCCTCGGGTTTTTCGGCCGAGTTTTTCTCCACTACCGGATAAACGCGCAGATAGGCATCATGCGCGATATCCTGGGCCTCAGTCGGATTGCCCAAGATGCGGGCGAGGTGCCGGCGCAGGGGCGCGACCGTGCGCCGGTAGAGACTGGCAAAGTCCCGGGGACTGGGCGGCTGCTCGGGCATGGAGTATTCCTGTAACACTTCATCGATTAATGACAATCACCGCCCGCCAACCCACTACTCTGGCATTTAATTTCAGGCGGACTGGATAAATCCGACTGCGCTCAACGGCGGCGGTTCCACCAGCACAGGGCCGCGCTGAGAAAGGCGACCAAGCTGATAATTCCCAGCGAGGTATGCATATCGGCATGGCTTTCCTCCGACAATCGCTGAGCCAGAACAGCAGCGAGGTCGGGACTTTCCGTCGGGATCGGTGGGGCGACAGCGACCCAAGCTTCGGTATCGGTGCGGCCATCAT
>JAHFTH010000053.1 GCA_023269445.1 Lacunisphaera sp.
CTTTCGGAAATCCGTTCAGGAGGAGCTCAATGCCGAAATTGTTCACGGCGGAGCCGAAGTAGACGGGGGTCTGCTGGCCGGCTTGCACGGCCTTGAGGTCGAAGGGGTGGCCGGCGCCATCGAGCATGGCGAGCTGGTCCTTCACCTCGCCGTAGGTGTAGTCGTCGAGCTTGCTGCGGACGGCGGGGTCCTCGAGGGAGGTGACGTTGACCGGGGCCTGGAACTTGCCGCCGGGGACGCGCTCGAAGAGGTGGACCTCCTTGGTGCGGCGGTCGAACACGCCCTTGAACGACGGGCCGTTGCCGAGGGGCCAGATGACGGGCGACGACTGCAGGCCGAGGACGTTCTCGAGTTCGTCGAGGAGGTCGATCGGGCTGCGCGTGGGCCGGTCGCACTTGTTCATGAACGTGAAGATCGGGACGCCGCGGCGGCGGCAGACCTCGAAGAGCTTGCGGGTCTGGGTCTCGACGCCCTTGGCGGCATCGATGACCATGAGGGCGGCGTCCACGGCGGTGAGCACGCGGTAGGTGTCCTCGGAGAAATCCTTGTGGCCGGGGGTGTCGAGGAGGTTGACGGCGCAGCCGGCGAAATCGAACTGGAGAACGGTGGAGCTGATCGAGATGCCGCGCTGTTTCTCGAGTTCCATCCAGTCGGAGGCGGTCGCGCGCTGGTTTTTGCGGTCCTTGACGGCGCCGGCGAGGTGGATGGCGTTGCCGTAGAGCAGGAACTTCTCGGTCAGCGTCGTCTTGCCCGCATCGGGGTGCGAGATGATCGCAAAGGTGCGACGGCGGGCGATTTCCTGGACGGGAGTCATTTCAGAGGACGGAGGACGGAAGACGGAGGACGGTTGGTAAAGGAGAGTTGGGCAGGAAACGCGGCGGGGAGGGCAAGGGGAAGCCAAATTTCAGGCGTGGCTGGCGGCCACCCTAGAAACGGACTTAAGGGTCGAGGCCAATGTGACGATATTCGGGCTATGAAGGACCCAGTCTTCAAAAAATTGAAAGCCGATGCGGGCCTCGTGTTGAACGAGCTGTTTCTGGCGGTAAGCCACAGGTCGGACCGGCAGGAATGGCGGCATCCCCGCGACAATCCCCCGGCACCAGAGATGGCGATGCTCAAGCCGGTGTCGCCCTCGCAAAGCGGCCTCACTTACTTTCATCTGAACTGAGCGGCCGCGTGACGGCTGTTTTGTAGGTCGGGGTTTATCCCCGACGGGTAGCGGTTGAATGTCGGGCATAAAGCCCGACCTACATCTGAATCCTTCTCTGCGCTCAGGATGACAATAGCGGGGGTCATTTTTAGCTTCTAACTAACGTGAATCCCCGGGACTGTCCGGCATGTCTGCCAGCCTGAAGCTCAAGCCCAATGCCAACTCCCGCGTCCTTGGCGGTCACCCGTGGGTGTTCGCCAATGAGTGCGAAGCCCTGCTCCCGGCGGAGCATGATGGCGAGCTGGTGGAATGCCGTGATCGCACGAGCCGGTTTCTCGGCACCGGTATCTACAACAGCAAGTCGCAGATCGTCTGGCGGCGGTTGAGCCGGGACCGGGTCACACTGGATGAAGCGTATCTGCGCGCGGCGCTGACGCGGGCACTGGCCCGCCGGCCGGCCGGTGAATTCAAGCGGTTGGTTTGGTCCGAGTCGGACGACCTGCCGGGTGTGGTGGTGGACCAGTTTGGTGACACGCTGGTATTGCAGATCCAGACGCTCGCGATGGAGAAACGCAGCGCGGTGATTGGCGACTTGCTCGCCGAGCTGACGGGCGCGAAGGAAATTATTTTCCGCAACGACGCGAACATCCGGAAGCTCGAGGGCCTGACGGTCGAGGTGCACACGCGCACGGGCGCGGCGTGGGAACCGCGCTGGGTGAACATCGACGGCTTCGACTACTGGCTCGACCTGCAAGGCGGACAGAAGACGGGATTTTATCTGGACCAGCGGGAGCAGCACGCCGCCGTGGCGAAGTATGCGGCCGGCAAGCGCGTGCTCGATGCGTTCTGCAATCAGGGTTCGTTCGCGCTGCATTGCGCCAAGGCCGGGGCGGCGAGCGTGCTCGGACTCGACAGCGCGTTCGATGCGGTCTCGCAGGCGAAGAAGAACGCCGAGAAGAACGGACTGAAGGCGGATTTCCAAGGAGCGAACGTTTTCGACTGGTTCACGGCGCAGCGCGAGGCGGCGCCGGCGTGGGACCTGATCATCCTCGATCCGCCGCCGTTTGCGAAGTCGAAGTCAGCCCTCGAGGGCGCGCTGCGTGGCTACAAGGAACTCAACCTGCGGGCGATGAAATCCCTGCTGCCCGGGGGCGTGCTGGCGACCTACACCTGCTCGCACCACATGCAGGACGCACAATTGCGCGACGTGGTGGGCGAGGCGGCGGCGGATGCCAAGCGCCGCGTGCACGTGCTGGAATTCTGCCACCAGCCGGCGGACCACCCGGTGCTCGTGACGATGCCCGAGAGCGAATACCTGCGCGGCTATATCCTGCGGGTGGAGTGAGGATCGGTGGAGGGCCCAGCTCCCGCTGGGCCGCGGCTCAGCGGGAGCTGAGCCCTCCAAATAATCCGGAACGGCCCGCAGGGACGCGGGCCCTCCAAAAAACTAGCGCTGGGCTCAGCGCTGCTTGGACGCGTCGTCCAGATTCCGGCGGGTGACGCGGAGTTGCTCGATTTCCGCTTCCATCATGGCCAGCTCGTCGAGGGTGGCGGGTCGTTTCATGGCTTCGAGCAAGTCGCGCTCGTTCTCGAGCAGGGCCACGCGGGTGGCGGCGACGGCGGAGAGATGCTCGGCGGAGTTGCCACCGAAGATGGTGGCCGCGCGGGAGAGCGGGGCGTTGTTGAGCGTCCGGTCCAGGTCACTCGACTTCACTTTGCTTTTCTCCCGGACGATCATCTTGTCCAGTCGCTTGATGTCCTTGTCGATTTTTTTGACGCGTTGGGCCGTGACCTCGATCTTTGGCAGAACGAGCACGGGGGCGGGCTGGGCGGATTCAGCAGATGGGGCCGGGGCTTTTTCGGCAGCGCCGAGCAGGCTGGTGGCGAGGCAGAGTGTGAGCAGGAGGCGGTGGGGAAAGGGGGAGTTCACGGTAAGGAGAATGATTGATGCCTGCGGAGGGCGGAGGTTCCAACAACGAAAAGGCCGGGCGTCTTGCGACGTCCGGCCTTCCCTTGGTGTGTGTGTTCTTACGGAGCTGCGGGGTTAGTCAGCTGCGCAAAGTGCCTTAAAGCCGGCCGGCGTAGATGGCGCTGGCGCCGAGCTCTTCCTCGATGCGGAGGAGCTGGTTGTATTTCGCGATGCGGTCGGTGCGGGAGGCGGAACCGGTCTTGATCTGGCCGGCGTTCGTCGCGACGGCGATGTCGGCGATGGTCACGTCCTCCGTCTCGCCCGAGCGGTGCGAGATGATGGTCGTGTAGCTGTTGCGCTGCGCGAGGGCGATGGAGTCGAGCGTCTCGGTGAGGGAGCCGATCTGGTTGACCTTGACGAGAATCGAGTTGGCCGTGCCGGTGGCGATGCCCTTCTTGAGGAACTCGACGTTGGTGACGAAGAGATCGTCGCCGACGAGCTGGACCTTGGAGCCGAGGGCGTCGGTGAGCTTCTTCCAGGTGCCCCAGTCGTTCTCGGCGCAGCCGTCCTCAATGGAGACGATGGGATACTTGGCGACGAGATCCTTGTAGTAGCTGACGAACTGGTCGCCGGTGAAGGAGCGCTTGTCGGATTTCTTGAAGACGTAGGTCTTGGACTCCTTGACGTAGAACTCGGAGGCGGCGACGTCGAGGGCGAGGAAGATGTCCTTGCCGAGCTTGTAGCCGGCACCTTTCACAGCCTCGGCGATGGCGTCAAGGGCATCGGTGGTGGAGGCGAGGTTGGGGGCGAAGCCGCCTTCGTCGCCGACGGCGGTCTGGAGGCCCTTGGATTTCAGAACCTTCTTGAGGGAGTGGAAGACCTCGGCGCCGGCGCGGAGGGCCTCGGCGAACGTGTCGAAGTTCCGGGGGACGATCATGAATTCCTGAAAATCAATCGGGGCGTCGGAGTGGGCGCCGCCGTTCATGATGTTCATGAGCGGAATCGGCAGGACCTTGGCGTTCGGGCCGCCGAGGTATTTGTAGAGCGGGACGCCGGACGCGGCGGCGGCGGCCTTGGCGGCGGCGAGGGAGACGCCGAGGATGGCGTTGGCGCCGAGCTTCGACTTGGTGGCGGTGCCGTCGAGCTTCAGCATGGCGCGGTCGATGCCGAGCTGGTCGAAGGCGTCATAGCCGAGGAGCGCGGGGGCGATCTTGCCCTTCACGTTGCCGACGGCCTTGAGGGTGCCTTTGCCGCCGTAGCGGGCCTTGTCGCCGTCGCGCAGCTCGATGGCCTCGTGCTCGCCGGTGGAGGCGCCCGAGGGCACGGCGGCGCGGCCGAAGTGGCCGGAGGCGAGTTTCACGTCGACTTCGACAGTTGGATTGCCGCGGGAATCAATGATCTCGCGGGCGGTGATGGCGGTGATGCTGGTGTTCATTCAGGTGAAAGGAGGGAAGGTGAGATAGGCACATTGCGTGCCATGAGCCGGACAGTCTCTGTCATGGCCCCGGTGGCGGTCTAGCCAAAAGGTGGGCGGGAAAATCCGGTGCGGTAGAGGATTTTCTGGACCATGGTCGGGGGCTTGGGCCGGAATTCCTCGGGCAACTGGTCAGCGTGGCCGTTGTGGATGGCGGCGCCGATGGGGGTGCCGCCGCTGTAATTGCGGATGCTGAGCGTGGCGCGGTTGATGAATTCGCGGGGGACATCCTTCAGGTGGCCCTCGACGGCGGCGGCGTGGAGCGGGGTGTCGCCAAAGTCGTTGCGGGAAATGAGCAGGTCGAGGGTGAGGCGGTCGACCGGGATCTGCCCGAGGAAGCCGGACTCGGCGGCGGCGTGAATCGGGGTGTGACCGGATTTACTGTGCAGGACGAGGTTCTCGTGGGTGAGCAGTTTCGGGGGAATCTGGTCGAGGTGGCCGGAGATGGCGGCGGCATGCAGGCAAGTGTCGTTATTGGTGGTCTTGAGCAGCAGGATCGCAGCGGTGAGAAACTCCCCGGGAATCTGGTCGAGGTGGCCGTTCAAGGCGGCGATATGGAGCACGGTCTCGCCGCCGATGTTGGCTGAGACAAGAGTCGTGTGGGTGATGAACTGCCGGGGAAAGCGGTCGAGACTGCCGTTCTCGGCGGCTTCATGGAGGAGCGTGTTGCCCGAGTCGGTCTTGGTCAGCGCGAGTTCCATGGTGAGCAAGCCCGCGGGCAGCTGGCCGAGGGTGCCGGCGGCGGCGGCAGCGTGGAGCGGAGTGAGGCCGCTGTTGGAACGCGTGAGCAAATAATCGCGGGTGAGAAGCGCGGCGGGAAACTGAGCGAGGGTGCCCTCGCGGCCGGCTAGGTGCAACGGAGTGAAGCCAGCATCGTTCTTGATCAGTAGCAACTCGGGCGTGAGCAGCGCAGCTGGCAGCTGGCCGAGCGTGCCGTATTTGGCGGCGAGGTGGATGGGGGTGTTACCCGAGGCGTTGCCAGCCGTAAGGTTCTCCGCCGTGAGCAGGGCAGCGGGCAGTTGGGCGAGGCTGCCGTTGCGGGCAGCGGCGTGAAAATCGGTCTTATCCATGCCGTGGGCAGTCAAAAAAGCCCGGAATGCCCGGGCAAGCAATCATCAATATCAGGGGGCCTTCATGTCGGTGGCGGTAGGTGGTTTGGGTTTGCCATGTCCTTCGGGCCAAGCAGCATGTTCGGTGATGACGACGCCGACAAACGCTCCGGAGACGGCCAAACCCAAACTGGGTGCGGTGCTCCTAGTGGACGACGAGAAACCTCTGCTGGATCTGTATTGCGAGGCCCTATCTTCGTATTTCGAAGTGGCGGTGGCCACGAATGTCAAGGAAGCCGGCTTCATTTTGCACAAGAAGGCGTTCAAGGTGGTGGTGTCTGACCACCTGATGCCGGGCGGCAATGGTCTGAGTTTTCTGGTTGATGCGCGCGAGGAGTATCCGGACATGCAGCGCGTGCTGGTCACAGGCTACATGAAGCCGGAGATGCTGCTGCGCAGTGTCAACGAGGCGGCACTCTATCGCTACCTCCTCAAGCCGGTGTCGCTGCCCGAGCTAGTGAAGACCGTGGTCGAGGCGGCGAAGTTATACGACCAACTGGCCGGCGCCAAGAAGTAGGCACCCCGGGCCTGGTCAATCGTAGCGCCGGCGGAGGTTGCTCGGGAGCAAGCCAAGTTCCTCACGGTATTTGGCGACGGTGCGCCGGGCGATCTTGAGGCCTTTGCCTTGGAGCAGGCCGACGATTTCCTGGTCGCTGCGCGGCGAGCCAGGATCCTCGGCGGCTATAACGTCGGCGATCATCTCCTTGACGCTGGTGTTGGCGACCGAGGCGCCAGCATCGGACTGGTAGCCGGAAGTGAAGAAGAACTTCATCTCGAACACGCCATGCGGGGTCTTGATGTATTTGTTGGCGAGCGCGCGGCTGACGGTGGTCTCGTGCACACCGATGATGTCGGCGATCTGGGTCATCGTGAGCGGCTTCAGCTTGGAGACGCCGACCTCGAAGAATTCATGCTGGTGCTTCAGGATCTCGCGGGTGATGCGCTCGATCGTGCGCTGCCGTTGCTCGATGGCGTTGATGATGAATTTGCCGGAGCGCAGCTTCTCGCGGAGATAGTCGCTCTCTTGTTTGCTCAACTTGCCCTTGGCGATGAGGTCCTTGTAGGTGCTGCTCAGGCGCAGGCGGGGGATGTAGTCGTGGTTGAGGATGATCTGCCATTCGCCGTCATCCTTCTCGACCGTGACATCGGCGACGACCACCCGGTTGGAGTCGTCGGCGAAACGGCGGCCCGGGGCCGGTTCGAGCGAGCCGATGATCTCGATGGATTCCTGGATGATCTCGGGTGAGAGGCCCATCTTGCGGGAGAGGTCGGGAATGCGGCGGCGGACCAGCAGGTCGAAATGATCGCGCACGATCCGGGTGGCCACTGATTTGCCGCGGCTCTGTTGCTCCAGTTGGATGAGCAGGCAATCAGACAGGTTCTCCGCGCCGATGCCGGGAGGATCGAAGGACCGCAGGAGCTTGGCGGCGGCCTGCACGGTTTCCAGCGGCAGGCTAGTGAGGAGGGCGAGGTCGGGCAGAGTGGCGGTCAGGTAGCCGCGGTCATCCAGGCTGCCGATGAGGTAGCGCAAGGCTTCCAAAGTCGGTGGCGGACAACCGGCCACTTCGGCTTGCGACATGAGGTGCTGCTGCAAGGAGGTCTCGGTGGTGAGGGAGTCGTAGAAATGCTGCCGGCGCTCGTCCTCCTCGTTGGTGGTCTGGCGCACGCCGCCGGTGTCGGACAAATGATCGCGCCAGTCCTGACCGATGCGTTCAAGCATCTGGCGGTCCTTGGAGAAATCCATTTCCTCGCGTGGGTCGTCGCCGTCGTGGCCCGATTTTTCGTCGCCGCTCGTGGCGGATTTCTCGAGGCTGACGTCGTCCATCGGCATCTCCTCCAGCGTGGGATTGGCCTGGAGCTCCTCCTGAATGGTCGCGCGGAGATCCAGCGCGGCGACCTGCAGGATCTTAAGCGATTGCCGCATCTGCGGCGCCAGCATGAGCTGCTGCGTCTGCCGCTGCTGGAAACTCTGATTGAGTCCTGGGCCGCTCATACGTGGAAGGGAGCGCCCCGGTTATACGCGTGACTGGAAAGTGGTCGGAATCGACGGAGATGAACCCGGTTTCGCGGGGGGGAATATCTCGGCCAGATAGACGGCCAGTTTTTCGTTGGTGGGACCGTAGCGGTCGCTATAGAGATAAAGCTCCAGATCGGTCAGCATCTCGTGGGCGGACTGGTAGCGTTGGTCACGGTCGCGTTGCAGGGCTTTGCTGAGGATAATCTCAAGCTTTGGGTCGATGTCGGCCCGCAGTGTGGAGAACTTGGGCAGCGGCATCGTGAGGATGTTGCGGCGGGATTCGAGGCGGGTGGCGCCGCGGAAAATGTTTCGGCCGACTAGGATTTCGGTGAGCACGATGCCGAGGGAGAACAGGTCGGAGCGGCCGTCGGTGACGGCGTAGCTGGCACCCTCGGTAGAGAGATACTCATCCTTGCCGGGGATCACCTTGCCTTCCTCGTTATACATCAGGTCCAAGGCCTTCGCGATGCCGAAGTCGGTGAGTTTTACATCGCCCTCGATGGCGAGCATGACGTTCTTGGGGTTGACGTCCCGGTGCACGATGCCGAGCAGCCGGCCATCCACGTCGCGCTTGGTGTGGGCGTAGCTTAGGCCGCGGCAGACCCGGGAGGCGATGAAGACCGCCATGTCGACGGGCATCTGCTTGCCGAGCTCGGTGTGGCGCTCGATGAACTGCTCCAGATTCACTCCGTGCACGAACTCCATCGTCATGAAATACTGGCCGCCCACCTGACCCAAGTGGTAGGTCTGGACGATGTTGGTATGGATCAGGTCGGCGACGAGCCGGGCCTCGCCGATGAAGTTCTTCTGGAACTCGGGGATGCTGGAATACTCTTCCCGAATGAGTTTGATGGCGACGGTCTTGTTGAAGTTGCCCGAGCCCTTCTGCACGGCTTCGTAAACGAGTCCCATGCCGCCTTCCGCGAGCTTGCGGGTGAGCTCGTATTGGAGGTCGGTGAAAATATTCTTCAGAGAGGTCGAGGACACGACGTGAGAAAAGCCCGGGCGGTAACATGTGGCAAGAACTCTGCGTGTATATTTGCACGCTTCCTGCTACAGGCTTGATTTGCCCGGGTCGGGGTGAGTTGACAGCAGAAATTGCCAGCGTAGGTTGCACCGCATGATCACCCTCACCATCCGTGCCGCCCGTCAGGTGCAGTCCATGCACGCCGCGCAGGGTGATGCGCAGAAACGGCTGCGAGTTCTGATCGAGGATGGCGGCTGTTCCGGCTTTCAATACGGTATGTCCTTCGATCTGCCCAAGGCCGGCGATCAGACTTTTGAGACCGAAGGCGTGCAGGTGCTGGTGGATCCGACCAGCCTAGCCTATCTCACCGGCACGAGCATCGACTTTGACGACGGACTGCAGGGCAAGGGCTTTGAGATCCGGAATCCGAACGCGCAGAGCACCTGCGGTTGCGGCAAGTCATTTAATTGACGCACCTGATCTTTATAGGTCGGGGTTTATCCCCGATACGCAGCGATCAATGTCGGGCATAAAGCCCGACCTACATGGCCAATCTACGCGTGCGCTTCGTGCAGGGCCACGATCCCGAAGGTCAGGGGAGTGGCGCTGACTGAACCGAAGCCGGCACGGCGGATTTCCTCAGCAATCTCAGTGCGGCCCGGAAAATTATCAACGGAACCGCAGAGGTATTCGTAGGCGGACCGATCACCGGTCACTAAGCCGGCGATCGCGGGCAAAATGAATTTCAAGTAGGTGTAGTAGAACGGCCGGAACCAGAAATACGGCTGCGAGAATTCCAGCACGAACAGTCGGCCGCCGGGGCGCAGCACGCGGCGCATCTCGGTCAGAGCCTGGTGCCGGTCGGCCATGTTGCGCAGGCCAAAGGCAATGGTGACGGCGTCGAAACTGCGGTCGGGCAGGGGCAGGGCCATGCCGTCGCCTTGTTTGAACTGGATTCCGATCCAGCGTGGGCTGGCGGCACGTTTCTTCACGGCCTCGTCCAGCATGGGCTGGCAAAAATCCATGCCGGTCACCTGCACGCGGGCGGGAAGCCCGTCGGCCAGCGCAAAAGCCACGTCGCCGCTGCCGGTGGCGAGGTCCAGAATGTCGCCCGGATGGGCGTCGTGGACCGCCCGGACCAGCTTTTGCCGCCACCAGAAGTCCACTCCACCGCTCAACAGGTGGTTGGCGAGGTCATAACGCCCGGCAATACGGGCAAACATCGTGTTTACGGCCTTGGGATCAGGCATGGGAAGGGGGTAGGCATTGTGCGGCTTTGCGGTTGACGCAAGCACTGGGTAGTGAATTATTTGTGTCTGAAACTTAGAAGGTTTAATTTTTAACCCCCGCCAAGCCATGTCGACCAACCTGACCAAACGCGAGATCGTGCTGGAAATCTACGAGAAGACTGGGTTTCCGCAGAAACAAATTCAAGACACGGTGCAGATGACCCTTGATATCGTGATGGATGCACTGGCCGCCGGCCGCAATGTCGAGCTCCGCAACTTCGGCGTCCTTGAGGTCCAGGTGCGCAAGGCCCGCGTCGGCCGCAACCCGAACAAGCGCGAGACCGAGGTCGTCATCCCCGAGCGCGCCGTGGTGAAGTTCAAGTCGGGCAAGATTCTCAAGCAGAAGATCAAGCAGTTGAGCCTCGACAAATTGCGCAGCAACCCGACGCCTCCGGCCTCGGCCTGAGCGCGTCCTTAGTCGCTGCGAGGCATGGCCGGTTTCCAGTCGCTTCCCGGCTTCCGGGATTTCTATCCGGAGGATTTTTCCCGCCGTCAGCACATTTTCCGCGTCTGGCGGCAGAATGCATCGGCTTTCGGTTTCCAGGAATACGACGCACCGGTCCTTGAGCCCCTCGAACTCTACAAGACTAAGTCGGGCGACGAGATCGAGGCGCAGTTGTTCAGTTTCAAGGACAAGGGTGACCGCGAGGTGTCGCTCCGGCCCGAGATGACGCCGACGGTCTGCCGCATGGTCGGCGCCAAGGCCGGAGCGCTCAAGCGGCCGATCAAGTGGTTCAGCATCGCCGAGTTTTATCGCTACGAACGCGCCCAGAAGGGCCGCCTCCGCGCCTTTCACCAGTTCAACGCCGATATCTTTGGCGAGGCCGGTTCGGAGGCTGAGATCGAGCTGATCGCCCTGCTCATCCAGTGCCTCGCGGGCTTCGGGCTGACCAAGGACGATTTCTACGTGCGGCTGAGCGACCGCGACCTCTGGTTTTTCTATCTCGAGGCGCTGGGCTTCAACGACGCCCAGTCGCGCGCCTTGCTTACGGCCATCGATCGCTACGAGAAGATGGGCGACGATGCTTTCAAGAGTTACACCGAGGCACACGGTGACCTGCCGGTTGACCAGAAGGACAAGGTGCTCGCCTTCCTGAAGGTCAAAGGCCTCGCCGAGTTGGAAGCTGCGCTGGCAGCTTTCTCGTCAGACAAGATTGCGGCCCGCCTCAACGACTGGCGCAAGGTGCTGGCCGGACTCGCCGCGATGGGGCTGGGTGATTTTGTGAGCGTGGATCTCGCAGTTGTTCGCGGGCTGGCCTACTACACCGGCTTTGTCTTCGAGGCCTTCGACCGGAAGGGCGATCTGCGCGCGCTCGCCGGCGGCGGACGCTACAACGATCTCGTCAAGAAACTCGGCGGTCCCGATCTGCCCGCCGTCGGCTTTGCCATCGGCGACGTGACGACCGGCCTGCTGCTGGAGCAGCGCGGACTGACACCGGCCTATGTGACCGCGCCCGATGTTTACGCGGTGATTGGCGGCGAGGCGGAGCGGAAGGCGGCCTTTGCCGACATCCACGCGCTGCGGGCCGCCGGTTTCAAGGTCGAGTATCCCTTCAAGGAGCTGGCTTTTGGCAAGCAGTTCAAGGTGGCGTCCGAGTCCGCCGCGAAGCTGGCCCTCATCTACGGGGGCGACGAACTGGCCAAGGGCGTCGTCAAGATCCGCAACCTGACCGACCGCACCGAGCACGAGGTGCCGCGCGACCAGGTGGTGGCCGCGGTGCGTGATACACTCTCGGGCGATTAAGGCCGCCATGCTCGTAAGTCTTCTCAGGATCGCCCTGCTGCTTGCAGTGGTCTACGCGCTGCTCGCAGTCGGTGCGCACTTCCTGTCTCTGAGTATGCTGTTTCCCCGACCGCCGGTGAAATACACGCTCGGCCACGACTACGTCCAACTGACCGCGCCAGACGGGGTGAAGATCGTCGCCCGTCACTGGGCCAATCCGAAGGCGAAATACACGCTGCTCTACTTGCACGGCAACTACGAGGAACTCGGCAGCTTGGGAGAGTATATTCCGGAACTTGTGAAGGCAGGCTATGCGGTCTTCGCGATTGATTATCGGGGTTACGGACACAGCGGCGGCGCACCTACCGAGGCCAATATCTATGCCGACACCCAGCTGGCTTACGAATACATGCGCACGCAGCTCGGCCTGCCGGCTGATCGGATCGTTGCCTTCGGCTATTCACTCGGCAGTGGGCCGGCGGTCGAGCTGGCGCTGCATCAGCCGGTGGCGGGCCTCGTGCTGCAGGGGCCATTTATCAGCGCTTACCGGGTGATGATCAGTATCCCGGTGTTTCCGGGCGACAAATTCGTGAACCTCGGCAAGGTGCCGCGCCTGCGCTGTCCGGTCATGGTCATCCATGGCACGGCGGACGGCACGGTTCCGTTCTGGCATGGCGAGAAAATCTACGAGGCCATCACGGCGCGAAAAGCCAGGCTCTTTGTCGAGGGCGGCCCACACGGCGGCTTGGCGGATTTCACCGGTCCGCGCTACCGGGACGAACTGAAGAAGTTCACGGATTCGTTGTGACGCCCTACCATGAAAAGTATTTTCACCACACTTGTCTTGTTCGCAGTCATACCTCTCGGTTTGACGGGCTGCTTTAGCGCGACAGTGCGCAGTTCAAATGGCTGGACTGGTGAGAAAACACCCACGCAAACCAAGGTTGCTGCGGGGGTGGCGGACGTCGCCACCATGCCGGTGCAAGCCCCCTTGCTGGTAGTGGCAGGGGTGAGCGAGGCAAGAAAGCGTCACGCCAAAAGCGCCCGGGAAATGAAATTGGAGCAAATCCGGTCAGATCCGGAATATATCTTCAGGGAAAAGCTGCATGTGAGTTCCTCGGACAGCAGTCGTGAGGCCGTGGAGTATGCCCTTTGGGATCACGCCATTCCATTTACTGACCAGCAACTTCGCAGATTATACAAGGAAATGGGCTGGCAACGGATTTATGTGGTCGGCAACCCCCATTGCTCGCTCGAGTTTCTGCAGGAAATATGGGGCCAGATTTCTAAGGATCCGTTCCTGTCGGATTGGCAGGTTGTTGAACAATTGACTCGTAATCCAGCGACTCCGATTGAGTGGCTTGAGATTATGGCAGAACGCCAGGAGGCCAACCATCAGCGTAGCGGTTTTGCGCGACAGGTTGTCGAACGAAGAAAAAAAGCCAGCCAGGCGGTCGAGACCGCAAAGTGACCGGAAATCACGGCGCGAGTTGCTTTGCCCGGTCTGCGAATCACCTGATCCCAGCGCTCGACGCCATCGTCTGCGTGCCTGCTGGCAACGTCCGTCAGTCTATATCAAATCGGCCGGGCCGAACGCGGCCGGCAGCAAGGAGCGGATGGAGCCGTCGATTTGATCCCGACCGTCGCAGATTGAGATAATCCGAACCGTCGGACCGAACTCAAAAATGACCTGCCGGCACGCGCCGCAGGGCGCGGTGGCGTTCTTGGTCGGCGTGTAGACAACGACACACTTCAGCTTGCGCTCGCCCGCCGCCACCGCGCTGAAGATCGCCGTGCGCTCAGCGCAGTTGCAGAGACCGTAGGAGGCATTCTCGACGTTGCAGCCGGCAAAGATTTTCCCGGAGCCAGTGAGCACGGCGGCCCCGACGCGGAACTTGGAATAAGGCGCGTAGGCGCGGCCGGCGGCGGTCTTCGCCGCAGTCTTGAGCTTCCGGAGTTGGGCGGGCGTGGGCATCAGAAACTGAATTCCTGTTTCACTTCGGCGAATTTCTCAATCGCAAAGGTCAGGTCCTCACGGCTGTGCGCGGCGGACACCTGCGTGCGGATGCGGGCTTGGCCCTGCGCCACCACGGGAAAGAAGAAACCGATGGCGTAGATGCCTTTCTCGAGCAGCCGCGCGGAGACTTTCTGCGCCAGGGCTGCGTCGCCCAGCATGATCGGGACAATGGGGTGCGTGCTGGGCTTGATGTTCAGCCCGGCTTTCACCAACCCCTCGCGGTAGAACCGGGTGTTTTCGTGGAGCTTGTCGCGGAGCGCGGTGGAAGCCGTGAGCAACTCCAGGCACTTGAGTGTCGCCCCGGCGATCGCGGGCGGGATGGTGTTGGAGAAAAGGTAGGGCCGGGAACGTTGGCGGAGGAGGGAAATGATTTCTTCGCGGCCACTGGTGTAGCCACCGCTGCCGCCACCGAGCGCCTTGCCGAGCGTGCCGGTGAAAACATCCACGCGTCCCATGACGCCGCAATGCTCGTGCGAGCCCCGGCCAGTCTGGCCCATGAAGCCGACCGCGTGGCTGTCGTCCACCATGACGAGCGCTTCGTATTTATCGGCGAGGTCGCAGATGCCTTTCAGATTGGCGATGGTGCCGTCCATCGAGAACACTCCGTCGGTGGCGATGAGCTTGAACCGCGCCTTGGCCGCATCGGCTTCCTTCAACCGGAGCTCAAGATCGGCGAGGTCATTGTTCTTGTAGCGGTAGCGCTGGGCCTTGCAGAGCCGCACGCCGTCGATGATGGAGGCGTGATTGAGCTCGTCGGAGATGACGGCGTCCTCCGCGCCGAGTAACGTCTCGAACAGGCCGCCGTTGGCGTCGAAGCATGAGGAGTAGAGCAGCGTGTCCTCGGTGCCGAGAAACCGGGAGAGCGCGGCCTCGAGGTCCTTGTGGATTTGCTGCGTGCCGCAGATGAAGCGCACCGAGGCGAGGCCGTAGCCCCAGCGGTCGAGCGCGGCGTGGGCGGCGGCGATGAGTTCGGGATGGTCAGCGAGGCCGAGGTAATTGTTGGCGCAGAGGTTCAGCACCTTTTGGCCGCTCGCCACGGCGATGTGGGCGGTCTGATGTGTGGTGATGACGCGTTCGCGCTTGTAGAGTCCGGCGGCGTCGATTTCCGCGAGCGTCTTTTTGAGATGAGCAGTGAAGGCGGGATTCATGCTTATTCCCAGTTGAGGATGATCTTGCCGGACTGGCCCGAGCCCATGAGCTCGAAGCCGCGCTGGAAGTCGGCGACGGGCAGGCGGTGCGTGATGACGGGTGAGATGTCCATGCCGCCCTGCACGAGCGCGGTCATCTTATACCACGTCTCAAACATCTCTCGGCCGTAAATGCCTTTCAGATGAAGCATCTTGAAGACGATCTTGTTCCAGTCGACCGTGGCTTCGCCCGGGTGGACGCCGAGCAGCGCGATGCGTCCGCCCGTGACCATGTTGTCGATCATCTGGTTCAACGCCGCCGGGCTGCCGGACATTTCCAGGCCCACGTCGAAACCCTCGGTCATGCCGAGCTCCTTGTGCCAGACATCCGTGAGGTTTTCCTTGGCCACGTTCACCGTGCGGGTGGGCGCAAATTTCTTCGCCAGCTCCAGCCGCCCGTCGTTGATATCGGTGATAACAATTTTGCGCGCGCCGGCGTGCTTCGCCACCGCGATGGCCATGCAACCGATCGGGCCGGCGCCGGCGATGAGCACGTCCT
>JAHFTH010000054.1 GCA_023269445.1 Lacunisphaera sp.
CCCGACAGGACGATGCCTTCAATGCCCCCGCTTTGTCGCACGCAGACAATTGGTCGGTGGATGGACTCGCGCTCTGTCTCGGACCTCTGTTTGGTCGCGGACCGTTGCGTCCGGTGATTGACGCCGCCGCCGCCGGCATCCCGGTCGTGGCGCCGCGCCTCGCGCTCACCGCCGAGATCTTTCGCGGCACCCCCGTCCCGTTGGTGGACGAGGCCAACCCGCTCGCGCTCGCCCATGCCTTGTTGGCCTGGGAAACACTGCCCGCCGCGGCGCAACGCGAGGCGTCCGCCTTCGCCCCGGCGTTCCGCGCGCGGCACGACCCCGCACGCCTGCTCCCACAGTGGGAACGCCTGCTGGCGACCGTCGCCGCCCGGCGCGGCTAACGGCTTGCGCCGCAGCGCACGCTCTGCCTTGGTTCAGCGACTGCCGCGTGAACGAAAACGACTCCTACCTTTTTGACGTCGAGCTGCCCACCGCCTGGGTGTTTTCCGGTGAGCCGACGTGGATCAGCGGCTGGTTTCTGTCCAAAACCGGGGCCATCTTCAGTGACATCCGCGCCGTCATCGTCGGCGTGCCGCACCTCGGCATTTTGGGCCTGCCCCGGCCAGAGATAGAAAAACTGCATCGCGGCGCGACCGGTCTGCCCCACGCCGGATTTTCGCTGCTGGTTCGGCCGCCGCTCGGGGCGACGGACCTGCGACTCGAACTGCTCGATGCCGGCGGACGCTGGGTCGAGATCTGGCGCACCCCGATCAACGTCAAAAGCGGCCCCAAGCCCGGCGGACTGCTCAACCCCGGCACCGTGCCCGACCAGTTGCGCAAGCTCCTGCAGGCCCGCCGCGCCGATGCGGCCGCGGACCTCCGCCCGCTCGCGAAGCAACTCGCCCGTGAATCATCGGTCGTGCCGCTGGAGACGCTGCCCAATCCGCCTTTCTTCGGCGCGCTGGAGAAACCGCTCCTCACCGGCGGCTCCCAATTCGGCAAGCTGAACGTCGAGGGCTGGATCATCCATCAGGAGCAGCGCATCCGCCGGCTGATCGCGTCGACGCATCCGCTCGTGGAAAACGAAATGGACTACGGCGACCGCGAGCGCGCCGAGGCCGGCCAGATGTTCCCGAATCATCCCTACGCCGCCCGCTCGCAATACTTCGGCATGGTGGATATCGCCGAAAGCGCCGGCGACCCGGTCTGTCTGAAAATTTTCGCCGACCTCGAGGACGGCACGCGCCACCTCGTGTTTGTCCGCCGCTTCTACCAGCGCGGCTGCACGCAGATGGAACGACCGCTGCCGGAGTTCAGCCGCGCGACCTTCCTTGATGTCGCCCGGACTTTCGCCTCCGCCTGCCGCGCCGAGGGCATCCGGCTCGGCTCGCTCGGCGGTTACTGGAACCAGTGCCGCGAGGCCTACCGGCTGTTCAAACTCTTCGCCCCGGCCTCACTCGCGCACCTGCAACCGGCCGGCGAAGATCCCTACACCGCCTGGCAGCGGGCCAACGCGCTCACGCCACGTCTGCGTCAATTGCTCGAGACCGCCGCCAAGAAGCCCGGCCCGGTCTTCACCTTGTTGATCGACCCCCGCAGTTGCACTGCGGCGCAACAGAGCGCGCTGACCGACTCGCTCCAGCAGCAGATCTATCCGCATTGGGAAACGGCGTTCATCGCCGCCGACCCGGAGGATTTCAGCCGTGCGCTGAATACCGCCGCGCACGCCGCCAAAGGCACCCATGTGACTCTGCTGCTCGGCGACGCCCGCCTGAGTCCGGATGCGCTGGCCGAGATTGCCGACACGCTCACCGCCAATCCGGCACTCGAATTGGTCTACACCGATGAAGATCAAATGAGCGACACCGGCGCGCGCTCCGATCCGGTTTTCAAACCCGAGTGGAGTCCGGCCCTCGCCGACTCCGGCTTGTTTCCCGGGCAGCTGAGCGTCATCCGTCGCGACCGCTTGATTGAGCTCGGTTCCTTTCGCGAAGGTTTCGATCGCGTGCCGTGGTTCGATGTCCTGTTGCGCCTCGGCGACACGCTGCGTGCCGAACAGGTCGCGCATCTGCCGCTCGTGCTCCATCACGCCTACGCCGGCCCCGAAAAACTTCCGCTCAGCGATCCCTCCTACGAGCAAGCCCGCCAGGCGCTCGCCGACGCCGCGCAACGGCGTGGTCGCTCCACCGCTCCGTTCCTGCCCGAGGCCGGGCATCACCGACAGATCTGTTATCATCAGTTCCGCGCCGAGCCCGGCATCCTCGCCCGGCTGCCCGTCACCATCGTCATTCCCACCCGCGACCGGCTGCACCTGTTACAAGAGTGCGTCGAACTGCTGGAGGAGACCGTGGACTGGCGTCACGCCAAGCTCGTCGTCGTGGACGACCACTCGCGTGACGCCGACGCCGTGCGCTACCTCGAGCTTATCCAGCAGCGCACCGATCTGCGCTGCGTGGTCGTGCGACCGGCGGACCGCGCCGCGCCCTTCAATTACTCGCACCTCGTCAACCTCGCCCTGCCGCAGATCGACACGCCGCTGGTCCTCCACCTGAACAACGACGTGAACGCGCTCGAACCCGGCTGGCTCGAAGAAATGGCCACGTGGTTCCTGCAGGCGGATGTCGGCGTCGTCGGGGCCAAGCTCGTTTATCCTGACAAGACGCTCAACCACACGGGCATCATCATCGGGCCACACGGCGGGCTGGCGGACACACCCTTCGCCAAGGTCGCTCCCGTCGAGGTGCCGCTCGAGTGGCACGGCGCGGCCCGCGAGGTCTCGGCCGTCACCGGCGCGTGCCTGCTGACGCGCACGGTGCTTTACCGCGAACTCGGTGGCTTCGACGAAAAGGATTTCGGCGTCGCCTATAACGACGTGGACTACTGCCTGCGCGTGCGCGCGGCAGGACAGCGCGTCATCTACACGCCGCAGGCCCAGCTGATGCACTGGGGCAGCGCGACGCGCGGCGTGAGCTTCGACGACGCCGAGCACATCGCGTTCGTGCGGCGCTACCCGGCCTTCCACGACCCGTATCTCAGCCCGCACCTGCGGCTCGACGGCAACCGGCTGCGCGTCACGGCCACCCCGGTGCGGACCGCCCGCGCCGGCAAACTCCGGCTGCTGCTGCTGACGCACAACCTCAACCTCGAGGGCGCACCGCTCTTTCTCCTCGAATACGCGACCTGGATGGTGCGCGACGCGGGCTTCACGCTGGAAGTGCTGGCGTCACAGGACGGCCCGCTGCGCAGCGCTTTCGAGGCACTCGGCGCGCACATCACCGTGGTGGACGCGGTCCCGCTCTACAGCTCGCCCGACGAGGAGACGTTCCATCAGCGCCTCGCCGATATTGCCCACCGCCTGGACTGGGAGCACCTCGACCTCGTGGTGTGCAACACCCTCGTCAGTTTCTGGGGCGTCCATCTCGCCGCCCGCGCGGGCAAACCCTCGCTGTTCTACATCCACGAGAGCGCGACGATCTTCCGGTTCTTCGAGCAAAAGCTGGAACTGTCGCTCCACCACCTCGTCGCAGAGTCCTTCCAGAACACCACCCGCGCCCTGTTCCTCTGCACGGCCACCCGCGCTTACTACGAGGACCTCAACGTGCACGGCAATTTCCACCTCGTGCCGAGCTGGATCAAGCTCGACGACATCGCGGCATTCCAAGCCGGCCACGACCGGGCGGCACTGCGTCGCAAGCACGGCTTCGCCGACGACGAGACCGTGATCGCCAACATCGGCACGGTCTGCGAGCGAAAGGGCCAGCACATTTTCCTGCGCGCCATCGAGCATTTCAACCGGCAGGGTCACCGCGGGAAATTCCGCTTCGTGCTGGTCGGCGCCCGACCCGGCATCTACCTCGACCTGCTGCAGCGCGACCTCGCCCGGCTGGCCCTGCCGAACGTCACGCTCGTGCCCGAGACCCGCGAGGTGTTCGACTTCTTTGTCGCGGCGGATCAGTTTGTCTGCACCAGCTACGAGGAATCGTTTCCGCGCGTCGTGATGGAAGCGATGGCGTTCCGCACCCCGATCGTCTCGACCGATGTGCATGGCATCGCCGAAATGATCGGCCAGCGCCAGCAGGGTTACCTCGTGCCGCCCGGCGACCACCTCGCGCTTTCGCGGATGATGTGGACCTGCCTCGCCAAGGAGCGCAGCGGCAAATCACTCACGCCGACCGCCTACTCCAAGGCCCTGCGCTGCTACGATCATCGCAAAGTGCTGCCCTACCACGTCGAGCTGGCGCGCGCCACCGTGCTGGCACACAGCTAGGCGCAGGCCCGGCCTCACTGGTCGAATTTGGCTTCGAGCAACCGCACCTGCGCGGGGGCCGGGCCGGCACCCGGATCAAGCAAAATGCCGAACCAGCCACCGGGCTCGCCGCACCACGCCCGAAATTCAAAAGGTTGCCCGGCCAACATCTGACCCTGCTGCATGATCTGCAAACGGCCGCCCTTATACCAGACGACGCGCACCGTGGGCCGGCCACCGGCAGAATCGGGACAAGTCAACTGCCCGCGAATCGCGCCGCCCATGCCTTCGCTGTGCAGCCACAGCTCACCGCCCGCCGCCAGCTCCAACCCCTCGGCGCGAAACTGGCCGCCGCGCACCACCAGTTGCTGCGGGCGCCAGGTCACCCCGTCGGCGAAAATTTTCTCGGCGAGCCCAGGCGTCATCGCCGCATCGGCCAGACTGCCAGAGCGCAACCGGGGCGCTCCGTCCGGTGACTCGATTGCGTGGGATATCTTCAAATTGCGGTAGCCGGCGGCCAGTTCGCCAGTTTCTTTATCCGGCACCGACACTATCAGTAGTAGTCGGCGCTCCATCGCATCAACTTTGAAGGGCACGGTCACACCTGACTGACCGGCCGGCAGTTCGAGCCGGGCCGACCAGCGCACATCCTCGGGCACGGCGCCATGAACGATGACCTTGAAATCCGCGTGGAGTGGGCCTTGGCCGGCACCGGAAGCCCGGTCCAGCACCGCTTCCGCCCCGAAACGATAGGTGGGCACGTTTAGCAGCAAGCGTCCTTCTCCACCCCTGATGCCCAGCAGGCTCCGGCCGTCCTCGGTCTGCGTCAGGTCGACGGGCGACACATCCGTGTGCAAGATCAAGCCGGCTACATTGCCCCCGTTGCGATTGATGAAATCCACGCTGTCGGAAATGCTGGCGGAAAGAGTATCGCGCCGGGTCCAGCGCGTCGTCACCGGACCGAACAGGTCTTTCTTGTAATACCGGGTGAGCAGCTGCCTGATTTCCGGCGGCCAGACATCGCGGGCCAGACTGGTGAGCACGACCCGGTAGCGCGCGTCGTGCCCGAGCGCTTGCTTCAATCGCAAAGTCTCGCGCGGACCGTAAGTGGTATCCCAGTGCACCCACAGTGGCTGGCCGGGTTGCCGCAAACCGGGCATGAAACGGCTCATCCACTCCGTGCCCTCCCCATAGAAGACCGGCCGCAAGCCGTCAGCCTGGACCTCGGGCAGCCATTTTCCCAGCAGCCCCATCGTGAGCCCGGTCTCTGGTGGCAAATGCAAGCCCGCCAGATAGGCAAAGGCCGGCCCCGCACTCTCCGCCGGCAGATAGGACGATCGAGGAGACAGCGAGTAACCGAACTGCGAGCGCTGGCCCTGCCACGCACTCGACCAAGCCGCCGCCGCCAGCAACAACGCGGGCAAGATCAATCCCCCGATAAAAACCGCGCCGCGCCGCGCCGGGGAAAATCCCAACCACAACCCCGTGACGAGCACGAGCCACGCGCCCAAGCCGAGGTAGGCAATGTCCTGATTCGTCGCAAGCAACGCCGCCCCGGCGGCCGTGACCAGAATGGTCGCAACCGGCAGCAGCAGAAAATCCCACGACCAAGTTTTCTGCTCCGCCCGCACCGGCCAGCAGCCCAGCAACGCCGCCAGCGACAGGATCAATCCGACCAGCCCGACCTGCGGCAGCAGCAACGGACCGTAGTAATCATGAATCGGGGTCAGCAGGAATTTCCTCGACCAGATCTGCGGCAACGTTTGCGCCCGCGAGCCCACCGCCAGTTCCACGACATTGTGCCGCCACGTTTCCAGCGAAGCTCCGGTCCAGGCCAGCTCGGCCGCCACCGGCAAAATGCCGCCCACGACGAGCCAGACCAGACTGGTGGCGCCAACCGCGCCCCAGCCGGCGCGCTTGGTCAGACCCGCGCGCCACGCCCAGGCCAGGGCCGCAGCCAAGGCGACCAGATGAAAATTCAGCTTGTTGATGCCGCCGATGAACAAGCCAACGACCACGAGCCCGTGCCACCACCAGTCCGGACGACACAGCACCGGGGCCAGCGCCGCCGCCCATACGACCAAGGCCAAGCAGAAAACCCCGAGCGAATTGTGCCAGAGGATCGTATGCTGCCCCGCACTCGCCACCGTGACGGCCAGCGCGACCGCACTCGCCGCCCAACCAGACCAGCGCCGGGCCAGCAGGAAGGTGAATCCGGCCGCCATGAGCACGATCAGCCCGGCCGCCCCCCGCGCCAGCGCGAGGTAAGTGCCGCCGCCGGCTTTTTCCACCAGCCAGCTGAGACCAAAAAATCCCGCCTGAATCGGCGTGGCGAAATCCACGTAGGGCCGCTGGCCCTGCTCAAGCAGCCCCAGGCCGGAGATCACCAGACCGTAGTCATAGAGGTCGCGGAGATAAGGGTGGTTCCGCCACCAAGGCAGCAGCGCCATGACCACTACCGGCAGGATCAACCATGCGGTGACAGGAATACGCCGGGAGTGATCGGTCATAGACAAGGAGGGTGGATTCCTAGTCAGGGTCGCATCGCGACCTTGTGCACGCGCACCACCACGGGAGACGCCGCCACGGAGGGATCCACCGAGATGACCAACCAGCCCCCGGGTTCCGCGCACCACGCATGGAAATCCGCCGTATGGTCGCTCGTGCGCACCAACATGTCGGTGTAGACCTCCAGGCGACCGTCACGATACCACATGCCGCGCACAAACGGGCGCTCGCCGGTGTCCGTGGTGGTGACAGCCACAGCCGTGCCCGCAAACTCGGAGACGATGCCGCTGGCGCGCAGCCAGATTTCCCCACCGGGCGACAACTCAATGCCGCCGTCGGTCACCCGGCCCTTGCGCATGAAGGCTTCCACCGGCCGCCAGCCGGCCGGCAGGAGGCTGGCTTGGGCGGCCGCATCGAGCGCCTGGACGGAATCGTCACTGCGGAAAAACCACGCAGGCTTATCCGGCCCGTCTTCGCCGGAATGCAAGATCCGCGGCCCGTGCCACCCCGCGCCGACCACACCGGACAGCGCCGGGGGAATATCGACCGTGAAGGTCGTCGGCATATGACTGCTGTCAATTGAGTAGGGCTCCACCACTTCATCCTGATCGGCCGCGAGGTCCACCCGCTTGGTCCAGCGTTCGAATCGCGCCGTGGCATTCGCCTGCGCGTATATCACAAAGTCTACCGCCACCGGAATCCGCTGGGCCCCCGGCAGCCGGCGCACGATCACTTCGCCCGACATGCGGTTGGAGGGAATGGTCACCTGCATCACGCCACTCCCCTCCGTGAAACCGAGAAACTGGTGCCAGTCCGCCCTGGCCAAGAACTCCCCGGCCGAAACGATGAAGCGTGAGTCGGTGTTGCCCCCGAAAATTCGGGTGAACAAGACCGGCGCGCCAGATACGCTCGTATTCTCTGCCTTGCGGTAGGTTGAGAACATGGCCCCGAGTCCGTGCTTTTCATAACGGTGGTTGAGAATCGTCTGTTCCTTCTCACCCCAGATATCCAAAATGCGGGAAACCGTGATCTCCTTATAGCTCCCGCTGCTGATCGCCTTATATATCGCGGTGTTTTCCTTCACGCCGACGCTGTTGCCAGTGTGAATGTAGAGCGGCAGCTCCGGGGTCCGTAGCGCCGGCCAGATGCGGGCGGCCCACTCCGTGCCCGGCCCGTAGAAATGGTGCGCACGTCGCTCCGGACTGAGCGCGCGCCGCCACTCGGCCAGGGCGCGGAGTGAATCCACCACTTCCGGTGGCAGCAGAGTGCCGCGCAGGTAGGCAAAATCCGGGCCGCCCAGATCCCCGGCCACGTAACTCGAGCGGGGCTGGGCGGAATGGCCGAACTGCGATCGTTCTCCCAGCCACGCCGACCGCCACGCAATACCGCCGATGATGACGATAGGCAGAACCAAGGCACCGTAGAACCAGGGCCCGCGCGCCGGCAAATCGTAGCCGAGCCACAGGGCCACCAGCAGGACGAACCAGCCAGCCTGGCCAATATAGGTAATATCGATGTTGGTCGTCAGCAGCACGGCCCCGCCCAGCAACGCGACCGCTCCGCAAGCCACGGGCAGGAATTTCTCCAGCCGGCCGGCCTCGCGCCAAGTCTTCCGCAGGATCGCCACCACCGTCAGCACCGTCAGCACCACCCCGATCAGGCCAACCTGCGGCAGCGGCAGCGGCCCGTAGTAGTCGTGGAGCGACTTGAAAAGAAAATCCTTCGACCAGGCGGCGAGCACCATGTTGCTCCGGCTGGCGACGGGCAGCGCGATGACGTTGTGCCACCAAGCGGCGAACGACGCTCCGGTCCACGCCATCTCCGCCAGCACCGGCAGGACGGCGCACGCGAAATAGAAAATCACCGTGGCGAAAACCCGGCCCCAGCCCGACCGGCCCGTCAACCCGGCGCGCACCGCCCATGCACTGGCCAACGCGAGGGCCAGCAGCTGCATGTTGATCTTATTGATCCCGCCAAAAAAAAGCGCCACTCCGACGAACGCGTGCCAGACCCAGTCGGCCCGGCGCAACACCGGCGCGATCGCCCCCGCCCACACCACCACCGCCAGCAATACCACCCCCCAGGAGTTATACCACAGGAGCGTGTGCTGCGACACCGAGGCGAACACCAGCGACCCGGCCAGCAGCGCCGCCACCGGCAGCGGCCAGCGGCGGGACAACATCCAGAGCAGGACCGCGAGGGATATGAATATGCAAACCGCCCCACTCAGCGTCATAGCTTGGAAAGTTCCACCGCCGGCTTTTTCTGCCAGACCGTTGAGCACATACCAGCCGGTCTGGATCGGCGTGACGAAATCCACATAGGGCCGCTGGCCGTCGTCGATGCGGCCGATGCCGCCCATCACCACCCCGTAGTCAAAAAAACTGCGCAGGTAACCGTGGTTCCGCCACCACGGGGCCAGCGCGAGAATCGTGACCAAGGCCACGAGAAGCCATGACTGCCACTTGAAGGTTGGTGAGCCGGCGGGGCTGCTTTGCATGCAAAGGCCAGAGAACAATCCCCCCGATGCCCGGGCAAGTGTGTTCTGGCGGCGGCCGGATTCGTATGATTTCCCTTGGCGCAGAGCGCAGGGCCAAACAATTTAGCGGCAGTCACCCCATGCGACCAACCTTGCAGACTATCCGCCAGCAATGCGCCGAGCAGTTGCTCGCGCTCTACCAGAAGGCGCATGCCGGCCACATCGGCTCGTCCCTGAGCTGCTTGGAAATCCTCGTCGACCTCTGCTTCGAGCGCATGGCCGCATCGGATGTCGTGATCCTGTCCAAAGGCCATGCCGCCGGCGCCCTCTACGCCACGCTGTCGCTTTCCGGCCGGATGCCCGAGGCCGCGCTCGATACTTTTTATCAGGACGGCACCTTGCTCGCCGCCCACCCGCCCTGCTCCGGGGCCATCAAGGCGATCCCCTTCGGCACCGGCAGTCTCGGCCACGGCCTCAGTCTCGCCTGCGGCACTGTGTTCTCGCAGAAATTCACCGGGGAGAAATTCCACACCTACGCCATCCTCTCCGACGGAGACTGCAATGAAGGCTCAACTTGGGAAGCCGCACTCTTCGCCGCCCACCATCAGCTCGCCCACCTGACCGTGATCGTCGACCTCAACGGCCTGCAGGGCATTGGCTACACCAAGGACATCCTCAAGCTCGACCCTATCGCCGACAAGTGGCGCGCGTTCGGTTTCGCCGTCGCCGTCGCGGATGACGGCAACGATTTCGCCAGCCTCGCCCGCGCGCACGCCGAGCTGGCCCATGCGACCGGCCCGCGCTGCGTCATCGCTCGCACCGTCAAGGGCCACGGCGTCTCCTACATGCAGGACAAAATGGAATGGCACTACCTGCCGATGAACGCCGTCCAGTATGACCAGGCCTGCGGTGAAACCCGCGCCAATCCCTGACGCCATGCGCAAGGATTTTTCCCAGTGGATCGAACAGTTCGGCCGGCGTGAGTCGCGGTTGATTTTCCTGACCGGTGACCTCGGCTTCGGCGCGCTCGAGAACGTGTCGGCCGCTCTCGGGCCGCGCTTCGTAAACTGCGGCGTGAGCGAGCAGAACATGGTGTCGCTCGCCGCGGGCCTCGCGCGACAAGGCCTGCGTCCGCTCTGCTACAGCATCGCGCCTTTCGCGGTTTTCCGCCCCTACGAGCAGACCCGGCTCGATGTCGCGCTGCACAACTTGCCCGTCAAGATCGTGGGCAACGGCGGCGGTTACGGCTACGGCATCATGGGCGCCAGCCACCACGCGCTGGAGGACTTTGCGGTGCTCTCCTGCCTGCCGAATTTCGCGTGTGTGGCACCGCTCTGCAATTCCGACGTCGCCGGCGCCGCCGAAGCGCTGTTCCGCCACGAGGGCCCGGGCTACCTGCGGCTCGGCCTCGGCCTGTGGCCCGAGTCGCTCGGCGCCCTGCCGGCTTTCCAACCGGTGCGCCAATTGCTCGCCGCGCGCCAGCCGCCCAAACTCACCGTCGCCGGCATCGGCCCCGTGCTGCTCAACGCCCTCCCGGGTCTGCCCGAAAACGGCGTGACCGATGTCTTCGCGGTTTCCCAACTGCCCCTGCCCGCGCTCGACGACGCGCTCATCCGCAGCGTGACCGCCACGGGCCAGCTGCTGGTCGTCGAGGAACACGCCGCTCGCGGCGGCCTCGGCGAATACCTCGCGGCCGCCCTCGCGCGCGAGGGTGTGTCCTTCAAGCTGCACCACCGCCACGCCGTCGGTTATCCTGCCGGCCGTTACGGCAGCCAGAGCTATCACCAGAAGCAATCCGGACTCGACCCCGCCTCGCTTCAAGCCACTGTGACCGGCCTGATTGCCTGATGTGAATCGCTCCATGGCTGACTCCTCTCCAACTCCCGCCTCGGTTGACCTCTGGGCTGACAACTGGACCGACGCGGACCGCGAACAAGCGCGCAAGCTGCAGGGTCCGATCTGGGTGGTCGGCGCCTCCGGCTTCATCGGCGCCAAGTTATTCTTCTCCCTCGCCCGCCTGCGCCCCGATGTCTTTGCCGTGTCTCGGCAGGTCGAGTCCAGCTGGCGCCTGCTGCACTGCCCTTATCCCAACCGCATCACGCTCGACATCACGGTGGCGCGCGACGTGGAGGCCGCGGTCAAGAAACACCGGCCGCGCACCGTGTTCAACCTTTCGGCCTACGGCGCGTATGAGCGGCAGAACACCGTCGCCCGCATCCACGAGGTCAATTACCACGGCACGCTCAACCTCGTCACGGCCCTGCAGGAATCGGGCTGCGACGCGTTCGTGCAGGCGGGCACCTCCTCCGAATACGGCCTGAACTGCGCCGGCCCGGCCGAGACCGCCGCCCTCGAGCCCAACAGCGACTACGCCGTCTCCAAGGCCGCCGCATCCTACCTCCTCGGCTACTACGGCTGCATCAAACAATTTCCCTGCGCCCACCTGCGCCTGTATTCCGTCTACGGGCCGTGGGAGGAACGCGACCGCCTCGTGCCGCGGCTCGTGCGACTCGGTCTGCAGGGTCAGTATCCGCCGCTGGTCAACCCGGCCATCTCGCGGGATTTCCTCTACGTGGACGACTGCACGCGCGCCTTCGTGGAGGCCGCCCTCGTCGCTTGCCGCCGGCAACCGGGCCACACCTTCAACATCGCCACCGGCACCAAGACTTCCCTCGCCGAGATTACGCAGCTCACGCGGCAAGTCTTCGCGATCCCCGCCGAGCCGGTCTTCGGCGCAATGCCCAACCGCAAGTGGGACCTCGCCAACTGGTATGGCGATCCCGCCCGCGCCCGCGCCGAGCTGGGCTGGAGCAGCCGCGTGCCGCTCGCCGCCGGCCTCGCCCTCACCGCGGAATGGGAAAAACTCGCGGCCCCGCACGTGCGCTTCGGCGTGATCGCGCAGAAAACCGAGAAACTCTCCGCCGTCATCGCCTGCTACCGCGACCACCAGGCCATCCCGGTCATGCACGAGCGGCTCACCAAGGTTTTCACCGCCCTCGGCGTCGACTACGAGATCATCTTCGTCAACGACCGCAGCCCGACGGAGGACGAGGCGGTCATCCGCCGACTCTGCGAGGAGGATGCACACGTCGTGGGCATCTCGCACTCGCGCAACTTCGGCTCCCAAAGCGCGTTTCTCAGCGGCATGGAAATCGCCACCGGTGATGCCGTGATCCTCCTCGACGGCGACCTGCAGGACACGCCCGAGACGATCGAGCAATTCTACCACGAGTGGAAGAAGGGCTTCGACGTCGTGTTCGGTGTCCGCGTGAAGCGCGAGGCGGCCTGGTATATGCAGATTTTCTACAAGGCCTTCTACCGCGTGCTGCGCCACCTCGCCGAGGTCGAGATGCCGGTGGACGCAGGCGACTTCTCGCTCATCGACCGCAAGGTCGTCGACCACCTGCTGCAGTTCCCCGAGCGCGATGTCTTCGTGCGCGGCCTGCGCGCGTGGGTCGGCTTCAAGCAGACCGGCGTGCCCTACGTGCGCCCCGAGCGGATGTTCGGGCGCACGACCAACAGCATGCTCAAGAACATCTGGTGGGCGAAGAAGGCGATCTTCTCCTTCAGCCTGAAGCCGCTGCACTACATCCAGGGCCTGGGCTTCGCGATTTTCGCTCTCAGCATGGCGCTCTCGCTGTTCTACCTCGGCTACTACCTGCTGCATCCGCCGGAGGGCGCGCGCGGCGTCACCACCATCATCCTGCTGGTGCTCGGCCTCGGCGGCATCCAGCTGCTTTCCCTGAGCATCCTCGGCGACTACCTCGGCAAGGTCCTCGAGGAAACCAAGGGCCGCCCGCGCTACATCCGCGCCCGGATCTACAAGGGCCAGGGCGTCTTCAGCGGCGAGGGCGACATGCGCGACTTCATGACCGAGGTGAAGCAAGCGCGGCGCGACCGCACCGGTTAAGCGCCGGATCTTTCGCCGTGCCCACGCCGCCGCCCGCCGAAGGTTTTCAGCCCCGCGCCCACTGGGCGCCGGACACGCCGCTGCGCCGCCTACTGTTCATCCTGCGGCTGACTGCGGACCTGCAGACCAATACCATCTACCGCGACCTGCGCCGGGAACTCGCCGGTTTTTCCGGGAGCCTGCTCGACATCGGCTGTGGCAACAGCCCGTTCCGCCCCCTGCTCGACCCCGCACGCACGCAGTATCAGGGCATCGACGTGGAGCGGGCCGCCAGCTTTGGCTACAAGAATCCCGACACCGTCTACTACGACGGAAAAGTCATCCCGTTTCCCGACAGCTCCTTCGACGTCGCGCTGTGCACCGAGGTGCTGGAGCACGTGCCCGAGCCCGGCCCGTTCGTCAGCGAGCTGCACCGCGTGCTCAAGCCCGGCGGCCTCGCCCTTGTCACGCTGCCGTGGTCGGCGCGCTTCCATTACCAGCCTTACGACTACCACCGCTACACGCCGACCATGCTGCAGCAGATCTTCGCGCCGTTCCGCGAGTGCACAGTCCGGCCGCGCGGCACCGACTTCAGCAGCATCGCCTCGAAGACCGTCGTGGCCTACGTCCGCAATCTCCTGCGCCTGAAGCCCGCCACTGCGGTGGGCTGGCTCCTGATTCCTTTCCGTCTGATCGCCGCCGCCCTCGGCCTGCCGTTTCTGTTCGTGGCCTTGGCTCTCGGTCACGCCGGCATCCTCTTCGAGCTCGGATCAACGGATGATCCGCTCGGCTATACCATCGTGCTTAAGAAATAGTATCTATGGCGAACATCGTCGACGAACGCGGCTACAACCAGATTTTCAAGCCCACCACGGCCACCGCCATCCGGCTGCGCCGCCGCGCCGAGGCCATGGTGCAGGAGATGAATCTGCCGGCTGCACCCGCCGAGCGGGCGCGGATCCACATCCTGGAAATCGGCTGCGGCATGGGCAGTCTCGCCCACGAGCTCGCGCTGCTCACCGGGGCGCGCGTCACCGGCGTCGATCTCTCGGCGAAGTTCATTGAGCACGCCAGCGCGACCTACCGGCACCCGCAGCTCACCTTCATCGTCGCCGACCTCAGCCAGAGCAACCCGGCGAGCGAGCAGGAACAATACGACTTCATCGTCGGCAACGGCATCCTCCACCACCTGTATCACCACCTCGATACTTTCCTGCCAGTGCTGGCCCGCTGGCTCAAACCGGCTGGCCGGTTGATTTTCTGGGAACCCAATCTGTGGAACCCGTATGTGTTTCTGATCTTTTCGGTCCCGGTCCTGCGCCGGGCCGCCAACCTCGAGCCCGATGAGATGGCCTTCACCCCGGGGTTCATCCGCCGAAAGCTCACGGCCGCCGGCCTCGGCCGCGTCCGGGCCACCACCCGGGACTTCCTGCTGCCCAACACGCCTGACGCCCTGATCCGGCCGGTGATCGCGGTCGGTGCCGTGCTGGACTGCATCCCGGTCGTCAACCGGCTGGCCCAGTCGGTGTTTTTCGTCGCCGGCCGCTAGGGGATTCCGCTCCCAGGATTGTCCAGCACAGGGTATGCTGCGCCCGTGATTGAGGTCCCGGACCAAAACCCGCCTGAAAAGTTTCCACTAGACGCTGCCCTGCCCTGCTTTTAGTAAAGCCCCCACGTATGGAGCCAACCCAGCCCACCACCGCCCGCCCGACCACCTTTGACTGGATCTTCCGGATTCTCGGTTTCCTAGTCCTGACGGCGATCGCGTTCTCCCTGCCGGGTTTCCCAGCCTCTGAACTCGATACCTCGTGGCGCATGGCGCTGGGTAAATTTTTCGTGGATGGCCGGCAATTCGGCACGGAAATCGTATTCACCTATGGTCCACTCGGGTTTGTCATGGGCAAGACCTACTGGGGTGGCCAGTGGGCGAGCCTGCTCGCGTGGCACGCGGTGCAGGCCGCGGTTTTCTCCGGCATAGTCTACTGGCACGGTTACCGGCTGACGGGCTACACCCGGACATTCTTTTTCGGCTTCTTTTTCCTCTTGGGCCTGAGCTACCAAGATGCCATGCACCAGATTATCGTGGCCTCTGCCGGCCTCGAATTGATCCGGCAGAGCCACACCCCCTGGCGGTGGAGCTCGGTCGCTTCGCTCGCGCTGCTCGCGGCTCTCTATCTCGTCAAATTCACCAACCTCCTGCTCGCGGTTTTCCT
>JAHFTH010000242.1 GCA_023269445.1 Lacunisphaera sp.
AGCAGCAGGCGGAGCATCGGAACAGAAACGCTCAACGCTCAACGCTCAACGTCGAACGTTCAACGTCCAACTACAGATCGGGGCGGGCGGAGTCTAGGGTGTGTTTTCAAACCCAACCAACCTCCACCTCCTGTCATTCTGAACGAAGTGAAGAATCCATGGTTTCACTCGTGATGTCGCATTCGATGCCGTGGATCCTTCGCTCTGCTCAGGATGACAAACCGGGGTTTGAAAACACGCCCTAGCGTCCCGCACTTGACCAGTTGCGGATCAGTTCGCGCGCGTATTTTCCGGAGGGGGTCAGATCGCTTTCCAGCCAGTGGCCCTCCGACGCGGCGCTGCGGCGGACAATGGCGGCGGTTTCCTTTTTGTCGTAGATGGCCCAGTTGCAATGGCTGAGCTGGTGCTCGCGCATGAAGGTCAGCCATTCGCGGGTCGAGGCGTCGTCAATCGGGCCATTGCCCGAGGCGTCGCAGGTGCCCCATTCGGTGACGAAGAGCGCGACGCCGAGATCCAGCGCCTTCACGGCCTTGGCGCGCAGGTTTCCTTTATGGGTGCCGGCGTAGAAATGCAGCGTGTAGGCGACGTTGGGGTCCTTGATTGGATCGGCGGCGACCACGTCGACGTCCTGCGACCAGTTGGGATTGCCGACGACAATGAGGTTGGCGGGATCGATCGCACGGATGGCGGCAATGACTTTCTCGGCGTAGGGCTTCACGTCCCGCGCCCAGGTCAGGCCGGTCTTTGGCTCGTTGAAGATTTCGTAGATGATGTGGGGATATTTCCCGTAGCGGCGGGCCATGTCGGAGAAAAAGGCCACGGCCTGTTCCTGATGCAGGTGGGCCTGATGATCGTGCCAGTCGATGAGGACGTAGAGATCGGCGGTGATGGCGGCGTCGATGACGCGGGTCACGCGGGCGAGATTCCGGGCGGGATGCTGGAGATAACCGTCTTCCTCATGGACCCCGAGGGGCGCGCGGATGATCGCGGCGTGCCAGTCCTGTTGCAGCCAGTTGACCGCGCTGGCATTGTAGAAGCGGGCGGCTTCCCACTGGCTCCAGCCATAGCTGACCCCGGCGAGGCTGACGGGTTGGCCGTCCGCGCCGACGATACGGTTGCCCGCGGTGTGCAGTCGGCCGTGGGTCGTGACAATGCCGGGAGCGGCGGGGGCGGGCCGAACCGGCGGGGTGGCGCAGCCAGTTTGAATAATAAAGCTGACGAGTGCGGTGAGAACGAGGGCGAGCTTGAGCGGACGCATGGTGGGGTGGCCCCAACCAAAGCCAACCGACCCAAAGCGCAAACCCGGAAAAATATTACTCGTCCACCATCACGGGCATTCCGACCCAAGCGAGTTGCAGCAAGGTGCGGGCATCCCAATTGGCGAGACGGAAGCAGCCGTGCGATTCGGTGCGGCCGACCTTCTCCGGGTCGGGCGTCCCGTGGATGCCGTAGCCGGTGCGATCGAGTCCGATCCACGCGACGCCGACGGGATTGTTGGGCCCGGGCGGGATGATGAGCTTGCGGCCGAGTTCCTTGCCTTCGGGCACCTCGGGAAACACCTCGGGGTCGAACGTGTAATTGGGATCGGGGATGACGACGGCCACGTGCAGTTCGCCGACCGGACGCTTCTCGACGTTGCGCGCGATGCTGACCGGGCAGTGAAACAACACGCGGCCGGTCTCGTCCACCGCCTGCAGGATATGCTCGGCGAGATAGACGTGGATGCGCGCGACCTTGACGGCCGGGATCACGGGTTCGGCCGAGGGCACGACGAGGGACTGGCCGGGCAGAATGCGTTCCCAGTCGAGGCCGGGGTTGAGCTTGAGGATGAGCTTGGGGTTCGAGCGGAAGCGCTCGGCGACCAGTTCCAACGCGGTGGCGTGGCGCAGCGCATCGAGTTCGGATTTGCCGAGCCAGGTGGTGGGCACGGGCCGCACGGCCGCGAGGTCGAGCACGGTGAAGACATATTCCGTGAGGACGGGAGAGGTGAGCTTGAGCACCTCCTTGGTGGCGCGGTCGAGATCGCCGGTTTCCTTGAGGCCCTCGTTTTTCTGAAAAGCCTTCAGGGCGGTCGCGCTCTGGAGTCCGCGCACGCCGTCGAGCGAGCCACCGGAGAAGCCCCGGCGCGACAATTCCACCTGGGCGGCGAGCCAATCGGTGATGGGTTGGGGCTCGAAGGCGGGTGCGGCCTCGGGCACGACGGTTTCATCAGCCGGTAGTGCGGGAGTATCCTCAGCTCGCAACGGTGGTTCCGCTGGCGCTTGGGTTTGCGCGCGGGCGAAGGCGACCGGCAGAACGAGGAGAACGGCGATGGAAAATCTCAGCATGGGCGGATGTTCAACGCGAGGTGAGGTGCCAATGGCCGCACAAGGTGCAACGATAGGCGGAGCGCTGGCGTTCGACTCCGGTGAGCAGGGCGGCGTCGAGGGCGTCGCCCTGCGTGGGATAGCGGCGTTTGCCGGTGCACATGCGTTTCCGCGTCTCGGCCGTCGGCTGTTTCATGCGGCGGAGCCCATCAGGTTTGAAATTGTGGGAGCGAGCTTGCTCGCGATGATTGAGTGTCGCGAGCAAGCTCGCTCCCACACCCGGGCAGAGAGACACGCTTTCATGCCTTGGGCTCGAACCGGCTCTGGGCGCGATTCTTCTTCACGCTGGCGGCCGGATGAATCTGGCCGTTCATCGCGATATAGATTCCCGGTGGCAGCACTTGGAGCGCGCCGACGGCGCAGCCGATATTAAAGAGGGCGTCGCTCGAGCGGAAGCGGGCCGGGACCATCGAGCCGGTGAACACGATGACCTTGTCGGGCAGGCCTTTGAGCTGCGCTGCGGTCTCGGTCATGGTATCGGTGCCGTGCGTGATGAGGATCAGGCGCTCGGGCGCGGCGGCCACGCGCGCGCGGATGAGGGCGCGGTCGGCATCAGTCATCGCGAGGCTGTCCTTTTGCAGGACGGACTCGACAGTGTAGTCGAAGGTGACGTTGGCTTCCTTGAACAGCGGGCCGACTTGCGGGTCGCCCACGTCGTAGGTGCTGGCCGCGTCGAAGTAGACCTTGTCGATAGTGCCGCCGGTGGCGATGACGCGCAAGCGCATGGGCGGACGATGACCGCGAGCCGGGGGGATTCAATCCGGTTCTGGGGCAAAATTTGGCGTCGCCACCGGAAGGCGCTTCCGGACACTGCGGCTCGCGTATGCAATCCGACGAATACCGTAAACTCGCTGAGACGGAGGACCGGATGTGGTATTTCCGTGCGCTGCACCGGCGGCGGGCGCACTGGTTGGCGAAGTTGCTGCCGCCGGGCTCAGCCTGCGTGCTGGATGCGGGTTGTGGCACGGGCGGTTTTATCAAGCAGCTGCGCGCCACGCACGCAGCCTGGCAGGTGAGCGGGGTGGATCTTTCCCCGGTGGCCTGTGCGCTGGCGCGGGAGCGCACCGGGGCAGAGATCACCGAGGGTTCGATCACCGCGCTGCCGTTTGCCGACGGGGAGTTCGATGCGATCACGACCGGCGACGTCATTTATCATGTCGAGGATGTGGCGGCGGCGTTGCGGGAGTTTGCCCGGTGCGTGATACCGGGCGGCGTGGTGCTCATTAATGAGCCGGCCTATAGGTGGCTGTGGTCGTATCATGACGAGGCAGTGGAATCGAAGCATCGCTTCACGCGGCCGGAGCTGGTGGCGTTGTTCCGGCAAGCGGGATTGGAAGTGCGGTTCGCCAGCTACGCAAACCTGCTGGCGTTACCGCTGGTGGTGATGCGGAGAAAACTATTTCCACCGTCGGGGCCGACGAGTGACGTGCAGCTATTCCCTGCACCGATTGAAGCGATGTTTTCCGCAATGGCTTGGCTGGAGCAGGCGTGGTTGAAACGCGGCTGGCCGCTGCCGGCGGGCAGCTCGGTGTTCGTGGCCGGGGTGAAGCCGGCCAATTAAATCCACTAGAAGCGCCGAACCACACCCAGCATGGAGCGCTGGTTGAGGTAGCGCAGGGCTTTGTGGGTGCTGTTCCGGTATTCAAAGCGCAGAAAAAGCGAGGCGGCGGGACTCAGTGTTCGGGTGAGCTCAAGGGAGGCGCTCTGCGTGTCGGCCGGGAAGTAATAGGCGAGCAGCTGGCTGCCGCGCTCAAAGGTGTCAACCAGGGTCAGCACTTTGCCGGCCAGCACCAGGTCGGGGCGCGGCGGGGAGGTGTAGGAAACGACGATGCCGGCGCGCTGGCGGATTTCGAGGGAGGCAGTCCAGACGTCGTTCAGTTGGTATGCACCGCGCAGATAATTATCCCGGCCCGAGTTGCTGAAGGCATGGCCGCGAGCGTCGTAGCGGGCACGTTCGGTGCCGAGGAAAAATTGCCAGGACTCGCCCCAGCGTTTACTGACTTCGACGTGGAGCTGGCGAGAAAGTCCGGAGCGGTCGGCCTCGTGGACACCGACCCAGCCACCGGATGTGTTCGCGCTGACGACCCAAGCTTGGGCGCCGAGACCAAATTTATGATTCAGGCCGAGCGTCGGCTCGAGGGT
>JAHFTH010000055.1:0-7833 GCA_023269445.1 Lacunisphaera sp.
TTCATTCCGTCCCTTTCGTGTGTTTGGTGTGTTTCGTGGTTAAAAAGAAAAAATTCAACGACCAACCCTTCCCTTACCGCACCGAGATGGAGCTGGAGATAGCCACTCTGACCAACCTCGGCGTCGGGCTCGGCCGGGTGCTGCTGCCCGGAGGACAGAGGACAGAAGACAGAGGACAGAACCCCGACCAGGCACCCGCTTCTGGGCAAATCGAAAATCGAAAATCGAAAATCGAAAATTCCTCCGGCTGGGTTGTGATGGTCCCCTTCACGCTCCCTGGCGAGAAGGTCCGCGCCCGCGTCTATCGCAACCACAAGAACTTCTCTGAGGCCGACCTGCTGGAGGTGCTGTCCCCATCGCCGCACCGGATTGCCCCGCGCTGCGAGCTTTTTGGTCGGTGCGGCGGCTGCCAATACCAGCACCTCACCTATGCCGAGCAGCTCAAGTGGAAGCGCCAGCAGGTCGAGGAACTGTTGAAATTCATGGCGGGGGTCGAGTTCGCCGTAGCTCCGGTTATCGCCTCGCCCAAGGAATTTGGCTACCGCTCGAAGATCACGCCGCATTTCCAAGCGTGGAGCAAGGGCCGGGAAGCCGGGGAGCCGGCCGCCATTGGTTTTCTCAAGCAAGGATCCCGGTTTGAGATCGTGGATGTGCCGCAGTGCCTGATCGCGACACCGGAGATCAACGCCAAGCTCCCCGAGGTGCGTGCCAAGACCCAGCAGCGGTTGGCCGCCGGGGAATACAAGCGCGATGCCACGCTGCTCCTGCGCCATGCGCAGGAAGGCGTCATCACCGACTACGATGCTGTCGTCCACGAGCAGGTGGGTGCGTTGAAGCTCCACTTTCTCGCCCGCGACTTTTTCCAGAACAATCCGTTCATCCTCCCGGCGTTCACGGGCTACGTGCGCGAGCAGGCGGCCGGCAGTGGCGCGAAGTTTCTCGTCGATGCCTACTGCGGCAGCGGCTTGTTCGCCCTGAGCTGCGCGCCGGCCTTCGCGAAAGTCACCGGCATCGAGCTGAGCGAGACCTCGGTGAAGTTCGCCACGGAGAACGCCGCCGCCAACGGCATTGCCAACGCCACCTTCCGCGCCGGCGACGCGGCGCAGATTTTCGCCGGACTGGAATTCCCGCCCGCCGACACCGCAGTCGTCATCGATCCGCCGCGCAAGGGCTGCGACGAATCCTTCCTGAACCAGCTCTTCGCCTACGGTCCGCGCGCCGTGGTCTATGTGTCGTGCGATCCCGCCACGCAGATGCGCGACTTGAAGGGATTTCTCGCTGCCGGCTACCGACTGACCGCCGTGCAGCCCTTCGACCTCTTCCCGCAGACCCGCCACCTCGAGTGCGTGATCACGCTGGTGCGGCCGTAAGCGTCAGCGGTTTTCCATCCACTCCACGCCGGAGTATTGCTCGACGAGGCCGCTGATCTCGGCCTCGTTCAGATCCGGCCAGGGGGTCGGCACCAGCTCCGCGCCGAGCGCGCGGGCGAGCTCGGCTGAAAACAAGTTCTGAAATTTATCCCAGTCCAAGGCACCGACGCGGCTTTTCTCGATCGAGCCCTGGAGCAGCAGGCCGTGCTTGTTGCGCTTCATGGCGGCGCCGGCGATCTTCGCGCCCGTGGCCGTGTTGAGCACATCGTAAAGCTCGGGGCGCTCGAAGCAGATGGTCGGGCCTTCCTCGGTCGGATGGCGTTGCTCCTGCAAGGCGACCGGTTCGCCGAGCGCACGCATGGCGGCAGTGAGACAAGCATGGACGTCGCGGTAGGCCTGCGTGGCCGGGGCATCGAACAGCGCGTGGGCCCGTGGAATGACGAGGCAATAGGTCCAGTCGTTGCGGTGGTCCACGATGCCGCCGCCGGTGGGCCGGCGGCACAGGTCGAAGGTTTCGCCCACCGGGAGATTCGCCCGGACATAGTCCATCGTCTGGCTGAGTCCGAAGGTGAAAGCCTCCGTGCGCCATTCGTAGTGCCGGAAGCGGGCGACCGTCGGCTCGGGGTAGCGCTGGAGCAGCAGGAAATCCAACGCCATGTTCTCGGCGGCCCCGGCGGTGCGAACAGGAAGCGCGTGCAGCCGCATCACCGCTTCAGCCGCTTGGCCCGCCCCTGTTTCAGCGTCTCGGGCAATTCCGGCAGGTTGTAGAGATTGGCGAAGGCCAGCGCACCCTGCGCGATCTCGCGCGACGGCAGCGTGTCCGCGTCGAGCATCGTGCCGGCGATGATGGCGGCGAGCACGGGAGGCCGGAGATCGGTCCAGTTGCGCTGGCGGATGGCACCGCCCTCGGCGTAGTAGAGGCGGCGGTCGGGCCCGACATAGACTTTGATTTCCTTGGGGGCCGTGCCGGTGAGCTCGCGGACGATGAGCGGGTTTTCCCGGCTGTATTTTTGCAACGCGGTGCCCATCCAGTTAAAAAGCACCTGGATGCGCTGGAGCACTTGGGCGCGGATCGCCGCCTCGGGCTTGCCGGCCACCGGGGAGCGGGGATCGCTCAGACTGCGTGCCATCTCGGAAAAGTTATATTCCTGCATCGCCCGCGAGCGCTTGTCGCGCAACTCCTCGCGCCACTCGGCCAGGGTGCGGGCGGTGTTAACGGACTGGCCGGCGTCGCCTTCGGGGCGGTCTTCCTTGAGCAGGGCCTGCAGGGCCGCCTGGCTGGCGGCGGCCTCGGCTTGGGTCTTCTTATGCCGGGTCCAAGCGCGCTGGGAAAGCACGGCGGCCAGGACAACGATCACCGCCAAGGCAGCGAGGGCCGCCAGTTTCTGCCCCTTGGTCAGACTACGAGCGGGCAATGCGTCGGTCGGATACTCCTCCTCGGGCGTCATCTCGGGCGGAGTCGAGCCGATGGCTTGGGCCTCAAGGAGCAATTTGTAGATGGGTATGGCCTGCGAAATGTTCTTCAGCTCGCGCGGGCCAAGGCGCGTGACCTGCAGGGCGAGCTTGTTGCGCACGACATCATAGACGGTCTGGGAGATGCAGATGCCGCCGGGCTCGGCCTCGGCTTGCAGGCGGGCGGCGATGTTCACCCCATCGCCCATCACGTCCTGGTCGTTGACGAAAACATCGCCGAGATGGATGCCGACGCGATGGGTGAGGCTCTCGGTCGCAGGGCGATTCTTCGCCAGCTCGGCAAAGGAGCGCTGCATGGCGAGCGCACAGGCCACGGCCTGCACGGCGCTGGAAAAATACAGCAGCAGTCCGTCCCCGGTGCTCTTGAGCACAGAACCGTGGTGCTGCATGCAAATCTCCCGCATTTCTGCAAAGTCTCGCCGGAGCAGCTGCAGGGTCATCTCCTCGTCGGTCTGCATCCGCGCGCTGAAGCTCACCACGTCGGTGAAAACAATGGCGGCCAGCGAACGCTGGCCGGGACCGGTCGGGATGGGCGGGATGGACTCCATGCAGGGCTAAGGTGTTAGGTGCTTCTGCGGGCCGGCGCAACGCCTTTGGTTGGTCCGGCGATCATTTAGCCCCGGCATCAAGCAAGGCGCGGACTTTCGTCAGCAGCACACTTAGGGCAAAGGGCTTGGGGAGGTGGGCGACGGCCGACGGGGAAATCCTCGACAGAACGGGTAGCTCGGCTGCCGTGCAGATCACGCGCAACCCGGGGTTCGCCGCGACGCGCTTGCGCAAAAATTCTGTGGCCGGTCGCGTCGCGGTATCAGTGATGATGAGTTGCGGGTTGGCGTCGGATCGTTCCGCCTCGCCCACCGTGGCCGCGTCCACGGCCGTGTAACCATCAAGGGCGAGAATGCCCGCGATCATTTTGCGGAGCCCAATATCCTGCTCGATCACCAGAATCGATTCCGTGCCCTGCACCGACGGCAATATACCGAGCGCGGTGGGGCCGGCATCCTCGGGTTCAGCCGTCTCGGGGAGGATGACCTCAAAGGTCGTGCCTCGGTGCGGCACGCTCCGCACCACGATCTGTCCGTGGGCTTGGCGGATAATACCCTGCGCGGTCGGCAAGCCGAGGCCGGTGCCGTGCGGCTTGGTGGTATAGAAAGGTTCGAAGATTTTCCCGATCTGCGCGGGCTCAAGCCCGCCGCCCGTGTCGGTCACTTGCAAGACCACGCAAGCGCCCGGGGGCAGAGGCTCGGCCTGCAGCTCGGCGGCAACCAGCAGGTTGAAGGTGCGAAGGGTGAGCCGGCCGCCTGTCGGCATGGCGTCGCGCGCGTTGAAACAGAGGTTGAGCAGCACTTGTTGAAAGTGCACCGGGTTGATGCGCGCATTGCCGAGGTCGGAGGCGAGCCGCAGCTCGACCTCAATCTCGTCTCCGCACACGCGCCGGATGATCTCGGTGATTTCACGGATGAGCGTGTTGAAGTTAACGACACCGGCTTCGGTCTCCTGCCGGCAGCTGAACTCGAGGATCTGGTGCGCGATGGCCGCAGCCTTGAGGCCAGCCCGGTGGATTTCCTGCAGCTCCTTGTGCGCGGCTGGCTGGGCGGCAATCTTCGGGCCCAAGATCTCGCAGTAGCCGTTGATGACGGAGAGCAGGTTGTTGAAATCATGCGCGATGCCGCCCGCCAGCAGGCCCACCGTCCCCAGCTTCTGCGACTGGAGCAAGGCCTCCCGCTGCTGCCAGAGTTCGGAGTGGTCGTGATAGACGACGACCAGTGGTCCGCTGGCACCGCGAGCCAAGGCACGGTAGCGCCAGTGGGCGTAGAATTCCGTGCCGTCCTTGCGGTAAAGCCAGCCCTCGCCGTTGCCATCACCCGGAGTCTGGCCGGCCCGGTGGTCGTGCCGGAGCCCCGCGACGTCGGTTCGTGGACCATGGAGCAGGCGGGTGTTTTTTCCCTCCAGCTCGGCAGCGGTGTAGCCGGTCAGTGTGCAAAATTCGCGATTAGCAAACTGGATGGTCGCGCCGCCTTTTTCCCAGCCGTCGGACGTGATGACCGCAGGGTCGGGGAGCGCGGCGATGGCTTCCTGCCCGGCCGGCGGCCTGCTGGTTTTGCCGGCCATGATCAGGGCGCGAGCCGCTCGACCACCCAGTCCCCGCCGTTCTCCCGCCGGTAGCGCAACCGGTCGTGCAACCGGCTGCGGCGGCCCTGCCAGAATTCCACCGTCTCCGGCACCAGCCGGAAACCACCCCACTGCGGCGGCAGCGGCACCTCGCGACCTTCGTATTTTTTCTCCACGACCCGGTAGCTTTCCTCGATCACCGCCCGACCCGCGATTGGCGTGCTTTGTGGCGAGGCCCAGGCCCCCAGCTGGCTGGCGCGCGGCCGGCTGTGGAAATACACCTCCGCCTCCTCGCGCGAGACCCGGGTCACTTTGCCTTCTGCAATTACCTGCCGCTCCATCGCGATCCAGGGGAACAGCAGGGTGGCCGAGGGATGGTCGGCCAGCTCGCGCCCCTTGCGGCTCTCGTAGTTAGTATAAAAAACAAAGCCGCGGCCATCGCAGGCCTTGAGCAGCACCGTGCGGGCCGCCGGGTGGCCGTCGCGGCCCACGGTCGCCAGCGTCATGGCGTTGGGCTCGGTGATCTTGGCCGCCTCGGCCTCGGCAAACCACCGCTCGAACTGCTTAAACGGGTTCTTCGCGAGGTCTTTTTCAAGCAACCCCGCCAGCCCGTAGTCTTTCCGCATGTCGGCCAGTGCCATATTAGCTTCAATATCGGGGTCGGCCGGTGCGCTGTCAAAATCATCCTCTGCGCCAGTCGCGGCTGGTCTGCCCGGACGGAAACTGCCTAGCTATCCCTTTCCCCGTCCATGACGCCCGCCCGTTATCTCGACCAGCACCAAGCCGATCTCGTCCGCTTCCTCCAGCGGCTGGTCCGCTTGCGCACGGTCAATCCTCCCGGCGAGAACTACGGCCCGATCACCACGCTACTCGCGGACACCCTGCGCGACCTCGGCCTGCAGGTCCGCCGCGTGCCCATCCCGCGCTCGCTCCAGCGCATAACCCAGCCCGACCTGCTCGGTTACCCCCGTTACAACGTCATCGCTTTTTGGGACGCCGGCGCGAAAAAAACCGTTCACCTCAACGCCCACTACGACGTCGTCCCGGTTTCCGGCACATGGCGGCACGGCAACCCGTTCAGCGGGACGGTGGACCAAGGCTGGATCTACGGCCGCGGCACGTCCGACATGAAGGGCGCCATCGCCAGCATCGTCTTTGCCCTGAAAGCACTGAAGGCCACCGGCACCAAGCCCAACTTCAACCTCGAGGTCTCGTTCACCGCCGATGAGGAAACCGACAGCACGCTCGGCACCGGGTGGGTCACCAGCCGCGGCAAACTCCGCGCTGATTACGCCATCGTCGGTGAAGGCGGTGAGGGCGACGCCGTCTGCTGCGGCCACAACGGCGTCGTGTGGCTCAACGTCCGCGTTCACGGCCGCGCCGCCCACGGCTCCATCCCGCACCGCGGCGTCAATGCGCTCGAAAAGATGTCCGCCCTCGTGCTCGCACTCGACGGCTACAAAAAAATCCTCGCGAAGAAAAAGTTCCGCACCCCCGAGGGCAAGGTCATGGTCACCACGCTCAACCTCGGCGGCGTCTTCGCCAGCGGCGAGGGCGGCAAGATCAACACCGTGCCCGCCGCCGCCAGCTTCAGCATCGATCGCCGGTTGCTGCCCACCGAGACGGTCGCCGCAGCCGAGCGCGATCTCCGGGCCTTCCTAAAAAAGGCCGCGAGCAAAATCCCGCAGTGTCGCATCACCATCGAGAAGGTTTCCGACAACCATCCCAGCTTCAGCCCCCCGGTCTCGCCGTTCGCCGCCGCGCTGCGGCGCAGCGTCGCCCGCGTCCGCCGCCGGCCCGCGAAGTTCTGCGTTTCGACCGGTTTCAACGACATGCATTTCTTCGCCAACGAGCTCCGGCTGCCGACGCTCGGCTACGGCCCGGGCGGACAAAACTACCACGCCGTGGACGAACGCGCTCGCCTCAAGGATCTCGTCGAGGCCGCCGCCATCTACGCCGACCTGCTCACCACGTTCGTCGGGTGACTTGGCTTCGCCTAGATATATAGCAATCCATGCGGAGTTATTTTCGCACAAAGTGGTATCATCACGACAAAAGGAGCCCCTTATGCCTGTCCTCAAAATCCACCTCGAATATGCTGAGCTCGATGCCGTCGAACGCCTGTCCGGCCTGATTGATGTCCAATCGGAAGACGTGGCCTATGCTGCGTTGAACCGACTGATGCTCCTCGCCCGGGATCGTGAGGTCCAGAACGACATCGTGCTGACGCGTCGTTGGCGCCAGGACAACCTGCCGCTCTGGAGCGACAGCGCTGGCTCGGTGCACAACTACGAGGGCATGTCGCCCTGCGAGCCTGTGAAGAGTAAATACTCGGTGTAGTCGTCTAGCTTGCGCCCGCAGTCAGCAAGTCGCGCAACGCTGCGCCGACGGCCGGATATTTGAACGTAATGCCCGTCGCCTGCAATCGCGCCGGGCTGCAGCGCTGCCCGTGCAACGCGAGATTGGGCTCGGTCTCGAAGAGCCGGCTCGCAACCAGTCGCACCATGAACTCTGGTGCAGCGGGACACCACGGCCGGCCGACAGCGGCCCGCAGCTCGCGCATGAACTCCGCATTGGTGACCGGTGCCGGCGAACAGGCGTTGTAAGCCCCGGACAATTCCGGCCGCGTCAGCGCCGCCTGAAAAATGCCGAGTAGATCCTCGCGGTGGATCCAGCTCAGGTATTGCCGGCCACTGCCCGCAGTGCCGCCGAGAAAGCGGCGGGTAAGTTTCACCAGCGGAGGCAGCGCACCGTGCACAGGGTCGAGCACCACGCCGATGCGCAACATAACGCGACGCACGTCGGGCAGTTCGACGGCTTGAAAGGCTTCCTCCCATTGGCGGCAGGTCTCGGCGAGAAAGCCCGGACCCGAGCGCAA
>JAHFTH010000055.1:7843-15042 GCA_023269445.1 Lacunisphaera sp.
ACAAAACCGATCGCCGGCATTGCCGTAGTAACCGGTGGCGCTGCACTGCACCCAGAGGGGCGGCGGGTTCTTGGCGCGAGCATAGCCCTTGGCTAGCGCCTTCACGGCGTTAAGGCGCGACTCGAGAATCTCGCGGCCGTGGGCCAGCGTGTGCACGCAGTTGATGGAGCGGCCAGCGAAGTTGACGACCGCCGCCGCGCCCTCGAGTTCGGCGGCCCACGCGCCGCCCGTCTCGGCATTCCACTGCACTTCGCGGAACGCGGCGGTTTCCCGCGGATCACGCGAGAGCACCACGACCTCCCAGCCCTCGGCCGCCAGTTTGCGTCCGAGCGCCTGCCCGAGAAATCCGCTCCCGCCCGCGAGAATGACTTTAGCCATGCCCGGAGACTAGCAGGAACCTGGCTTTTTTGGCAAACACCTCTTCTGGCTTGTCATCGCGAACCCGGCGAAGCCGAGTGTGGCGATCCAGCAAGATGGATTGCTTCGTCGCGCCGCTCCTCGCAATGACAGAGAAGTCAATGTCCTCGACCCCCGCCAACTTCTACGACCTCACCCGCGAAGAGCTCCGCCTGCTCACCGTGCGCTGGGGTTTCAGCCCGGTGCATGCGGCCAGATTGTGGGCCTACGTCTATCTGGAGCGACTGGAGGCATGGGCGCTGATGACGGAGCTCCCCGCGCGCTACCGCGCCAAGGCGGAAGGCGAACTAGCTTTTCCCCGTCTGCCCGTGGCGGTGGAGACGCACAGTGCCGACGGCTTCACGCGCAAATATCTGTTGGCCCTGGCTGACGAGCGCCGCATTGAGACCGTGCTCATGCGCTACACCGGCCGCGTGACCGCGTGCATCAGCAGCCAGGCCGGCTGTGCGATGGGCTGCGTGTTCTGCGCGACCGGGCAGATGGGTTTCGTGCGTCATCTCACGCCTGGCGAGATCGTGGCGCAGGCGCTGCACGTGGACCGGGTGCTGCGCGGCAGCGTCCCGGAGGTTTGTCATATAATAGATGACAAACCTCCCCGGGAACGGCTGCGCAACATTGTGCTCATGGGCATGGGCGAGCCGTTGCACAACTACGACGCCGTGATGCAGGCCATCGACATCCTGCGTGATTCCTGCGGCCTGGGCATCGGCGCGAAGAAAATAACCCTGAGCACGGTCGGGGTGATCCCGGGCATCATCCGGCTGGCTGACGAGGCACGCCCCATCCACCTCGCGGTTTCGCTGCATGGTGCCACGCAAGAGGAACGCGCCGCGCTCGTGCCGGTAGCCAAAAAATGGCCGCTGGCAGAACTGATGGACGCCTGCCGCTACTACATCGCCAAGCAGGAGCGCCGCATTTTCTATGAGTGGACGCTCATCGAGGGGAAGAACGACACCCCGGAGAGCGCGCATGCCGTCGGCCGGCTCCTTCAGGGCCAGCAGGCGCAGGTGAACCTGATTCCGCTCAACCCCACGGCCGGTTACGACGGCGAGCCCACCGGCCGAGAGGCCGCAAAGAAATTTCAAACGATCCTCGCGGCATACGGGCTGCCGAGCACCGTGCGCCAGCGCCGCGGTATCGACATCGCCGCCGGGTGCGGCCAGCTGGCTTCCACCCGCTGATTTAACCTTTGCCAAGGAGCCCCGGACTCTTTGCTTTGAACCCCTCATGAAATTCTCCCGCCTCCTTCTTTCCCTTCTCCTTCTCGCACTGGGCAGCGTTACGCTTTCCGCCCAGACTGCCGCCGCTCCGGCCAAGCCCGTCAAGCTGCTCCCGGTCAGCCGCGTGGCTTGGCTCAACAGTAACGCCTTTAGCGATGATGCCGCCGGCATCAAGGCGCTCGTTCGCGTCCTCAAGGAGCTCGAGCTCGAGTTCAGCGGCACGCAGAGCTCACTCTCACTCATGAATGAAAAGCTCCGCACGCTGGCCGGCGAACTCAACAAACTGCAGGCGGGCGGTGAAGCCAACGCCAAGGCCATTCAAGACAAACAAGTCGAGGGTATGAAACTCCAGCGGGAACTGCAGGCCAAGCAGCAGGAGGCCCAGGCCGCCGTGCAGCAGGCTCAACAGGAGAAACAGGGTCCCATCGCCACCGAAATCGGCAAGGCGATCACCGCCTTCGCCAAGGAACGCGAAATCGGTCTGCTCTTTGACGTCGCCAAGCTCAACGAAGGCATCATCGCCGCCCAGCCCGAGCTTGAGGTGACGAACGATTTCATCACTTACTACAACGCCTCGCACCCGTAGGCGGGCGAAGGTTTCTTTTTCCGGCCCGGCTTATCGCCGGGCCTTTTTTATGTCCTGATGTCCGCCCGGTTCAGGCCAGCTTGATCAGGAGCGCCGACAGATCGGCTTTCTGCGCCTGGTCGGTGGCCAGCCACGCCTGTGCCTGCCGAAGCGCGGCGGCCTCAGGCGCCACGCCTTGGGCTTTTTGCCGGAAAAGTGCTGCCACAAGGGTTAGTTGGGCCCGCAGGTCGTCCGAGTTGGCCGAGGCGTTTTGCAGGAATAGCGCCGGCCCGGCCGTCACTTGCTCGGTTGCCAGCACGCCTTTATCGCCGAAAAATTGGGTGAGCGTGGACCCGAGGGCGCGGATGTGCGCCAGAGGCGCGGCCGGCGCGCTGTAAGCCAGCCCGTTGCCTTCGGGCAGGGCGGTCCATTCCATATAAAGGCGCAGTTGTTCCTGAAACTCCTTGAGCGCGGTGTCCACACTGGCCGGGGTCCAGCGGGCGGAGAATTGTTTCAGCTCGCGGAATTTCTTCACCTCCCAGATGCGCACCACGAGCTCGAAGTCGTCGTTCTTGTTGCGCAGCCCGCTGGTGACGACGTAATCGAGCGCGTTCGAGCTGCTGTCGTTGAGCTCGCGGATGTTGTCCGCCGTCCACTCCGCAGGAAACAGGACGTAGTGTTTGCGGCTGGAAACACCCACGGCCGCGACGGCGTCGTAGCCAGCGGCCGCAGTGAAGGTCTCGGCAAACCACAGTGGCAGCCCGCGGCAGAAGCGACCAAGCTCATCCTCCGGTTTGGCGGAGCGTTCCACGGCGTCGGCCAGGCCGGGCAGCGTGCACTGGGCAAAGGCCACGCGCCGAAGTTTGCCCTCCTTCTTGGGCAGCAGGTGGGGCGCGGCCGACTCGAGCCCGTAGAACCAGATCGGTTTGCTGATGCTGGCGAGGCTGATTTTGTTGCTCTCCTCGGGCGCACCGGCGAGATCCGCCGCCGTGGGCACTGCGTTGTCGTGTCCGGCCATGAGTTCGCCGATCACGTTGGAAAATCCAAAGAGCCGTTCTTCCAACTCGGGGCGGTTGAGGGCAAAGAGTATGTCTAACAGGTGCTGGGCTGACTCGATGTTGCGCACCGCTAGATAGGCCTGCAGCAGATTGAGCCCGGTCGCCGGGCCGTGGCGGCCGGCATCGTAGAGTGGGGCCACCAGCTCGATGAGCTCACGCACGTGGCCGCGCGAACCGAGCTCGCCGGAAATCGCCACGAGCACATCTGGTCGGGAACCGGCACCGGCCAGGACCTCCTGATAGATCGTCACCGCGGCCGGCAAGTCTCGGGCCTCGAGCTTGGCCTTGGCTTCCGCCATGCGGGGAATCACCCCGCCGGCGATGGCGGGCTTGTCGGCTGCCGGCTGGCCGGGCGCCGGATCGGGTTGCGGGTTGCCGGAAGCGGAACTGTCGAAAAATCCCATGTCCCGAGCAAAGCTCTCGGCTGCCCCGAGGGGAAGCGCTTTTGTCGGACTTTTCGTGCGTTGACCGGCGGGGTGGGGCGGGTAGTTAAACCCTCCCCGATCATGAACCGCGTCTTCATCAAAACCTCCAGCCGTCGCTCCGCCAGAGCGGAGCTATGGCTGGCTAGATGGTTGCCGCGATACGCCTGATGCTTCGGGCACACCACGCCGCGCGATGAACCGGGTCTTTATAAGAACGTATGGTTGCCAGATGAACGAGCGGGACAGCGAGGCCGTCGCCGCGCTGCTCCGTGCCCGGGGTTATCGCATCGTGCAGGACGAGGCCGCCTGCGACGTGCTGCTGCTTAACACTTGCAGCGTGCGCGACGCGGCCGAGCAGAAGGCCATCGGCAAGGCGGCCAACGTCGCGCAGCAGCGCAAGCGCAACCCCCGCTTCATTCTCGGGATTCTCGGCTGCATGGCGCAGAACCGCGGCGCGGCCCTCCTCGACGCGCTGCCTGATGTGGACCTGATTGTCGGCACCCAGAAATTTCACCAAGTCCCCGACTACCTCGACAACCTTCGTGCCGCTCAAGCCGCCGGCACCCCGCTGGGCAGCACCATCGTGGACATCGCCGAAGAGGCGGGTTCGCAGAACACCATTCGCGACCATGTGCTGGAGGATAAACAGGTCACCGCCTTCGTTTCCATCCAGCAGGGCTGCAACATGGATTGCTCTTTCTGTATCGTCCCGAAAACGCGCGGCGACGAGCGTTCCCGCCCGATGGACGAGATCGTGCGCGAGTGCGAGGAGCTGGCCGATCGCGGCGTGCGCGAAGTTACCCTCCTCGGCCAGATCGTCACCAGCTACGGCCGGCGCGACTACGCGCACACGGACGGGGTGACTCCGTTTGTGCAGTTGCTCACGCGCGTAAATGCCATTCCCGGCATCAAGCGCATCCGCTTCACCTCGCCGCACCCACGCGGCTTCAAGGACGATCTCATTCAGGCCTACGGCCGGCTCGAAAAGCTCTGTGAATACGTGCACCTCCCGCTTCAATCGGGGTCGGACCAGATTCTGAAAGCCATGAACCGTCCCTATTCGCGCGACCGCTACCGGCAGATAGTGGACGATCTCCGCCGCGTGCGGCCCGACATGTATTTTTCCACCGACATCATCGTGGGCTTTCCCGGCGAAACGGAGGAGGACTTCGCGCAAACCCGCGAGCTGTTCGAGGCCTGCAACTACGACATGGCCTACATCTTCAAATATTCCATCCGCACCGGCACGCCCGCCGCGACGATGGCCGTGCAGGTGCCCGATGAGGTGAAGGAGGCCCGCAATCAGGCCCTGCTCGCCATCCTCGGGGCCAACTCCACCCGCCGCAACGCCACGTTGCTCGGCACCACGCAGGAAGTGCTCGTCGAAGGCCCGGATAAAAAGGGCTTCGGCTACATGGGCCGCACGCGCGGCAACCGCATCGTGCATTTCGCCGCCACTGAGCGGCTCATCAGCGAGCTGGTGCCGGTGCAGATCGAGCGCGCCTCGACCGCCGTGCTTTACGGCTCGCTCGCCCTCGCGGGAGTCCCTAACTGATTTCAAATAATGTCGCTCTTCCTCGCCACGCTTCTGCCCGGTCTGTTTCTTGTCCTGCTTGGCGGACTCCTGTTTTGGAACGGTGCGTCGGTTGCCGCCAAGTCCTTGCCTCGCTCCACGGCCGCCACCTGGGTGCTCTTTGGTCTCGGGGCGGTGTGGTTTGTGTGGCGGCTGTCGCGCACAGGTGAGTCCGACCTTATTTTTTTCAAGACGCCGACGCCCGTGATGCTGGGCTTCGGCGTGCTGGCCGTGCTGGCCTTTATCTACACGCCTGATTTTCTCGCCGTGCGCGGGCTTAGTATTCTGATGCTGCTCGCCGCCGAGCCGCTGCTCTACGCCGCCTACATGGAGTGGACCCACCCCCAGCGTCTCTTGATGGTGACCGCCGTTTATCTCGGCCTGACCGCCGCACTCTATCTCGCGGCCTATCCATTCCGGCTGCGCGATTTCTTCGACTGGCTGTTCCGAACACCGGGGCGGCCGAAGCTGGTCGGCTCCATCCTGCTGGCTTACGGGCTCGCCACTTCGGCGGCCGCCTTTACCTACTGAGTGATGGCTGCGACTCCGACCGCTTTGCTTATTCTCGCCGGCCCGGCCGGTGTCGGCAAAAGCACGCTGTGCGACCGGCTGGTGCACGATGTGCCGGGCTTTGAACGGGTCATCACCGCCACGACGCGCCCACCCCGGCCCAACGAGGTCAACGGTCGCGACTATCATTTCCTCTCCGACCCGGAGTTTGACCAGAAACTGGCGGCGGGTGAATTCCTCGAGTGGGCCTGCGTCCACCAACGCCATCGTTATGGCACGCTCAAGTCCGCGGTGCTCGACCGGCTGCCCCAGACCAGCCTCGTGATGAATGTCGATGTGCAGGGTGTGCGCAGCATCCGGGCTGCCGCGCAAAAGGTGCCACTGCTCAAGGGCCGGCTCGTCACGCTGTTCGTCGCACCCGACTCGATGGATGTGCTGCGCGAACGCCTGCAAGGCCGCGGCCCGGTCAGCCCGGAGGAACTGGCGCGCCGGATGCAAAGTGCCGAGCACGAGATCGCGGAGCGCAACAGCTACGACTACGTCATCCATAGCAGCACCAAGGAACAGGATTTCCGCGCCCTCCTTGATTATTGGGCACAGGCGCAACGGAAGCTAACGGGGTAGGGCGGATTATCCTTAATCCGCCGATGATTACGGCGCGTTAGGGATAACGCGCCCTACCAGAGCCAACATGCCGCCCCGTTTCCCGATTAGTGACCATTGCGACGGCGCGCGGTTTTTCAACCCGCACGGCCCGTCGGCGCGTTCGTTTTCAGATCTGCCCAAGTGGTGGTGGCAGCAGATGCGGGGCTCGGCGACGGCGTGGCCGAGATCCGTGCCGACTCCGGCCAAGGTTCGCCTGCCGGAGAACGTGTCGACCGGTCAGGTTGCGGCGACATTCATCGGTCACGCGACCTACCTGCTGCAATTTGCCGGCTGCACGGTGCTGACCGATCCGGTGTTTGGCTCGCGGGCCGGGCCCTTCGGTCTGCTCGGTCCGAAACGGACGCGACCACCCGCGCTGCGCTTGGGCGAGTTGCCGCGCGTGGATGTCGTGCTGCTCAGTCACAACCACTACGATCACCTCGATCTGACTTCCCTGCGCTGGCTGGCCCAGCATCGCCACCCGCTGATCGTTGCGCCCTTGGGATTGAAGTCGTGGCTGGAGGCACGGGGAGTGGCCAACGTCGTGGAGCTGGACTGGTGGCAATCGCACTTTGCCGACGGTGGCGCTGAAATTATCTGCACGCCTGCGCAACACTGGAGCTCACGCTGGCCGTGGGATCGGTGTCTCACCTTATGGGGCGGCTTCATGATCAGAACCGCGGGCGGCTCGGTGTGGTTTGCCGGCGACACCGGCTGGGGCCCGCACTTTGCCGAGGTGCGCGCGCGTCTCGGCGCGCCCGCCCTCGCGCTGCTACCTATCGGGGC
>JAHFTH010000243.1 GCA_023269445.1 Lacunisphaera sp.
GTGAAGAGACCAGCGTCAGGCTGGCGAGCACGGCGGCACGACCTGACGCGCTAACCCTCAGTGCACTAACCGACAATCGGCCGGGCTGCCCAACGGAGTGCGTTGGTGAGCAATTGCTGAAACATCGGATGCAGCCAGACCTCCGGGAAATGTCCGGGCGTGAGCACGCAGACGCGGCCGGTGCCCTCGGTGCGAGTCCACCCGGCCGGTTGCACGCCGTGCACCGATCGCGTGTGCAGGAACACGTCCGCTTGCGCATCATCGAGCACGATCTGGTAATGCTCGTCATGGATGGAAAACGATTCCAGCACGCCTGCGGTTAGCGGGTGTCCGGGCTGCGGCTCAACCGTCACCGCGCACGGCGGTGGATGGCTGAGGAAAATCCCGCCCGTCACCGCACGCACGGGCACGACATCTGCGTAGCCGGCCACGCCGGAATGAATCACCACCAGTCCGCCGCCACGCCGGACGAAATCGCAAAAAATACTTTCCGCTGCGCCGGTCAGCCACGGCGTCGGATCGGCATGCGAGCGGACATTGGACTTGGCCAGCAGTGCCAGCGAATAGGAACCGAGTGCGGCCGTCGGCCAGCCCGTCGCATCCTCGACCCAGTCGAAATCCCAGCCAGCCGCCGCCAGCGGCGCGAGCCCGGCGCGCACGGTCGCAGCCGGATGATAGAGATCATCGCAGAATACGAGCGCCTTCATGATCACCGGGTGAGCAAAAAACTCCGCTCTACCGGTGTGGCGGCCTGCAGTTTCGGTTCGGTGCCGCGGCCGAGTTGCCAGGCGACTACCGTGATTTTCACCGGCAGCTTCGCACGCGGCGGCAACGGCGTCAGGTGCAGCACGCCGTCGCGCACGAGGGCCGGTCCCTCGCGCACGTAGTAGCCAACGGGAGCACCGGCATCGGAGCTGGCGGCGAGTTTGACTGTCGCAATGCCAAGCTTCTGATCGGCGATCGCGGGGAATATGATCGTTTGCGCTGCGCCATCCGTGAAGCTCGGCAACCGGAGCAATGCCTGCTGCACAGAGCCTTTGTAGAGTGCGTCGCCAGGATGACACGCGAGCAGCCAGACGTCGTGGTCGCGTTTGTCCGTGGTTGAAAAGGTCCGGTTGAACGCGACCCGAAAAGTGCCGGTGGCCACCTGCTCCACGGGACCGGTGATAATCGAAACAGCCACAGCGCCGGATGCGTGGGTGCCGGACGCGGCTGGCACTGGGACGATGGTCGTGGGAAGCGGCGGTTTGTCCTTGGCGGCGACCGGCGGCTTCGGCGGCAGCGGCTCGATGAATTCACCGTCCAGTCGGAAGGTCACGCCGTCGGCCGCCGGAATGAACTTCAATTCAACACCGGTGTGCGTCGTCGAGATCGGTGCCAGCATACCGGCTTGGACGAAGCCGACTTGTTGATTTTTCTTCGCGCGACTCGTCGCGTAATACGTCTCGGTCGCGCGGGCCATCTCTTCGTCGAAGCACCAGAACGCCTCCGTGCGATCTCCCAAGCAGTCGGCCGCCGGCGTCGCCACGGCCCGCAACGGTTCGTCGCGGCGCCAGCGGTCCACCAACCAACCCTCAGCCGGCACGATGGGGCGCAGCGCGGTTGAACCATCGGTGAGGCGCGCTTCCGCGGCTTTGCGGATGAACAGCGCGAGAAAATCCACCAGCCTATCGGTCGCATCGAAATGCCCGTGCCCGACATCCGCAAGTAATGCAATCGGCGCAGCGGGATGCGCGGCGCGAAACTTTATCGCCGGCGCGAGTCGCGCATCCCACCACTCGGCCTCGCTCATCACCATTAGGCCGGGCACGCCGTCAACGGCTCGTGCGCCCCAATCGGGATTCGCCGCCCCGCTACCGGTGAGATCCGTTTGGGGCGCATCGCCCTTCACCGAAAGCACGGCCAGCGTGCGCGCGGGATTCCACGCCGCGAAGTTCCACGGATACGAGGCGCAGGCAGAGTGTCCCATTGGAATCACCGGGGCGGAAGCCAGTTCAGCGTAGCCGGATTCCTCCGCCAACGCGCACATGAGAGCGTCGAAGCGTTCGCCCGCACCGCGGTCGAATTGGAACACCCGGTCGAAGGGCGGCGCAATGAACACCTCCGCGATGCCCAGTTTCGCCAGTTCGCGGCGCATCGCCATGTGCTCGAGGATGCCCTGCTCGATCAGGTTGTGCTGACCGACGATGATCGCGCGCACCTGCCGGCAATCCTCGGGAATCCATAGAAACGCGCGCCCGTCCCCCATCGGCACGGACCATTGCCAGACCGCCTCGCCCGCACGGAGAGGCATGCCGCCCAGCAGCAGGCCCAATCCGAGCAGACGGAAGACGGCGAAAAAACCGAATAACCAGCAAGACCGGAGAGTAGTCAGAAAAGAGCGCGTAGGCCCAAACCTACTCGCCCCGCTGCCAAGCGGCACTCTTTTCCCGCTTTCACTGGTAACCCGGTTGCGCCGTGAATCGAATTGAAACCCCGCTGCCGCCAAAGTTCTGGTTTCCAGTGTAAACTTCTGGGGGCTTTAAGCCCCGAGGAAAAAATCGTTTCACTGCCTCCGCCCCAAAGTTCGTGGTCACCCCGACCACTTCTCCAGCCTGCCCTTGAGTAGATTTCTTGCGGCGGATCATTCCCACAAAACACCCCCCAGACACGTTTCATTACGAAGGTTCATGTCTGCATGATCGGGGCACCTGTGAACCGGCAACAAAACATGCGGCAGCAAGCTTCGCGGTGCTGCCCCCACCATCTCACCAATACTTTTCCGCCACCCCGGCGGTAAAAAGCAGATAGGAATATTGTCTGAATAACCCCAAAAGATATGAAACCAAATGCATTGTTACCTCAGCTCAAACGCAAGATGGGCTCACTCATCCTCGTTTGCTTCGTGCTGGCCGGGTTCGCCCCGGCCGCTCGTGCCTTCGTCCACCCCGGCGGCCTCCACAACCAAGCCGACCTCGACCGTATGAAGACCCAGGTGCTCGCGGGAGCCCATCCTTGGATCGATGGCTGGAACAGCCTCATCGCCGATCCCCGGGCGCAGAATACCTACACGGCTGCGGCCACGGCCAACATGTCCAGCCGCCAACGCGCGCAGGACGATGCCGCCGCCATGTATTACAACGCGCTGCGCTGGTATATTACCGGCGACACCAGTTATGCGACCTGCGCGGTGAATATCGCCAACGCTTGGTCCTCGACCCTGAATTCGACGCCGGCCGGCGACTTCTTGAGTGCCATCCCATCCGGCAGCTTTTGCCTCGCGGCGGAGGTTCTGCGGACCTATCCCGGGTGGTCAGCGGCCAACATCACTCAGTTCAAGAATATGGCGCTCAATTATCTCTACCCCAAGTGTAATGACTACCTGCTCAACCATGGAGGCAGTTGCATCTCGAACTACTGGGCCAACTGGGACGCCTGCAATATTCTCGCCGTGCTGGCGATCGGCGTGCTTTGCGACGACACGGCGAAATACGATCAAGCCGTCACTTATTTCCAAAGCGGCGCGGGCGAGGGCAGCATCATGCACGCCGTTTATTATATTCATCCGGGCGGCCTCGGCCAATGGCAGGAAGCCGGCCGCGACCAGGAGCATGACCAACTTGGCGTCGGTCTGCTCGGCTCGGTGTGCGAAGTGGCGTGGAAGCAAGGCCTCGATCTCTACGGCTATTCGAGCAACCGTCTGCTCGCGGGAGCGGAATACACGGCGCAATATAACCTCTGGAAATCCGTCCCCTTCACCTTCTATAACAATTGCCAGCCCGCGAATAACAAGTGGGTCTCGATCAACGGCCGCGGGCGGCTGGATGATCGCCCGGTTTGGGAACTGATCTACAACCACTACGTCGTGCGCAAGGGCCTGAGTGCTCCCAATGCGCAAGCGATGGCGCAACTGATGCGGCCTGAGCACGGCAGTGCCGACCACTTTGGCTACGGCTCGCTGACGTTCACGCTGAATCCATCCACTTATCCTCCGTCGCCGACGCCGCCGGCTCCCAGCGGTCTCACCGCGACGGCAGGGGTCGGCCGCGTATTCCTGAACTGGACCCGCAGTGGTGACACGGCCAATGGCTACGAAGTGCGGCGCTCGACCACTAGTGGCGGATCGTATGCCAGTATTGCCACTTGGACCGACAATACCCGTTGTGAGCATACCGACACGGGAGTAACCAACGGCACGACGTACTACTACGTCGTCGCGGCCCGCAATCAATCCGGCACCAGCAGCAATTCCAATCAGGCCAGCGCCGCACCCGCAGCAACGGGCGCGTTGCCCTCCGGATGGACTCGGACCAGCATCGGGACCGTAACTGGCGCGGCGGCGGGCTTCGCCAATGTCAACGGCGGCACCTATGTGGTCTCCGGGTCCGGCACCATCGGCGGCACCGCCAAAGCGGTGAGCTACGTGAATCGGAGTGCCACGGGTGACG
>JAHFTH010000244.1 GCA_023269445.1 Lacunisphaera sp.
CCCGCTGGCTGATGATCACTCCAGCAGTGCCTTGGTTGCTGACGCGCACGCTGGCGCGACACTATTTTTTTAGGCCGGCCGCAAACCAAGCGCACGCCCTGGCCCAGTGAAAAACATCCGCACCACGCGACGGCGGTCCGTCAGTGAGGCTTGCCCCCAAGCCCGCGCCGCCAGCTGAAACGCAACCCATGCCGACCCCGGCGTGCGCTCCAAGGCCAGCGCCCGGCGGGCCGTGATCAGGCTGATCGCACAACGGCTGTTCTCGATGGCGGACTGCTTTTGCGCAGCTTTTGTTTTCTGAAACGCTGGCGCTGGAAACTGACCGGTCGTCACGAGTAATCTCTCGCGCAGAATCACGCAGCGTCAAACGGGGCGCAACGCATGGGCGCGCAATGGCCCCGTGAAGAACAGCCGCAGCAGAATCGGGGTCTGGCCCGGTGCGCGGCGCAGCGCTCCGGCCAGCACACCCGCCGCGATTTTCAGCGCGGATAAATCACGCCGGACGGACAGCAGCTTGCGGGCAAAATACACCGCCAGCAGGGGGAAGTTCTCCTCCAGTGCCCGCCGGGCGAACTCGGCGTAGGTCACCGCCGGCAAAGGCGGATGGTTGCGCCAGCCGCCAAATTCTTCCGCCAGTGCGCCGCTGGTTTCCGGGCGACCGCTGCGCCGCCTCGCCGTGAGCAGCCGCACCCGGCTCGCGTTTTGCACCTGCAGGGATTGCGCTATCACGGTGGTTTGCTCGGCATGCCGGCGGTAGTGAAACAGCACCTCGGGCAAAGCATGGGCCGGCCAGGTCTCGACGGCCCGCGAAAACAGGTCGTAGTCCGGTGACACCCAGAATTCCTCCCGCATCGGAAGATTCACAAACACCTCGCGTCGCCCCATCAGGGTCGGCGGCGTTGCGGGCATTGAGTAGGCGCTGAAAATCCGTTGCTCGCGTTCGGTGGCCAGAGTGAATTGCGGCTCGATCACCCGACCGGTCGCATCGATCGCGTCCGCATGGGTGAAGAGCAATCCCAGCCTAGACTCAGCCCGGAGTGTCGCCACCTGGCGCTCAAAGCGCCGCGGTAAAGCGACATCATCATAGTCCATCAGGGCGATGAACTCGCCCGAGGACTGGGCGACCGCGAGGTTGTGCGCCGCCGCGATGCCCTGATTGGTGGTCTGGGCGAGCAGGCGGATGCGTGGGTCGCGCCCCTCGTCGCCCAGCGCGGTCAGGCCCAACCCCGTGCCGTTGTCCACGATGATGAATTCAAAGTCGGTCAACGTCTGGTGCAGGATGCTGCGCACGGCGGGTCGCAGATGCGGCGTCACGCGGTGGAACGCCATGATCACGGAAACAACAGGCATGGCTCCATCACACCGGCCGGCCTCGGCTGAAGCAAGGCAGGTTTGGGCTTTCGCTGCTCCGGGGTTGCGCCCCCGCGTCCGCGTGTTTCTGCTCGGGAAAATGGATTCCCGTTTCCGCACCGTGTTGATCACCCTTGGCGCCGTGGCGCTCAGCGTGTGGGTCGGCATCTCCGTGGCGCAGGAAGAGCGGTTCATCGCCACCTTGACGGCGCTGGTCAGCGTGTGGGCCGTGCTGTCCTGGACGCGTGGTCCGCTGACCGAGGCTTGGCTGCTGGGCTTTCTGGTCTTCGGCTACGTGATCGGCAACCGCGGCTTTGCACAGATGTCCCCGATAGGGAGCCTGCCAGTATTCTTCAGTGAACTCGGCTTGGGCATTGTGGTGGTGCTGGTGGCACTGCGCGGGGCGATGCAGCGGAAGCTGCCCCTCCAACACGATTGGCTGAACGGACTGCTGCTCCTGTGGCTCGTCCTCGCGGCCGGCCGCATCCCTTGGGACGTGCGCGTCTATGGTTTCACGGCGCTGCGGGATTTCGCGATGGTTTACTACGTGCTGTATTTTTTCGCAGCCCAAGCCCTGGCCCACCACCTTCCCTCCCGCCGGCTGCTGCACCGCACGCTGCTAATCACGTTTGGGTTGCTGCCGATCACCGGATTGCCAGCAACGATCTCTCAAGATTTTTTCCTGAGCAATCTGTTGGTCGAGGGTGTGCCGCTGATTTTCTACAAGGGCGACCTGCTGGCGACGTTCCTCTTCACCGGCTATATCATTTTGCTGCCCTCCGGAACGTCTGACTGGCGCACCGATTGGTGGCGTTGGCTGGCTGCGATCGTGTCCTTGATTACCGGCCTGATCCTGCTCTCCCGCGCTCCCTTGGTCGGGCTCATCGTCGCCATTGGCTGGCTGGCTTTGGCGGGACGCTGGCGTCCCGCCAAAGTGTTGGTCGCGGTGTGCGTGACGGGATTGCTCGCCGTCACCATTATCTCCCTGCTCCAGAAAAAGGATTTTACCCAGACCAAGGCCTACGCGATCTACGAAGCCGTCGCCTCCATCGCGGACTACAGCGGCACCCGCAGTTACCACAGCGAGATGACCAGCGAAAAGGGCGACAACAACCGCTTCCGGATCATCTGGTGGAAGAACGTCGCCGAGGAAACGCTCACGACGTCGCCCGTGCTTGGCCTGGGCTTCGGTGCCGATCTCACCCGCGGATTTCTGCAGGAGTATTACCCCACCTCGGGTGATGATTTCTCCGCGCGGAGTCCGCACAATATCTTTATGACCACCCTCGGCCGCATGGGGCTGGTCGGGGTCGCGGTGCTGCTGGCGATTTATTGGATCCAAGGCCGCACCACCCTCCGCGTCGCCCGGGAGGCCCAGCGCGATCCCGCCCGGCAGGGCGCGATGACGCTGCAAGCGTCCGTCTGGGTGGTAATGATCAGCGCCTGCTTCGGCGTGGTCCTTGAGGGGCCCATGGGGGCCATTCCCTTCTGGATCATGCTGGGGCTCGCGCATTTTGAGGCCACCCGCGCTGAAGTCCGGGAGAACACCACGCCGGCCGCTTGAAGTCCGCCATGTATTGCTCGCCCCTTCAGTCATCGGCACGAACAATTATACCGGCGGCGATCCGCGAATGGCTCGGGGCACTACTATCCGGCCCGCTGCCGGGTTCGCGGACCCGGCGGCACGCCGCCTGCCTTTTTGCCCTCGGGCGTATCGGGGATTTCGTGCTCACACTTTCCGCATTGAGGCTGCTCGTCCGTGAATTCGGCGCGACTAACTGTGTGCTCGTAGTGCCAAATCCGCTGGCGATCCTCGCCGGCCGTGAATTTCCCGGCGTGCAGTGCATCACTCTGCCCACTGAAGCTGCCAGCCTGATGAGAGAAATCTTGCCGATCTGGTGGCGCGAGCGGAATAAATTCTCAGCTGACTCCTTCGATCAGCTCATCTGCCTGAGCCATCAACGTTCACTGTATTACGAGCTCGCGCTGTCGTGGATCGACACCGCCCGCGATGTGCGCCTGCTGCCCGAAACCTACCCGACGGTTTCGGGCGAGGACGTCCCTGCCAGCCATAGGCCTGACGACGGCGGGCCTGCCAGCCATAGGCTTAGCGACGGCTGGTGCACCGAGTTGCTCGCCCACCAACGCTTGGTGGAAACGGTGCTGGGTCGCGCTATCGGCCAGGAGGAAATCTTGCCCCGCTTCACCAGCCTGACGGCCAGCGAGGACGGTCGTCTATTGATCTATCCGTTCTCGCGGGATGCTACTCGATGCCTGCCTCTCGAAAAAGTGGTTGGTGTCCTGCAGAACTGGCGCGCACGCAGCCGTGGAGCTATCGTCTTCGGGGGTAACCTAGTCGACACCCCGGAACTGGAACGCTATGCTCAGGCCGCACGATCAACTGGTTTGGACAACATCAGCATCGAATTGCCCTCGGGGCTCGATGGTTTGCTCAAGCATGTGGCCCAAGCTGGCGCGGTATTTGCAGCCGATTCGGCTGCCGCCCATGTGGCCACCGCCCTCGACAAGCCAAGTGCAGTAATGACCACTCGGCTTTTCTACGGCTACTGCCAACCTTGGGGTCGCTCGGGGCGGCAGCACGTCTTTCTCCCCGACGCGCCAGCAGACCAGGTGGCCGGTGCCCTGCCGGCTTTGTGAGACTGATTGCGCCGTTGCCAGCGCTGCCCGGGCTCTAGCCGGGCATGAGGTGGGAGGTCGGGGGCTGGAGGGTCGGTCGATTGGCTCCGCTGTCAACCCTCTGTCCTCTATTTCCGCCTTCCGCTTTCCGCCTTTCCCCATTCTATTAGCGGTCTCTCCTCGTGAAATTCCTCCGCAACCTCGATCTGGCCAGTTTTTTCAAGCTCACCACGCGGGAGAATTTCGACCGGATCACGCCGGCCTGCATCTTCGGGCTGAGTTTGTTCGGGCTCTTCTTCATCTACAGTGCGCAACTGGCCAGCGGGCGCACCCAGTGGCAGCAGCAGCTCCTGTATCTTACGATTGGCGCCGGGGTCTATCTGGGCACGGCGTTGCTCGATTAC
>JAHFTH010000245.1 GCA_023269445.1 Lacunisphaera sp.
CGACCGGGGAGAAATTCGACAGCTCGGTGGACCGGGACGAGCCGTTTGTGTTCGTGCTCGGGGCGAAGCAGGTGATTGCGGGGTGGGATCTGGGCGTCGCCACCATGAAGATCGGCGACAAGGTGAAGCTCACGTTGCCGCCCGAGCTGGCTTACGGTCGCGGCGGCTATCCGGGGGCCATCCCGCCGAATGCGACGCTCATCTTCGAGGTCGAGTTGCTCGCCATCAGCTGAGGCCTAGACCCCGGCTTGGGCGATCAATTGCTTCAAGTGGGTGATATCCGCCGTCGAAGTCTTGGCGATGAAGCCGCGCGCGTGGGTGAAATGCACGTCGGGCAGGCCCGCGAGGCGCGCGAAGTCCAGCCGGGCATTGTCTTGGAAACGGGACAAGCCGTAGCCGCTGCTGCGCCGGTCGGGAGAGACGGTGCCGACGATCTGCGCGGTCAGACTGCGGCTGGCGATGAACTGATCAAGGCCCAGCGACGGGTCGTCCGGCAGGGGCTCGGTGCGCGGCAGGAAAAGAATTTTCGCCGGCCGGCCGGCGAGCTCGAGTTCCCAGATCGTGGCGTGCTGGCCGATGAAATCGAGGCGGGCGCGCATCGACCGCACGTAGTCCAGCAGGTCCTGACCGATCATGCGCATGACTTCCCAAAGCGGCTCGCCCGGAGCGATGCGTTTCGCCAGCGCGAAGCGGCGCAACAGCGTGACGTCGATGGGTGAGATAAGCTTGGTGACGGTCGCGGGCTCGGTGCCGAGCCATTGCGCGGTGGTCACGAGGCCGCAGCAGTCGAACCACTCGGCGGGCTCCAACCAATCGCAGAACTGGCGCGCGTCGGCGTAGAGGCCGAGGTGCTGCAGGACGAGCGAGAGCGAGCAGGTCGGCGGGTGATCCTTGGGCAGTTGATGATGGTCGAAATTGTGACGGGTGGGATCGTGCTCGTGGCCGACGTCGACCACACAGACCGCGACGTTGGCCAGGTCTTCCGGAGTCGGCTCGCGCCGCACCACGGGGACGGGATGGAGGGCGAGTAGCACGCTGCAGGCGAGAAATTCGTCTTTGTGCGCCCCGCCGGGATGGGTGAGGATGGTGTCGAGGGAAGTCATGGCTGGATCGTTCAGGTCCACGCGGAGGCGCGGGCAGCGATGCAGGGCGACCCGGCGCGCACAGGCAAGCGCGGTTTAATAGAACACGTTGCGATCGAGCGAACGGTATTGAATGGCCTCGAGGAGGTGCGGGGACTGGATCGCCTCGGACTCGGCGAGGTCGGCGATGGTGCGCGCGACCTTCAGGATGCGGTCGTAGGCGCGGGCGGAGAGCGAGAGTTGCTCCATTGCCTGTTGCAACAGGTCGCCCAGCTTGGCGTCGATGACGCAGAAGCGTTTGATCTGCGAAGGTTGCATGCGCGCGTTGGAGGTCAGGCTGGTGCCGCGAAAGCGGATGAGCTGGTGCTGGCGGGCGGTGTCGATGCGTTCGCGCATGGCGGCGGAGGACTCGCCGCCCTTGTCGTTGCGCAGCTCGGTGAAGGACAGGGCCGGAGCCTCGACGTGCAGATCGATGCGGTCGAGGAGCGGGCCGCTGATGCGGGCGCGGTAGCGTTGGATTTGCGAAGGTGAGCAGCGGCACTCGTGCTTGGGATCACCGAGGTAGCCGCAGGGGCAGGGGTTCATAGCCGCCACGAGCATGAAATTGCAGGGCAAAGTGACTTTGCCGGCGCTGCGGGAGATCGTCACGTGTCCGTCCTCCAGCGGTTGGCGCAGCACCTCGAGGGCGGAGCGCTGGAACTCGGGCAGCTCGTCGAGGAACAGCACGCCCTGGTGGGCGAGGGAAATTTCGCCGGGCCCGGGAATGGTGCCGCCACCGATCAGGCCAACATCGGAGATCGTGTGGTGCGGCGCGCGGGCGGGGCGCTGGAGGAAATACGGGCCGCCCTGCATCGTCTGGCCGGCGGCGGAGTGAATGCGGAGAATTTCGAGGTATTCCTCCAGCGTGGGCTGCGGCATGATGCCGGGGATGCGGCGGGCGATCATGGATTTGCCGGAGCCGGGCGGTCCGATCATGATGAGGTTGTGTCCGCCGGCGACGGCGATCTCGACCGCGCGGCGGACCGCGTGCTGGCCCTTGATCTCGGAGAAATCGGGTTCGTGGTCGGGTCGCGCGACGTTCGCGGCGCGGCGCGGTGGAGTCAGCGGGAAAAGATTCAACTGACCGCCGAGGAACCGGTGGGCCTGGTCGAGCGACGTGATTTCGTAGACCTCGAGACCCTCGACCAGCGCGGCCTCCTGCGCGGCGAGCGGGGGGAGGAGAATGGCTTTGCGGCCGCACTCGCGGGCGAGGACGGCCATGGCGAGGCCGCCCTTGATGGGACGCGTGGCGCCGGAAAGACTGAGTTCACCGGCGATGAGGTAGTGGCTGAGTTTTTCGCACGCGAGCTGGCCGGTCGCCACGAGGATGCCGAGCGCGATAGGCAGATCGTAGATGGAGCCTTCCTTGCGCAGGTCGCCGGGCGCGAGGTTGATGGTCGTGCGCGTGCGCGGCATTTTCAGCCCGGAATTGCTGAGTGCCGAGAAGACGCGGTCCTCGGATTCCTTGACCGCGGCGTCGGGCAGGCCGACGAGGATCAGGTTGGGCACGCCGGACTCGCCGGTGTTGACCTCGACTTGGACGGGAACGGCATCAATGCCCAGCAACGCGGCTGAGCCGATAGTGGCTAACATGGACAGGGGACTGGTGGGAGGGTGGAATTTAGCCCGTGCCCGCCTGCAGCTGTCGATGAACCTCGGCCATGTTGGCCTCGACTGCCTGCAAGTAAGGATTGGGTTGGCCCGCTGTCGTCAAATAGCGATGCACACCACCGGCCTCGAAGTCGAGCATGGGTCGCACATAATTACTCCAGAAGCCCGGAGTCTTCTCCAACAGTTCCCGGAGGCTGTGGTAGGGCCGCTTCTCGGGCGGTGTCTTTTCGAAATCGAAGGCTTCTTGAAACTCGCGGAACAGGGCGGGCAGTTTGGCCACATAGTCCGGTGCGCTCATTTGTGCGAGGTAGTCGGCGGTCACCAGCGCGAAGGCAAAGTGCCGGCCCTCTTCGCTGCGAAATGAAATCTGGCTGATCTTGCTGCGCGGGCCGGTGCAGATGATGGCCGAGCAGATGTCCTCGACCTCGGTGGCGGTCACGCCCATCCGGGGCAGGTAGATGCGGGAGAATTCGCAGCTCCGGCGCTCGTGGATCATGGTATACTTGGCACCGGTGCCGGTCTGGTCGTCATTGGTCTTGAGGTAGCCGCAGTCGTGCAGCAGCGCGCCCATGACGGCCAGTTCCCAGTCGCGGGCGGTGAGCACCGGCCGGTCGGTCGTGCGGCTGCGGCCTTCGAGAATGTGGACGAGGCATAAGGTGGCCTGCAGCGTATGCTCGTAATCGTGATACTGCATGTCGATCGCTTGGTAACCGGCATAACTACCCGCGAACATCTCATGCACGTCCCGAAACAGGCGGTCCAGCAAGTGATGGCTGGCCTCGGCCCCGATACCGGTAAAGGCATCTTTCACCGCCTGCACTACGGCGGCCGGATTCCTAGTGTCGATAGAGTGAGGCGCGACCATCCGACCCGAGGAAATAGGGGTTGCCCCCCGTTCGCAGCAAGCCCATTGTCGGTGCATAGAAGAAATGGTTAACAGCACCAACTTGCTCGTTGGGCTGACAGGTGGAATGGGGTGTGGGAAATCTACCGCCGCCGCCCTGTTTGCCGACCGCGGATTCCGCCGCTTGGACGCCGATCAGGTCGTCCGCGACGAGCTCCTGCCCAGCCCCGAGATCGCTCTGGCTATCCGGGCCCGGCTGGGCCCCGCCATGCTGACGGGCAATGGCCAGATCCGCCGCGACCGGATCGCCGAGAAGGTATTTGCCGACCCGGCTGCCCTGGCCTGGCTGGAGGAGCTGCTACATCCCCTCCTGCTCGCCCGCTGGCAGAAAATCTTCACCGCCGCCCAAGGTGTCGCCTTCATCGTGGAAGTGCCGTTGCTCTTCGAAAAAGGCTTGGAGAATTGGTTTGATTTCACCGTCTGCGTAACCACAGACTCCGCGACACAATTGAGGCGGCTGGAGCAGCGTGGCATTCCCCCGGAACTGGCCCGCCAGCGCTTGGTCAAGCAACTGCCACTGGCCCGAAAATGCGAGCTGGCAGACCATGTTCTCCTGAACGACGGGTCACCCGAATTTCTGCGAGAACAGGTCAATGTTCTGGCTGATCGCCTCTTGCAATCCCATCCCCCCCGGCCTCACGGCCGCTCACATGTCAGTCCCCCCTAAATCCGCCGAGGATAACAGCAAACCCGACGACTCCACCGAGTCGTCCGCCGCCAAGCGCCCCGCGCGCTCCCGACTCATC
>JAHFTH010000246.1 GCA_023269445.1 Lacunisphaera sp.
CTTTCGTGTAATTCGTGTATTTCGTGGTGCCCAATCGTCCGATGTCTGTCCCCGAGAAAATAACCAGCCTCCAGAACCCTCGCGTGAAGCAGCTCGTGAAGCTGCGCGAGCGGCGCGACCGCGACGACGCGGGCCTGTTTTTGATCGAGGGCTACCGCGAGGTCCGCCGGGCGCTGGAGAAGGGCGTTCACCCGAAGGAATTTTATTATTCGCCCGAGTGGTTTCTGGGCGAGAACGAGCCCGCGCTGATCGAACAGGCCAAACAGGCCGGAGCGCAGGTGTTCGAGCTTTCCAAGGAGGCCTTTGCCAAGGTGGCCTACCGCGAGCGGCCCGATGGGCTCCTCGCCGTGGCGGCGCAATGGAAGCACGGGCTGGACGACGTGAAGCTGGGCGAGCATCCGTTTTTGCTCGTGGTCGAGGCGATCGAGAAGCCGGGCAATCTCGGCACGATCTTGCGCAGTGCCGACGCGGCCGGCTGCGATGCCGTGATCGTGTGCGATCCCGTGACCGACATCTTCAACCCCAATGTCGTGCGCGCCTCCACCGGTGTGCTGTTCTCCGTGCCGATCGTGGTGGCCGACAGCGCGGCGGTGCATGCGTGGCTGGTCGGGAAAGGCATCCGGGTTGTTGCGACGACGCCCGACACACCGAACGTTTATACCAAGGTGGACCTACGTGGCGCGCTGGCGATCGTGATGGGCAGCGAGCAATACGGTCTGAGCGAATTCTGGCTGAAGGAGAGCAACCTGCTCGTCCGCATTCCCATGGCCGGCCAAGCCGACTCGCTCAACGTCGCCATGGCCACGATCATCACGCTCTTCGAAGCCGTCCGGCAGCGGAACGGGTAGCGCCAGCAGCATAGATAACTTCCGGCCAAGAAAACTCCATCTATACTATGTTGAAGAACACTTTAATCTTCGTTTGGTGCGCCCTCTCCTCAACAGTTTCAGGAAAGGATCTCCTATCTCTCTTTCCGAGCGGGGAAATCACGGCAGAGACCCCATCATTGGAGTCTGCTTATCCTGACCAGATTTATGTCCAAAGGACCCTGCAACCCAGCGGCGATGTGGTTGAATACGTGGTCCGAATCTACGCGGATGAAATGGCGGGCACGACGCGGATTGGATCACTCTGGGAGGTTGCGCTGGTCGTGTCGGATGAGAAGGGCATTCAGTTGGTTTCGACACGGGTCGAGGTCTCGGGAACTGCACACATTCCTCCCAATAAGAATGAATTTCGGTTCTTCATCTTCTCGATTAACAAAAACCTTGAGAAGACTACGGTCATAAACATCGGTCGCCACAACGGACTTAGGGTTCTATTCACGCGCTACCGCCTACCGCTAAAGAGTGTTGACCACCCCAAGGCCCATTGATCACAGGAGCCGGGCTTTCCATCAGAACGCATTCCCCTCCTTGTAGTGCGCGACGAGTTCCTTGACGCCGTCGGCGACGGTCATGAGCGGGTGGTAGCCGAGGTCGCGGCGGGCGGCGGTGATGTCGAACCAGTGGTCGGTGGACATTTCCTTGGCAACGAAGCGGGTCATCGGTGGCTCGCCCTTGAGCCGCAGCGTGCGCCACGCGGCCTCCAGCACGCCCCCGGCAAAGTAGGCCGTGGACAGAGAAACATGTTTCGTGATCGGCGGCTCGTTCAGCTCCATCAGGAGATTGTTGATCCACTTCCACAGGACCACGGGCTCGCCATTGGTGATGAAATAGGCGCGGCCACCGGCCGGGTGGTTGGGTTGCACGAGCGCGCCCTCGGCGAGCAGGTGGGCGTCCACGACGTTGGTGATGTGCGTCACGTCCACTTTGTTCTCCCCGGAGCCGATAATCTTCAGTCGGCCGCGCTTGGCCAGGGCTAGCACGCGCGGCACGACGTTCCTGTCGCCCGGGCCCCACACGAGGTGCGGACGCAAGGCGATCGTAGCGAAGTTCGGGCCGTGGGCGGCGAGCACCTCCAGCTCGGCAGCGGCCTTGCTGGTCGGATACGCGCACGGAGCGTGCAGGCAGAGCGGGGCGGACTCGTTCACGTTGCGCAGGTCGCCGCCGTTGTAGACGACGCTGGGCGAGCTGGTGTAGATGAGCCGGGACACGCCCGCCTCGCGGCAGGCGGCGATGACGTTGCGCGTGCCCCCGACATTCACGTGGAAGAACTCCTCGCGCGGTCCCCACACGCCCACGCGGCCCGCGACATGGAACACCGACTCGGCCGAGGCGCAGCCGCGCCGCAACGCGTGGATGTCGTCCAGGTCGCCCGGAATCACCTCGGCCCCTCGCGCTTCGAGTTCGGGCAGCGGCCGGCGGGACAGCACCCGCACTTTCCGGCCGTCGGCGAGCAGGCGCTCGGCGATCTTGCCGCCGATGAAACCGCTGGCACCGGTGACGAAGACGGGGAAGTTTTTGCGGACGGAGAACACGGGAGGGATGAAAGACTTTTAACCGCGGATTACGCGGATGGACACGGATAAGGAGAAACAACAGAAGCCGTCATCCTGAGCGGAGCGAAGGATCCAGCAGGATGACCACTGGATTCTTCGCTGCGCTCAGAATGACAGGATGAAAACATATCACGGGATGAAATGACCCTTCTGCTCCGCAGCCCAGCGAGCGAGCGTGAGCCGGTGGATCTTGGCGTTGTGCCGGACGTCCACCGGGAACGAGGGATGGAAGAAAAACTTGGTGAGGGCGGCCGTGTGCGGGTGGTTTTGCGCCAGCGCGCGCAACTCTTGGGCGAGACGTTGCGTATCGGCTCCCTTGTCCGTCTGCACCACGAGGGCGGGTTCCTGCGCGCCCCGCGGGCCGAGTCCGACGAGAGCGCAGCGCGCCACCTGGGGATGGCGACGGAAAACCTGCTCGGAGGGTTCGGTGAACACGGGACCGGCGGCGGTTTCGATGCGCTCGGCCTTGCGACCGACGAACCAGAGGCGCTTCTCGGCGTCGAGATAGCCGCAATCGCCCATCCGGTGCCAGCAGTCGCCGGCCTCGTTCGACGGATTCTTGCGTCCGGAAAGCAGGAAGAGGGGAATGGATATTTTCCCCATCACCGTGGCCTCGGTGAGTCCGTCGTAAACCCGGGTGACGACCGGGCCCGCGACGATGATTTCACCGGTTTGGCCGGTGGGCATTCCCGCCGTCTGGGTTACGGGTCCGTCGGTGATCGGGATGATTTTCAGCTGGATTCCGGCCACCGGCCGGCCGACGCAGGCGCCAGCTACGGAATCGGGGGAAACTTCGTCGGACGAAATGCTGCAAACCGGCAGCGCCTCGGTCGCGCCGTAGGGGCTGTGGAGTTTCCCGTTGACCAGCACCCGCGGGGCGTCGGCCCAAAGCGAGGCGGGCACGGCGGCGCCAGCGCAGAGGACGCGGCGCAGGGTGGGCAGCGTGAGGTTGTGCGCGAGGCAGTGGTCGAAGATCTTCCGCCAGAGCGTGGGCGAACCGAAGGAAGTGGTCACAGCTTCCTGCTGGATGGCCTGCACGATTTTCGCCGGATCAACTGCGGCCGGGTGCGACGGATCGATCTCCGGCACGATGGTGGTCATGCCCAATGCCGGGTTGAACAACGCGAAGATCGGCAGCATCGGCAGGTCCACCTCGCCGGGCGTGATGCCGTAGGTGTCGCGCACGATCTTCACCTGCGCGTCGAACATGCCGTGTTCGTAGCAGACGCCCTTCGGCGCGCCGGTGGAACCGGAGGTGAACAGGACGGCTGCCAAGTCGTTCGCCGAGCTGTTCACTAGTTGAGAGTTGTCCCGTTCCGCACTGCTGTGCGGCCGGGATTTGTCCGCAGAACTGGCGCGCCATTCGTCGCCATTCCGCGGCAAACGGGCGGTGGCGGAGCTGCTGACCCACACGCGGGTTTCCACGGAGGAGAACGCCGAGTGGAAAACATGGCCCATGATCTGCGCGAGCGGGATACCGAGCAGCACGCGGGGCTTCGAGCGGGCGACGCAGGCGAGGAAATTCTTCCGCCCCATGCCGGGGTCGATGATGACCGGCACCGCGCCGAGCTTGAAAAGCGCGAAGGCCGCGGCGATGAGCGGCAGACCCTGCTTCACCATGACGAGAACGCGGTCGCCCGGCCTCACGCCCTTGCCTTGCAGCCGGACGACCCACGCATCGACCTCGGCGTCGAGTTCGCGAAAAGAAAGGACCAGATAATCAATGCGTCCGTTCGCGGTGCGACGGCGGGGAATCTTGATCGCGGGCTGATCCGGCTGGCGGGCCGCCATTAGGGGCAGGTGCCGGGCGATGTTGGCTGATTCGCTCACGGGATGTTCGTGGATTCCGTTGCCGTTCGACACACCCCGGCGCTGCGCGCCACCCCTCTTGATAGA
>JAHFTH010000247.1 GCA_023269445.1 Lacunisphaera sp.
ACCAGGCCGATCTCGGCCATGTAGGGGCGGGCGCAGCCGTTGGGGCAGCCGGTCATGCGGATGATGATTTCCTCGTTCGCCACGCCGACCTCGACGGCGAGTTTCTCGATGCGGTTGATGATGCCGGGCAGCGCGCGCTCGGACTCGGCGAGGCCGAGGCCGCAGGTGGGCATCGACGGGCAGGCCATCGAGGCGGCATGGAGCACGCTGGCCTGGTTCTCGGTCTGCACGCCGTGGGTGGCGAGCAAGGCCGTGAGCGCATCGCGGTCGGCGTCGGGAATGTTGGCGAGAATGACGTTTTGATTGCCGCTGAGGCGGAACTCGACGTGCGGGAACTTCTCCGCGACTTCGCGGAGGGCGGTCTTCATCGCGTGGCCTGCGATGTCCTTGATGCGGCCGGTTTGGACGAAGAGCGTGAGAAACTGCGAGCCGTCAACGGCGCGGTTCCAGCCGTAGGTGTCGCCCGTGCTGGTGAAGCGGAAGGAACGGACGGCGGTGAGCATGAAGCCCGTGCGGCGGTCGATCTCCTCGCGCATCCAGATGGGGCCACGCTCCTGCACGACGTATTTGAGGCGGGCGTGCTTGCGGTTAGTGCGGTCGCCGAAATCGCGGTGGATGGTCAGCACGGCCCGGGCGACATCGAGGAGCTTCTCGCGGGGAAAATAGCCGAGCACGTCGGCGAGGCGCGTGTAGGTCTGGTCGTTGCTGTGGCTGCGGCCGAGGCCACCGCCGACTGCGAGATTGTAGCCGATCAGCTTGCCGCCCTCGATCACGGCGATGAAGCCGAGATCGTTGGTGAAGACGTCCATGTCGTTCGACGGCGGGATGACGAAGGAGGTCTTGAACTTGCGCGGCAGGTAGGTCTGGCCGTAGAGCGGGTCGGTGAACGAGGTGTTTTCCGGTGCGTCGAGGTTGAGCTGGACGTTGTCGACCCAGATGGAGTGATAGGCCGGGGTCTTTGGCGCGAGGGCCTCGGTGACGAGGTGCGCGTCAGCCATGACTTGCTCGCGGGCTAGGGTGGTGGCGGGCGTGGGCGAGACGGTGATGTTGCGGTTGACGTCGCCGCAGGCCGCGAGGGTGGAGAGCATCGAGTCGTTGATCTTCTTGATCAGCGGGCCGAGGCCGGCCTTCACGACACCGTGGAACTGGATGCTCTGGCGCGTGGTGACGCGCAGGGTGTTGTTGCCGTATTGGGTGGCGAGGTCGTCGAACGTGATCCACTGCTTCGGCGTCATGACGCCGCCAGGGATGCGCCCACGGATCATGACCAGCCACTTCTTGCCGGTCTTGCGCAGATCGCGGTCGTCCTGTTGATAGATGCCGTGAAACTTGATGAACTGTTCGTCATCTTCGGAGAACTTCTCGACCGCCGGGTCGGCCAAGGTGGCCGCGATGTTGCCGGCCAGCGTGGGGATGCGCTGCTTCAGGACTTCGTTCTTGGAAAGAGGAGCGGGAGGTTTATCAGACATGACTGAGAGAAGGCTTGCTCCTGTTAGCCAAAGGGTAAAGGTTAAAAGAAGTCATATTGACTAATGAAGTCATGTTAGCCGCAAACACAACCAAATCAAAGGGTTTTGTCTGGCTCGTCGGAGCCGGGCCAGGTGCCCCCGACCTCATCACTGTGCGCGGATGGAAACTTCTGCAAGGCGCAGAAGCGGTCGTCTATGATGAACTGGCCAACGACGAACTGCTGAAAAACTGCCCGGCTGACTGCGAGCTGCACGCTGTGGGGAAACGGGCGGGCAAACACAGTGCGACTCAGGACGAGATCAACGCCCTGCTGGTCTCGTTGGCCGTCGTCGGCAAGAAGGTCGTTCGGTTGAAGGGGGGCGATCCGCTGGTCTTTGGCCGTGCCGGGGAGGAGATCGAGGCCCTGCGTGCTGCCGGTCTGCCTTTTGAAATTGTCCCCGGGGTCACGGCCGCCACGGCCTCGGCGGCGGTCGCGGGCCTGCCGCTGACGCATCGCGATTTTTCCTCGGCCGTAGTCTTCGTCACTGGCCACCAGTGCGCCGCCAACACTTCCGCTCTCGATTGGGGCGCTCTCGCCAAACTGCGGGCGACGCTTTGCTTCTACATGGGCGTGCGCCGGCTGCCGGAGATCGCGCACAACCTGCTCGCGCATGGCATGCCCGCGGATATGCCGCTGGCCCTCATCAGTGAAGCAACCTTGCCGACCCAAAGAATCGTGATCACGCGACTGGGCGACGCCGGGCAGATCACCGCCGAGCAGATCGGCCAGCGCGCGCTCGTCGTGATCGGCGAAGTGGTGCGGCTCTCGGGCTTCGCCGCAGGAATTCCGGCGCTGCACGCCGGGGTGGCGGGGCGGGGCTGAATTTATGGAGGGCCCGTCTCCCGACGGGCCGCGGTCGGTCAGGAGACCGACCCTCCACATCAAAGCAACGCGGCCTTCCACCGATCAGCCAGAATATCGACCAAGAGCGGATGTTCACCGACGAGACCGGACATTTTCGTGCGCAAGGCACCGCCACTTGCCAGTCCGGCCTCGTGACAGAGGGTGGCCACATCCCCGCCGGGCCGGGCATGCCGCCCGGGGAGGAGAAACTGCATGGCTACCGTCACGTGGCCTGAATTCCAACCGGGCTGCCGCAGCAGCGTGGCGAGCAACGGTTCGCAAAAATCATAGATGGCACCGGTGCGGCGCTCCATGCTGGAGGGAGTGACCGTGAAATCGGATCCGAGCAACAGGCCGAGTTGTTGGGCCAGGCGATTGCGCACGGCCACGACCGCTTGGGCCGGACTACCGTGATCCACCAAGGCCACGCGGCGCGCGGGCGAACCGGCAGCGCGGACCTGATCGGCGAGAATTCGCGCCAGCCGGTCGTCGCCGGATTGGAAAAGAGGATCAGCGATTTTGAAACGGAGTTCTGGGTGCCTGCTCCGCAGGTGGGCGAGGCGGGCGGGAAGGTATTCCGTCAGCGCCCCGCTCGGACCGAAGAACAGCGGCACGACCAGAAACTCATTCTGGCCGGCAGCGAGCCGGCGTTCCAGCGCGGGTTCCAGGATCTCAGCCGGCGTGCCGTGCAGTTTTTCGGCGGGCACGGCACTCGAGTGGAGGAGGGAAACCGGTTCGACCGGCACACCGATCCGCTCCCCGAGCTTCACCGCCAGCGCCCGCAGGGCGAGGGCGGCGGCCGGCTCCAGCGAGCCGTTGTCCATGAGAAGCGTCAGGGGTCCGGCCATTTATTCCAGGCCAGCCACGTTGACGTCGTTGGCGTAGTCCACGGTGAACTTCACGGTCAGCTCGCGCTTCTCGCCGGGCTTGAGGTCGAGGGTCCACTTGAGCGTGCCCTCGTCGGTGGGCTTCACTTCCTTGGCGTCGGGCGAGAGGAGCTTCACGACGATCTTTTCGTTGCGGGAAAGAGGGACCTGATCGGCGACGATCACGCGCTCGGCGGTCTTCTTGTTGTTCTGGACCGTGAGCAGGTATTCGTAGGTGATGCGCTTGCCGGAGTTGGTCAGGCCGGTTTCCTCGGTGAACTTCGACACGCGCTTGTGCTTGATCGCGATGCCATCGTCCACGCCGAGGGCGAGGTCGAACTTCTCGCCGCTCATGACGGTGCGCAGGCCGCTGGTGGCGACGAAGGTGCCGTCGAGGAACACGTTCATCGCGCCGGCGAGCAGCGGGAAGTCGGAGCTGTTGACGACCTTCGAGGTCAGGAACGCCGCAGCCTGGCGCTTCGGCACCGTGAGGTATTCCGGCGCGGCCTTGAGGTTGGCGGAAGTGACCGGCACCTTCTGCGGGGAGTTGTCGCTGGCGATGCTGGCGCTGACGGCGATCTTGAACGACGCGCTGGTTGCGCCGGACTCGATGGTGGCGCCGGCGAGAGTGGCGCTTACTTCAAAGGGAGACAGTTCAACTTTGTCGCCCGTGGTCAGGCTCTGCATGTTCACGGCAGCGGGAGCATTTACGGCCTTAGCCATGTAGCCGCGCTGGCGTTCATCGCGCTCAGCCTGACCGCGCAGCGCGATCGGGTTGTAGATGTCGAGATTCCACACGCTCAGCACTGGAGCGGCCCCACCCATCGAGGGACGTGCGGTCGAGAGCGTGAGGGCGACGTCCTTCCAGTCCTCGCCGGTGCCTTGGCGGACGATGCCGAAGTAATCAAGCTGCACGAGGCGCTCGCTGCTCGCGACACGGGCGTCGTAGCTCGGCACCCACGAGGCACCGGGGACGGTGTAGGCCAGCGACACGTCGAGGCTGCCGGCCTGAGCGGCGGCGACGCGGACCGTCACGGTCTTGAAGGCCTTGCCGCCGGCGCCGCGCAGCTCGTTGAGCTGGTTCTGCACGGTGTTGATTTTGTTTTGCAAATCCTC
>JAHFTH010000248.1 GCA_023269445.1 Lacunisphaera sp.
AAAGCGCCGGAGGCGGCGCGGTTGCATGAACTGTTCAGTGTGGACTGGGCCTACACCATGGCGGTTTACCCGGAGTATGCCACCTACGTCGGTTACCCGGGCGGGGATACGCGCTGGACCGATCAGACGCCGGCGGCCATCGCCCGGCGCAAGCAGCTGGCGAGCCGCGGTCTGCCAGTGCTGGCGACCATCGACCGCGCCCAGCTCAATGCGGTGGACCGGACGAGCTACGATCTCTTCAAGCGCCAGACGGAGGAAGAGGTCGAGGGCAACCGGTTTCCCAACGAGCTTTTGCAGATCAGCCAGATGGACGGCATCCAGCAGGATGCGGCGCAGATGTTCAGTGTCATGCCCGGCGCCACGCCGGCCCAGTTGGAAAACGAGCTCGCGCGCCTGCAAGCGCTGCCGGCAGCGGTGGACCAGACTATCGCGCTGCTGAAGGAGGGCCTCGCCAAGGGGATCACGCCGCCGCAGATCACGCTGCGCGACGTGCCCCAGCAGGTGCTCAACCAGATTCCCGATGAACCGCTGAAAAGTCCGTTGCTGCAGGGTTTCGCAGAGCTACCGTCGACGGTTTCCGGCGAGGAGGGTCTGCGGCTGCGCGCGGCGGCGGCGAAGGTCTACACGGCGGAGGTGCGGCCGGCCTACCAGCGGCTGCACGCCTTTCTGACGGAGAAATATCTGCCCGGTGCGCGCACCTCCATCGCGGCGTCGGATCTGCCCGACGGCAAGGCGTGGTATGCGTGGCGCATCAAGACACGGACTTCCACCGACCTCACCGCCCAACAGATCCACGATATCGGTCTGGCGGAAGTGAAGCGCATCCGCGCCGAGATGGAGCGCGTGAAGGCCAGCACCGGTTTCAAGGGCACGCTCCCGGAGTTTTTCACCTACCTGCGCATCGACCCGAAATTTTATTTCACCGACAAGGACGAGTTGCTCAAGGCCTACCGCGATATCGCCAAGCGCATCGACCCGCAGCTGATGAAGCTTTTCAAGACCCTCCCGCGCTCGACCTACGGGGTGATCCCGGTCCCCACCTATGCCGAGAAATCCCAGACCACGGCCTACTACAATGGCGGCTCGCAGGAGACGGGTCGCCCGGGCTATTTCTACGCCAACACCTATGCGCTCAACACCCGGCCGAAGTGGGAGATGGAACCGCTCACGCTCCACGAGGCCGTGCCCGGCCATCACCTGCAGATTTCACTCGCGCAGGAGATGGGTGAGCTGCCGGAGTTCCGCCGCTATGGCGGCTACACGGCCTATGTCGAGGGCTGGGGGCTTTACTCGGAGAGCCTCGGCGAAGAACTCGGGCTCTACACGGATCCCTACGCCAAGTTCGGCCAGTTGACCTACGAGATGTGGCGGGCGATCCGCCTCGTCGTGGACACCGGCATGCACTCGCTCGGCTGGTCGCGCGATCAGGCGATCGCCTTTTTCATGGAGAACGCCGGCAAGTCCGAGCACGACATCGTGGTCGAAGTGGACCGCTACATCGTCTGGCCCGGCCAGGCGCTGGCCTACAAGCTCGGCGAACTGAAACTCAAGGAACTGCGCGCCTACGCGACCAAGGAGCTCGGGCTGAAGTTCGACATCCGGCTCTTCCACGACGAGGTGCTGAAGAACGGCGCCGTGCCGCTCAGCGTGTTGGACACCTACATCAGGGAGTGGGTGGCCGCACAGAAGAAAGGGTAGGGTTTAGGTAGGGCGGATTATCCCTAATCCGCCGTTCGCCCGGCGCGTTAGGGATAACGCGCCCTACCTGAAATCCAAGAAGCCTGTCATTCTGAGCGTAGCGAAGAATCCAGAATGACGCCCGGTTGCGGTCATGCCGCTGGATCCTTCACTGCGTTCAGGATGACAAACAGGTTGCAACGGTTGGTTCGGAATGAGCGCTTCCGGCATTGCATCGGGCGCGTTTCCCCGTGTCATAACGGCAAATGACTATCGGAGTTCCCAAGGAAATTAAGATCGGTGAAACCCGCGTCTCGATGACGCCCAGCCTCTGCCGGCGCGTGACCGCGCTCGGGGGCAAGGTGCTCATCGAGAAGTCCGCCGGCCTCAGCGCCGGCTTCGTCGACCCTGAATACAAGTCCGCCGGTGCGACCCTCGTGCCGACCGCCGCCAAGGTCTGGAAAAGCGCCGACCTGATCCTCAAGGTCAAGGAGCCGCTCGAGGCCGAATACGGCCTGATGCAGCAGGGCCAGACGCTCTTCACCTATCTCCATCTCGCCGCCGGCCCGAAGCTGGCGAAGGAACTTTGCCGCAAAGGCATCCTCGGTATTTCCTACGAGACGGTCGAGGGCGTGGACGGTTCTTTCCCGCTGCTCAAGCCCATGTCACAGATCGCCGGCCGGCTCTCGATCCAGGTCGGCGCTTATTTTCTCCAGTCGCAGCACGGCGGCTCGGGCGTGCTGCTCGGCGGCATTCCCGGCACGATGCCGGGCCATGTCGTCGTGGTCGGCGCGGGCAACTCCGGCGCGCACGCCGTGCAGATGGCGGCCGGCATGGGCGCGCGCGTGACGGTGCTCGACCTCGACACCCGCAAGCTCGAGGCGCTCGACACTGAGTATCGCGGCCGGATCGTCACCCTCATGTCCAACCCCGCCAACATCGAGCACGCCGTGGCCGACGCGGATCTGCTGATCGGCGCGGTGCTGATTCCCGCCGCCAAGGCGCCGATCGTGGTCTCCGAGAAAATGGTGGCGCGCATGCAGCCCGGCAGTGTGATCGTGGACATTGCCATCGACCAAGGCGGCTGCATCGAAACCATTCGGGCGACCTCGCATCAGAAGCCGACTTATCAGGAACACGGCGTTATTCACTACGCGGTGCCCAACATGCCGGCGTTGGTCGGCCGCACCTCGACGATGGGCCTCACGCAAGCGACCGAGCCGTTCGTCGCCATGATGGTGCAGAAGGGCGTCGAGCGCGCACTCAGCGAGCACAAGGGCCTCGCCAAGGGCGTGAACACCCGTAACGGCCGCATCACCTACGACGCCGTCGTGAAAGCGCTCGGCTTCGACGCGTAGTCAGCTGGCTGGCTGGTTTTCTTCCTTGCCGGAACAGTCGCGCACTTCACCGTGCCGTCACGGGCCCTAACCATTCACTGTCGTGTCGCTTCGCCGGTTGAGCATCTTCCTTGTCGGTTTTGCCCTATTGGTTCCCCTGTTACGGGCCGCCAAGGGCGAGATTTTCCCCGGACTGGGACGGAAATGGCAGTATTACCAGTCGCCGAACTTCGAGCTCTACAGCGCCAACGGGGACCGCGACTCACGCGATGTGCTCGAGAAGATGGAATTATTGCGCGCGGTCTTTCTCGATACTTTCAAGCTGACGGTGCGGCTGCCGCAGCCCGTTACGATCTACTACTTCGACGACGAGGACGACTTCAACGGTTACAAGCCCACCATTTACCGCGGAGGCAACGTGCGGTTCGCGGGGTTCTGCAGCAATTACCCCGACCGCACCGTGATCACCCTTGCGCCGGCGCGCAACCGGAGCGACGCCCGCCAGGTGGTCTACCACGAATATATCCATTATCTCTTCCGGATCACCGAGCAGAGCCCGGCACCGTGGTTCAACGAAGGGGTGGCCGAGCTGTTTTCCACCATCGACGAAGACAAAGAATGGCTGCAACTGGGACAACCGGTGGTCGATCGGATCACTGAATTGCGCCGGGGCCGCATGATGCCCTTCGAGCAGCTTTTCGCCGTCGGATACGATTCGGCGGTTTTCCGAGACTCGGGTCACGCCGGCATCTTCTACGCCCAGTCCTGGGCGTTCCTGCATTATTGCCGCTACGGGGTGAACAAGATTCCTCCGGAAAAAATGGCCCTGTTCCTCCGCGCCGCCGGCTCGCCGAAGACCCAGGACTTGCCGGAGCAATTCCGCATTATGTGCAAGGAACTGCTCGGCTACGACTATCCGGCACTGCTGCGCGAATTGGAGCATTACATCAACGATGGCAGGTTTATGGGTCGGAAGGTCCGCCGGCCCACCATCGCGCCCAAGACATCCTACACCTCCCGTCCTGTCGCGACGAATGAGGCCTTGGTGCGCCTCGCGGAGCTCTCCCTGCGGATGACGCAGAGCGCCTATGCCAACCTCGTGATCCGCGATGCTCTTTCCAAGCAGCCTGACATCAGGTTGAGCGAGCTGTTGGGCACGGTCGCGTTTCAGGAGAATGAAAACGACCTCGCGCGCGAGCACTGGAACCGGGCCGTAGAGCTCGGCACGACCAATGCGGCCATCTTCCGTGAACTGGGACGCCTCGAATCCAATCTTGTTTTTGACCAGTTCGATCTCGATTACCGGTTA
>JAHFTH010000056.1 GCA_023269445.1 Lacunisphaera sp.
GCGCGTTCGAGATGCTGACTCCTACCGCGTGGCCGCACCTGGCGCTGATCCCCTCCGAGGTGGACCTCGCCGCCATCGAGATCGAGCTGGCCCAGCAGCCCAACTACCTCATGCGCCTGCGTTCGGTGCTCGAGCCCTTGCGCAACTCCGGCGGCTACCGCGCCATCATCATCGATTGCCCGCCCGCACTGGGCATGCTCTCGATGAACTCCCTCGCCGCCGCCGACCACCTGCTCATCGCGCTGCAGTGCGAATACATGGCCCTCGAGGGCCTCGGTCAGATTCTCAAGGTTGTCGAGCGCCTCAAGAGCGCCGGCGTCAACCCCGCGCTCGATGTCGGCGGCATCGTCATGACGATGTTCGACAGCCGCACCAACCTCTCCAAACAGGTCGTGGACGAAGTCAGGCAACATCTCTCGAGCAAGCTCTTCGATACCCTCATCCCGCGCACCGTCCGGCTGAGCGAGGCCCCCAGCTTCGGCCAGCCCATCTTTACCTACGATCCGCACGGGCCCGGCGCCATCGCCTATCGCGCCCTCGGCAAGGAAGTCGCCGAGCGCTTCGGGTTGACCGAAAAATGATTTCCTGGAGGGCCCGCGTCCCGGCGGGCCGCTTCCGGCCACTGGCACGGCTCGCAGGGACGCGAGCCCTCCAACTGACAGCCTGCTTGCGATTTTCCCGTCTGTCCTCTGACTTCTGTCCTCTGCCATGCTCGCCACCCTGAACAAATACCGCGCCGTCTTCTCCGTCGGCCTGCAGAGCAACCTGGTTTACCGGGTGAACTTCGCCATCCGCGGCTTCTTCTCGTTCTTCCACCTGATCGTGGTGTTCATCCTCTGGAGCGCCGCCTACACGGGCAGCTCCGTCATCGGCGGCTTCAACTTCGCGCAGACCTTCACCTACTTCGTGGCGCTCATTGTCGTGCAGTTCATGATCGGCGCGTTCAACGAGGACTACCAGATCAGCGAGGACATCCGCAACGGCCTGATCAACCAGTTCCTGCTCAAACCGGTCAACTACTTCGCCTACCGCTTCAGCATCTATCTCTCGGCGCGGCTCGTCACCGGCCTGCTCATCTTGCTGCCGGTGATCATCAGCTATCCCCTGCTCAAGGACTACCTCGTGCTGCCCGTCGACCTGTGGCGGCTCGGCATCGGTCTGCCCGCGCTGGTCATGTCCGCGCTCATCCAGTTCGGCATCGCCTACTGTTTCGGCCTGATGAGCTTTTGGTTCCTTGAGATCCAAGGCTTGGTAATTCTCTCCATGGCTCTCGAGTCGGTGCTCGGCGGCCAGATCTTCCCGCTCGACCTGATGCCCGAGTGGCTTTTCAAAATTTCGCAATACCTGCCCTATTACTACCAGATGTATTTCCCCGTCGCGATTTTCACCGGCCGGCTCAACGACCCGGCCGCGGCGCTCAACGGCCTCGTCATCCAGGCCGGTTGGGTCGTGGTGATCCTCGCCCTCGGCCAGCTTCTCTGGCGGCGCGGCCTGCGCCTCCACACCGCCGTCGGCGGATAGTATGACTAAACTCTTTCTCGTTATTCGTTCTCTTACTCTTTCTCTCTGGTTCGCCCGGAGAGAACGAGAAGGGGTATGATTACGAGAATGATATAACATGGACTCCCTCGCCCACTACGCCCGTCTCTGGTTCACCTCGGCCCGCTACTCGATCATGCGGACGCTGATGTTCCGCGGCGATTTCTTCGTCTGGGCGCTGGTCGAGCTGTTCTGGATGGGCGTCAACCTCCTGATGGTTTCCGTCATCTACCAGCACACCGCCACGGTGGCCGGCTGGACCAAATACGAGATGATGCTCCTCGTCGGCACCTCGATGCTGATCCAGCGTTTCCTGATGGGGTTTTTCTGGAGCAGCATCTTCGAGATGGGACGCAACATCCGCAGCGGTCACTTCGACTTCTACCTCGCGCAGCCGGGCAACGTGATGTTCACGGCCACGACGCGAAAGATTGATCCCGACAGCCTCATCAACTCCCTCGTGGCCACGTCCGTCGTCATCTACTCGGCGCGCCAGCTCGGGCTGCATCCGGGTGCCCTGGATCTCGCGCTCTACGTCCTGCTGATCGCCTGCGGCGTCATCATCCACTACAGCATGCTCGTGCTGTGCATCGCGCCGGCGTTCTGGATCACCAGCGTGCAGGGCATCGAGGGCAGCTACTTCACGCTCAGTGAATTTTCCCGCCTGCCACGCCAGGCCTTCCACGGTCTGGCCAACATGGCCTTCGTCTGGATTCTCCCGGTCGTCGTCGTCAGCAACGCCCCGGCCAGCATTCTCCTCCATGGTTTTGACCTCCAGATTGTCGGCTGGCTGCTGGCGATCACAGTGATCTGGTTCACCCTCGCGGTCGTCATTTTCCACCGCGGGCTTCGCCGCTATTCCAGCGCCAGCTCCTGAACCCATGGCTCAACCCGCCAAATTTTCCGCTCTGCAAAAGAAAATCGGCTACCCGTTCCGGGAGCCGACGCTGCTGGTCGAGGCGTTGACCCACGGCTCCTACCTGCAGGACGATCCCGCCGCGGCACCGCACAACCAGCGCCTTGAGTTCCTCGGCGATTCCGTCCTGCAATTTATCCTCACCGCCGCGCTCTACCGCGATTATCCCACCGAACGCGAGGGTGTGCTCAGCCGCCGCCGGGCGGTCCTTTCCAAGGGCGAGTTCTTGACGCAGATGGCCCGTGACCTCGGCCTCGACGCCAGCCTGCGCCTCAGCAAAAGCGAGGAGACGGCCGGCGGCCGCAGCCGCGCCTCGATTTTGGAGGATGCCTTTGAAGCGCTGGTCGGCGCCATCTACCTCGACAGTGACCTCGCCACCACGCAAACGCTCGTGCTCGGCTGGTATGGCCCGCTGAGCGAACGCCTCGTGTTGTCAGAGGACGCCGAGAATCCCAAGGGCCGCCTGCAGGAGCTGGTGCAGCCCGAGCACGGCAACGTTGCGTTGCGCTACGAGGTCAGTGCCACCACCGGTCCACGCCACGCCCGCATCTTCGAAGTCGAGGTGCTACTCAATAACAAGAAGCTCGGCTCCGGCTCCGGCCCGTCGAAGAAAGTGGCCGAGGAAGCCGCCGCCCGCGTGGCGCTGGCGACGTTGCGAAGCGGTCAATAGGTGGAGCGCGGCAAATTTCGGTTGAGTCGGATGGCTTGAATGTGGGAGGGGCTTTACGCCCCGACATGACACTCTCGCAGCTGAAAAAGTCGGGGCATAAAGCCCCTCCCACATTCGGGCAGAAGTTATACCCAGACCAGCCAGTTTGGGATGGATGTAATACCAGCCTTCCAGGCTAGACTTTGCCGCGCTCAGAATGACATGGTGCGGTAGGTTAATGTCAGACCAGTCTTCCCTTCCGCGTGTCAGGATCACCGGAGTTTGTCCGGCAGCGCACCCCCATGCCCTGGCGGAACTCGTCCGGACACACCCGGCTCCCGTCTGGCTGGTGCTCCACGAGGAGGCCGCGCTGACGGACTCGCTCGCCGAGGACATTGCCCTGTTTCACTCGGCCAGTGGCAACCAGACTGCGCTGGAGATCCTCGCCTTTCCCGAAACCCAGGCCGACAACCGCGAACTGCGCGAGACCTTCAACGCCGCGAGCGACCGGCTCGCGGTGCTCAGCAAGCTGCGCGCCCCTGGCGGTTCGCCGCTGCTCATCCTCGCCACGCCGGGTGCTTTGTTGCAACCCGTGCCGGCGGTGGCCGATTTCGCGTCACGCGAGGCCAGCTTGCAACGCGGTGAGTCGCGTCCGTTCAAGGGTCTGCTCGAATTGCTCCATGCCTACGACTACGACAGCGAGGCCGTGTGCGAGGCTCCCGGCCAATACGCCGTGCGCGGCGGCATCGTGGACATCTATCCCATCACCGCCCACCAGCCTTACCGATTGGATTTCTTCGGCGATACCCTCGAGGACATCCGCACCCTCGACCCGGTCACGCAGCGCTCGGGCGAATCCGTGGCGGCCCTCACGCTCACCGCCGCGCCGCACGGGCACACCACCGCACCCTCGGCCAGCCTGCTCGATTACCTGAACCCGGCCGCGCACACCGTGCTGCTCGAGCCCAAGGCGCTGGAGGAGCTCTTTGATTTGCAGGATACAGGTAGGGCGGGACCGCTGGGCCCGCCGGATGTTGAACACGGCGCGCCCAGCGGTCGCGCCCTACCTCAATTTCTATCCCAGCTAACCCAATCCTGCGCGGGCCTGTTCGGGCTCGGTGACCTCGACCTCGCCAGCGATCTGTTTGACCACGCGACCCGCGAGGAAACCTGGGACACCGAATCGCTGGTGCATCACCGCACCTATCCGGAGGAGCGACTGATCGCCCACGAGCGTCTGCTGGCCGAGGAGGAGGCCCGGCGGCAGTTCTTGGAGAAAGTCGCCGCGTGGCAGCAGGAGGGCTACGCGGTTGATTTCGTCATTTCCAAGGAAGGCGAGGAGCAGCGCGTCCGCGAATTGCTGGCCGAGGACAAGGCCCTGAAGAAACTCACGCCCCGCTTCCTGCGCGGAACGCTAAGCGAGGGCTTCCGGCAAACCAACCGCCACACGAAGGACGGCCCCAAAGGCCTCGTCGTCGTCAGTGAGACCGAGATCTTTGGTCGGCGGCGCGCGCGCCGGTCCGCGCCGAAGCGCGCCATCGCCGCCCAGTCCACGGTGGACCAGCTGCTGGACTTCTCCGAGCTGGTCGAGGGCGACTTTGTCGTCCATCTCCAGCACGGCATCGCCCAATACCGCGGCCTGACCAAGCTCGAGACGCAGGACGGCGTGCGCGAGGTCATCTCGCTGGAATTCGACGACAAGGTGACGCTGCACGTCCCGCTGCAGGAGTCGCACCTGATCAGCCGTTACGTCGGCCTTTCGAAGGCGAAGCCCCAGCTGGGCCGCGTGGGCTCGGGCCGCTGGGAAAAAGCCCGGCAGGCCGCCGAGCGTTCCACGCTCGATCTCGCCGCCGAACTGCTCGCGATCCAAGCCAAGCGCGAGGCGCAACCCGGGCACGCCTTCGCCGAGGACACGGTGTGGCAGAAGGAATTCGAAGCGGCTTTTCCGTTTACCGAGACACCCGACCAGATGAAGGCGATCGTGGACGCCAAGGCCGACATGGAACGCACGCGGCCGATGGACCGGCTGCTGTGCGGCGATGTCGGTTTCGGCAAGACCGAGGTGGCGATCCGCGCCGCGTTCAAGGCCGTGATGGGCGGCCGACAGGTCGCCGTGATGGTGCCGACGACCGTGCTCGCGCAGCAGCACCTGAATACTTTCCGCGAGCGCATGGCCGGCTACCCGGTCGCGATCGAAATGCTCAGCCGTTTCCGCACGCGCAAGGAGCAGCAGGGCATCCTCGCCGCGCTGGCCGAGGGCAAGATCGACATCATCATCGGCACGCACCGGCTTGTGCAGGCCGACGTGAAGTTCAAGGAGCTGGGTCTCGTGATCGTGGACGAGGAGCAGCGCTTCGGCGTGAAGCACAAGGAGGTGTTCAAGCGCTGGCGGGCGCACGTGGACATGCTCTCGATGAGCGCCACGCCGATCCCGCGCACCCTCTACCTCGCCCTCACCGGCGCGCGCGACCTCAGCACGATCGAGACCGCCCCGGTCAACCGCCTACCGATCCAGACCATCGTCAAAAGCTACGACCAGAAGCTCGTGGTCGAAGCCATTCAGCACGAGATCCGGCGCGGCGGCCAGGTGTTCTATCTCCACAACCGGGTCATGAGCATCGATCTCGTCGCCGCGCGCCTGCGCGAACTGCTGCCCGACGTCACCATCGGCGTCGGCCACGGCAAGATGGGTGCGGACGGCCTGGAGCGAATGATGACCGATTTCGTCGCGGGCAAATACCAGGTGCTCGTCTGCACCACGATCATCGAAAGCGGCCTGGACATCCCGAACTGCAACACGCTCATCATCGAGGGCGCCGACCGCTTCGGTTTGTCGCAGCTCTACCAGCTGCGCGGACGCGTCGGCCGCTTCAAGCACCAAGCCTACGCCTACCTGCTGCTGCACCGGCACACGAAGTTGCTCGACGTCGCCCGGCAGCGCCTGACGGCGATCCGCCAGCACAACCAGCTCGGCGCGGGATTCCGGATCGCGATGCGCGACCTGGAGCTGCGCGGCGCGGGCAATCTCCTCGGCGCGGAGCAGAGCGGCCACATCGTCGGCGTGGGCTTCGAGCTGTATTGCCAGTTGCTCCGCCAGAGCGTGGCCCGGCTCAAGGGCGACAAGGCGGCGGCCCGGGTGCGCGCCAGCGTAAAGCTCGATTTCGTCTTCGTCGGCGAGGGCGCCGACTCCACCCGCACCGAAGCCACGGGCAGCTTCAGCGCCCTGCGGCAGGCGGAGCGCAGCGAGGGCGTGATCGACCGCGTCCAAGCCCGGCTGACCCCGGACTACATCGGCGAGACCCGCCTGCGCATCGATTTCTACCGGCGGCTGGCGATGGCCGAGAGCCCCAAGCACGTCCGGGATCTGGAGCAGGAGCTGCGGGACCGCTTTGGCAAGTTCGGGGAGCCAGTGCGCGCCCTGCTGCTCGTGACCGAAATCCGCACGAGAGCGGAACAAAAGGGCCTCCTGTCCGTCGAAACCGAGGGCAACCGCCTGAAGTGCCTCCGCAATTCAGGCCGCCGCGACGATTTCATCCAAATGAGCAGCCGGTTTCCCCGCTTGACCGCCCCCACCCCCCTTGCAAGGTTGAAAGAAATAATCACATTCCTGCACAATCTCCCCGCTTCATGAGTCTCCGCAGTCCTCGTTCCACCCTCCTCGCCTCCGTCTCACTCTTGGGAGCTGTTCTGACCGCGCAGGCCCAGCCGGCCGCCGGCCCCGGAGATAATCTTAACTTGCGCTATGCCAACGGAATCGTGGCCATCGCCGAGGAGAAGATCATCACGGTGGATGACGTCCGCCGTGAAATCGGACCGCTCATCCCCGAAATCCAAAAGCAGAGCCGCAACGAGCAGGAATTTAACGAGAAACTCGAGTCCCTGCAGGAGGATGTCATTCAGAACCTCATCGACCGCGTCCTGATCGTGAAGGAATTCTACAAGGACGAAAAACGCAAAGTCCCCGCCAGCTACATCGACAACCAACTGGCCGAGACGATCATCACCCAGTTCGACGGTGATCGCAGCAAATACCTCGCCTATCTCCGCTCGCGCGGGATTTCCCAGAAGGACTACCGCCGGGAACTGGAAGAGGACATGATTTACAGCTACATGCGCCAGCAGCAGACCAAGACGGGCAGCACGGTCAGTCCGGTGCGCATCGAGGCCTTCTATAACGAAAACAAAGAGCGCTTCAACCAGGAGGACACTGTTCACCTGCGTCTGATCCAGATCGCCCGCACGCCCGAAGACACTGACAACTCGCTTCGCGCCAAGGCTGATAAAATCGTGGCCGAGCTGGTCGCAGGCGCCGAGTTCGGCGATCTCGCCCGCAAATACAGTCAGGATTCCCGCAAGGGCAAAGGCGGCGACTGGGGCTGGCAGCGCCGGGCCGACCTGCGCAAGGAATTCAGCGACACCATTTTCACCCTCAAGAAAGGCGAGCACAACGACCCTCTCATCACCCCGGAGGGCGCTTTTCTGTTTTTCGTCGAAGATCGGAAATTTGCCGGCACCCAGTCGATTGACGAGGTCCGCCCGGAGATCGAGAAGGCACTCATCCAGCAGGGCTCCCGCAAGGCGACCGAGCGCTGGCTGGAGAAACTCCGACGCAACGCCTACGTGAAGCACTTCTAAGTGCGCAGCTCGCGGGCCAGCGGGCAAAGCACCCGGCCCATGAGTCCCAATCCCTATCCGACCCCGCGCGTCCAAGACCTCGCGGTGGGCGAGCGTCCGCAGGAACGCCTTGAGAAACACGGGGCCGGTGCGCTGAGCGACACTGAACTGCTGGCCATGCTGCTCCGCAGTGGAAAGAAAGGCCTGAGTGTCGTCGGCATGAGCCAGCAACTGATCACCGAGGCCGGTTCGCTGGCCGGGCTCACGCGCTGGCGCGAGGCGGACTTCCGCAAGATCAAGGGCATCGGCCACGTCAAGGCCCTCCAGTTGATCACCGTCATGGAGCTTGCCCGCCGGGTCATGAGCTCGGCCGCCGACCCCAACCCGGTGCTCAACCGCCCCGAGCTGATCTACGCCTACTTCCGCCCGCTGATCACGGGGCTGGCGGTGGAAAAATTCTGGGTGCTGTGCCTCAACCGGAAGAACCGCCTGATCAAGCAAGTCGAGGTCACGTCCGGCACGGCGACCAGCAGCCTGGCTCATCCCCGGGAAATCTTTCGCGAGGTCATCCACCATGGGGCGACCGCCGTCGTCTGTGTGCACAACCACCCGAGCGGCGATCCCAGCCCCAGCGCGGCCGATGTGCAGGTCACCCGGCAGTTGCGCGAGGCGGCCAAGACCCTCGATATCGACCTGCAAGACCACGTGATCGTGGGCCAGGCGGCCACCGATCCGCGCGGGACGGGCTACTACAGTTTCCGCGAAGCGGGCGTGCTTTAGCCCGACTGGTGGATTTGGAAAAAACCGCTTGGCAAAGCTCGAAACGCCCCCATACCTTCACCGTTCATTTTGGTTTGGTGGAGTATCCAAGTGGTCAAAGGACGATGACTGTAAATCATTTCGGCTTTGCCGTTCACTGGTTCGACTCCAGTCTCCACCACCACTTTACAAAAGTCCCGTCGCCCCAAAAGGCGGCGGGATTTTTGCTTTGGGCACCCCGCAGTTAATTCGCCCCGCTTGCCAACTTCGCCCGGCCCCACGAGTCTAAGCCCGTGATGGAAACGCTCAGGCAGGTCTATGAATCAGTGCGGGAACACCCGATCAGCAGCGCTCTTCTGCCCCACTTGCTGACCGTGTTGGGCTTCCTTCTGGCGTTCCTGGCCATCGCGCGCCTGATGAGCGAACGCAAACAACCCGGCAACACCTTCGCCTGGCTGTTCGCCATCGCATTCATCCCCTGGCTCGGCGTGCCGCTCTACCTTTTGTTCGGCGGACGAAAGATCAAGAAACTGGCGGCGCGCAAGGCCCGGCTCTGTCCCCTCCTCCCTGACGGACCCCCTGCCGCCTCCGCCGACACCTTTGCCGCCCGCGTGCTGACTCTGAACGGTGCCTGCCCGCCCGTCGGTGGCAACCGCGTGCACTTCATCACCACGGGAGAGGAAGCCTTTGCCCAGCTCGAGCAGCATATCCGCGAGGCCAAGCACACCATCCACCTCATGACCTTCATCCTCGGCCGCGACGCCGTGGGCAAACGCATCATCAAGCTCCTCGCCCAGCGCGCGAAGGAGGGCGTCAAGGTGCGCCTGCTGCTCGACTCCCTTGGTTGTTTTATGAGCAGCGGCGGTTTCTGCGACCCGCTGCGCCAGGCCGGCGGCGAAGTCGCCAAGTTCATGCCGGTCATGCCGCTCCAGACCCGCGGCTCGGCCAACCTGCGCAATCATCGCAAAATCGCCATCTTCGATCACCGCCTCGCCGCACTCGGTGGGCGCAACCTCGCCAGCGAATACATGGGACCGACTCCGCTCAAACGCCGCTGGCGCGACTTCGGCGCCGGCCTCGAGGGCCCGGCCGTCAGCGTGCTCAACGAGATTTTTATCACCGACTGGTGCTTCGCCAGCGGCCAGCCGTTGGAACGTCTCCGCGCGGAGCTGCCTGTCGCGGTGTCCGCGTCCGTCGGCGAAAGTGAAATCCAGATCGTCACCAGCGGTCCCGACGTGGCGGGTGATCCGCTCTACGAGGGCATTCTCTCACTCGTGCAGCAGGCCGAGCGCAGCGTGTGGATTATCACGCCCTACTTCATTCCCGACGAGGTGCTGCAACGCTCGCTCATGGTGCAGGCACGCGCCGGGATCGACATCCGGCTCGTCGTGCCCGCCAAGTCCAACCACTTCATCACCGACCTGGCCCGCCGCCAGCACCTGCGCGATCTGCGCGCCGCCGGCGTCAAGGTGCTGCTCTACGGCCCGGGGATGAACCATGCCAAGCTCATCCTCGTGGACGGAGCGGTCGGGCTCTGGGGCTCGGCCAACCTCGACATGCGAAGCCTGTTTGTGAACTTCGAGGTTGGTGCGCTCACCTACTCCGCAGCGGACACGCGGCAACTGACGCGGTGGATGGAAGAGGTCTTTGCGCAGTCCAAGCCCATGCCCGCGCCGAAGTCCTCGCAGCGCCTGCTGCCTACCATCCGGGAGGAGATCGCCCGCCTGCTCGCCCCAATGCTGTGAGCCGGCCTTAAAAAACATTTCTCGCGGATGACGCGGATCGCCGCGGATTGATCAAAATCTGCTTTATCCGCGTCCATCTGCGTTATCCGCGGAGAATTTCTGGTTTTCCGGCTTCCGAACAATATCCCTGCGCAAGAAGCCGGATAGTAAAAAGGCGGGGTCAGCGACCCCGCCCTGCAGTTCAAATCCGAAGCCTGTCTCAGGCGACGGCGCCGGCGTGTTCCAGCAGGCGAAGCGCCTGATGCAACTCGCGCCGCATCTCGGTAAGCGCCGCGCGCGCCTCGTCGAGCTGGACGGAAGCGCGTTCGGCATACTCGGCCTTCATCGCACCGGCTTTCTCGGCATACTGCGCTTTCACGGCGGTCCAGCGCTCGCCCAATTCATGAAGCTTGGCGTCCGAGGACTGCAAAAGGGCGTGGAGCCGGGCGTTGGCGCTGATCTTCGGGCAGGTCAGCTTCTCCCCGAGGCGGCGGCGGGTGTCCGTCAGCTGGGCGAGCAGCACCTTTTCCTCCGACACGCGACGCAGGCCGCTCACGAGGCGGACCTTCTCCAGCGTCCAGATGGTCCACTTGGTGGGATCCCAGTGCCACCATTTGATCCCGTTGCGGTAGTCATGCTGAAACTCGTGGTGATAATTGTGGTAGCCTTCGCCGAAGGTGAAGATCGCCATGATCCAGCTGTCGCGCGCACTGCACTTGTTCGAATAGGGCTGGCTGCCGATCGTGTGGCAGAGCGAATTGATGAAGAAAGTCATGTGCTGCACAGCCGTCACCCGGGCCACGCCGGCGAGCAGCAAGCCGCCGAGCGCACCGAGCCAGCCGTTGTGCAGATAGCCGAGCAGGGCCGGGAGCACGAAGCCGACCCCGACCGCGATCGGCACATAGAAACGCTGCTGCCAGAGAACCAACCGGTCCTTGCTCAGGTCGGCGACGTTGTCCCACGGTGGCTTGGGATCGAGTTTGAATAAAATCCAGCCGATATGCGCGTGCCAGAATCCCTTGGAGATGTCGTAGGGATCGTCGTCGTGATCGACATGTTTGTGATGGCGGCGGTGGTCGGAGACCCAGGCCAGCGCACAGTTCTCAAAAGCCGCCGCGCCGAAGACCAGCGTGGCGAGGCGCACCGGCCAATGGGCTTGGAAGGCGACGTGAGCAAAAAGACGGTGATAACCGAGCGTGATGCTCAGGCCGGTCGCGATGAAAAAAGCAAAGAACATCGCCACCTGGAAAGCGTCCACGCCGTAATACCACAGATACAGCGGCACGGCGGTGCAGGTGATCACGGCGGTGCCGATGAGGAACGAGCTGTTAACCCAGTTGATACGGTCGAACGGAATGCGGAGTTTCAAGATAGTTGATAGCGTGCGCGGCTCCCAGCTGTGCGCGAGCGCAATCCTTGGGCTATATTTTACACGGTGCTCGGTTATTTTTGAACGCGCGAACAGGCCGGACGTCAGATCGCGCGCTGCGCGATGAAATCCTTGATCGCCGTCGCGTCGGCCGGCAGCCGGTGCTTGATGATCGGCCGCGACTTAAGGTCTTCCAGCGCCGGGGCGGTCGGGGCCTGGCCGAGGGCGGCGGAGATGGCATCGGGAAATTTCGCCGGGTGCGCCGTGGCCAGCACGATGCTCACGCGCTGCGGATTGATATCCTTGAAAGCGCAAGCCGTGTGCGGATCGACGATGTAGCGGTAGCGCTCGTGGATCCGGTGGATGATCTCCGTGATCTCCACGTCGGTCGCCGAGGAGGAACTGAAAATGGACTTGTTAAGCAGATCGAACCGGTAGGAACCCGTCGCCTTGATCTGCGCCATGACCGTGCAGACCCGCGTGGGGTTTTCGTCGAGCGCGTAGTAGAGGAAGCGCTCGAAATTCGACGCCACTTGGATGTCCATCGACGGCGCGAGGCTCGGGTGCACTTCGCCGCTGCGATACTCGGCGGTCGTGAACAACCGGTGCAGGATGTCGTTGCGGTTCGTCGCGACCTTGAAGCCCACTATCGGCACCCCCATCTGCTGGAGCAGCCACCCGGCGAAGACATTGCCGAAATTTCCGGTCGGCACGACGAACTCCACATTCAGCCGGTCGGACTCGGGCAGACGCAGCCACGCATAAAGATAATAGACCGACTGCGCCAGCACGCGGGCGATGTTGATCGAGTTCACGGCGGACAATCGGTGCTCGGACGCAAAGGTCTTGTTGGCGAAGATGTCTTTCAATACGCGCTGGGCGTCGTCGAAACTGCCGTCGATGGCGATGGCGTGAACATTGGCCGCACCGGTGCAGGTCATCTGGCGCTCCTGCAGCGGCGACACTCGACCCTCGGGATAAAGGACGAAGATACCCGTGCGCGGCTTGCCGAGCAGGCCATGGATGGCGGCGGCCCCGGTGTCGCCCGACGTGGCGCCGAGCACGTTGATGCTCTTGCCGCTTTGCTCGCATTGCCAGCCATAGAGATTGCCGAGGAACTGCAGCGCAAAATCCTTGAAGGCCAGTGTCGGCCCGTGAAACAGCTCCAGGATGTGCAGCCGGTCATCGATCTTTCGCAGCGGAGCGATGTCGGGATGCGTGAAAGTCGCATAGGACCGGTGGATCAGCCGCTCCAGCACTTCCTCAGGGATGTCCGTGGCAAAGTTCTTCAGAAATTCGAGGCAGAGCTCGGCGTAGCTCAGGTTCCTCCACGCCGCGAGCCGCGGCGAGATGTCGGGCAGTCTCTCCGGCAAGAACAGCCCGCCGTCGGGTGCGAGGCCGATGGCCACCGCCTCGGTGAAGCTTACGGGGTCGGTCTGGCCTCTGGTGGAGATGTATTTCATCGTTCGTTTGCTGTCATTCTGAGCGAAGCGAAGAATCCAGCGGCCTGCACGTCATTTCTGGATCCTTCACCCGCATTGCGGGCTCAGGATGACACGACGACGGAGCGTCGTGTCACTTATCCAATCCAAACACCGCATGCGCGGCGCGCATGGCCTCGTCGGCCTTGGCGCGGTCGACGGCCACGGTGATCTTGATCTCCGAGGTGCCGATGAGCTGGATGTTGATGCCGGCCTCGCCGAGCGCGGTGAACAGCGTCGCGGCCACACCGGCGTGCGTGCGCATGCCGACGCCGACCACGGAAAGCTTGGCGATGTTGTCGAAGGCTTTCACTTCGCCGCCGCCCAGTTTTTTCAAAACCGCGGGCAACACCTTGACGGCGCTCTGCGCGTCGTCGCGCTGGACGGTGAAGGTCAGGTCCACGCCGCCGGTGTGGGCGACGTTCTGGACGATCATGTCCACGTTGATGCTGGCGTCGGCCAGCGCCGTGAAGATGGTCGCGGCCGAGGCGGGTTTGTCCGGCAGGTTGCTGATGACAACCTTGGCTTGGTCCTTGTCGACGGCGACGCCGCGGACGACGACTTTTTCCATGTAAGCGACTTCTTCTTTCACGATGGTTCCTGGGTTTTGGTTAAAGCTGCTGCGGACTTCGAAAACGACTCCGTATTTCTTGGCGAACTCCACGGAGCGGGACTGCATGACCTTGGAGCCGAGGCTGGCGAGCTCGAGCATCTCGTCGTAGCTGATCTCGTCAATCTTGCGGGCGGTCTTCACGATGCGCGGATCGGCGGTGTAGACGCCGTCGACGTCGGTGAAGATCTCGCACTTGTCCGCCTTGCACGCGGCTGCGAGCGCGATCGCGGTGAGGTCGGAACCGCCCCGCCCGAGCGTGGTGATCTGGCCGGCCTCATTGATGCCTTGGAAGCCGGCGACGATGACGACCTTGCCCGCCTTGAGATCCTTCAAGATGGGCTTGGGATTGATCTTCTGAATCTTGGCCTTGGTGAAAACCTCGTCGGTGAAAATACCGGCCTGGGCGCCGGTGTAGGAAACGGCCGGCACCCCGACGGCGTGGAGCGCCATGGCGGTGAGCGCGATGGTCTCCTGCTCGCCGATGGCGAGCAGCATATCCATCTCGCGCGTGTCGGGCCGGTCGTTGATGGCCTTGGCGCGGGCGATCAGCTCGTTGGTGACGCCCGAGCGAGCCGACACCACGACGACGAGGCTGTGGCCTTCCGCCCGGGAAGCCTTGATGCGTTGGGCAACGTTCTTGATCCGGTCGGTGTCGCCGACCGAGGTGCCGCCGTATTTTTGGACGATAAGAGCCATGGGATTAACCCGCTATGAATGGCCCGGCAGCCCGCCTTTTGGCAAGGAGGGAGTGCGGCCCTTGCGTCATAGCCCTAACCCGGTTTCCGGATAAGGTAACTAAACATGCATTCGGGGGCTTCCTCGCTAATCCGAAGCTTGTATTCCTTAAAAAGCGCGAACAGTGCAGCCTCGTTACGCTCCGTCAGACGAGCACGCTCCCGTTCGTCTTCAGGAATCGCGCCACCACAGATTGCAC
>JAHFTH010000288.1 GCA_023269445.1 Lacunisphaera sp.
GGAGGCGCTGGCCAACGACCAGGTTTGATTCCTTTTGAGGCTTTTTGGAGAACGAAAATGTCTGAAACGACGGTCGATTTGATTCTGGAAGATCTGGAAAACCGCTTGGAGGATCAGGTGCCGAGCCTGCTGACCGACGTGCGTTACGCCATTCGGCAGTTGCGCGAGCACCGCTGCATCAGCCGGGCGCTGGACGCCCTGGAACGTGTCGAACTGGCGCTGGCGCCGGAGGTCGAATCATGAAAATTGGCGACAAGATTTCAGTTCGGCTCACCTTGAGGGGGCGGAACGCGACGACGAAGCTGCCGGTGTGCAGCGGCATCGTCACTGAGATTGACGAGCGTCATGTACATTTTCGGTATTGCGACGACTCCCCGGTTTTTGCCGGCCTGAACGGGATGATTCGGTTGCGGCCCAGAAAACTTTCATCGTGACCCTTTGCCCCGCTGGGCGCCGGGCGGGCAAAAGCACGCGGCGCGTTTACCAAAGGGGAGTTTTACATGGTCGAAAAACTGCTTGATCGCCGTTCAGCGTGTCTGGTCGCTCGCACAACTTGGGAGCTGCTCACTGACCAGCGCAGCCGAGATGCCATCGAGGCTGCCGAGCGCTCTTGCGACGGAACGGAAACCAATGAGGAATTGGAAGCCGCCAGGGTTGCTGCCAGGATGGCGGCCGCACTACTGGCTTCTGCTGCTGTTATCGCCAAAAGAGTCGCCGCTCTATGGAACCCTTACGAACGGTGTGCCGATTCCGACGCTGCCCGCTGGGCCGCTGCTGAGGCTGTCGCCCGCTGGGCGGCCGCCAGATGTGCTGCCCAATGTGCAGGCGGCAAATATGGCTTTGCCGCTCGATGGGCCGACGTTGCACGGTTGAATCTACAGACTTGTGAGGTCCAATCATGATTTACGAACTGACGTTGCAGGGCTTCGACGGCAGCACGGACGCCACTGACCACCTGGTCAAGTGGATCAAGGCCAGCTGCCGCGCCCATGTCGCGGCCTACGCAGACTCATTGGGATTGGTCGGTTACAGCATCGACGAGGCGCCGCTGCCGCCCGATTGCGACACCGTCGATGGCGTGGACGTGGAGTTGGCGCCTGACGGGACCGTGGCCGTTTTGGCGCCGTACTGTAACCCGCTTCGCTGGATGGTGGCTCACCTACCAAATTTGAGGAAATCATGAGCAACGAACTTGCAACGGTTGACCCGCCGATCAATCCTCTTGGGCTGATTCAGGCCGCGATAGCGAACAAGATCGAGCCGGCGCAACTGGAAAAGTTGATGGACCTTCAAGAGCGGTGGGAACGTAACCGCGCTGCCGAGGCGTTCTCAGTGGCTCTGTCAGATTTCCAGGGGATGTGCCCGACGATCTTCAAGCGGCGGACGTCCACGGGGGGAAAGCTCTCGTTCCCCTACGCGAGCTATGACGACGTCATGCGGGAAGCCGGCCCGTGTCTCGCGGAGTGCGGGCTGGCCGTGTCTTTCGACACCGCGCCAGAGCCGAAGGGAATCAAGATAATTTGCAAAATCCAGAAGGGAATCCACAGCCAGACAACGACGCTCGTGCTGCCGATCCCTGCCGGAGTGGTCAACGATACGCAGCTTTTCGGCCAGGCGGTGCAGTACGGGAAACGCTACAGCCTCTGCGCCGCGCTCAACATCGTGGTCACGGACGAAGACAACGACGCGGCCGGGCTGGACACCCTGACCGCCGCTGAAGCGCGAACAATCCACGATTTGATCGCAGAAAAGAAGGTAGACGTGGCCCGGTTCCTCGCCTTCGCCGAATCCCCTTCGGTGGAGGAAATCTGCCGCAAGAACTTCCCGAAAATCCTGGACATGCTCAAGAAAAAGAAGGTGAGCGCAGCATGAAAATCCACGACGTCCCCCAACTGTCCCCAGAATGGTTCGAGCTTCGCCGCGGCCGCCCGACCGCATCGCAGTTCGGCAGGATTTTGACGCCGAAAACGGCCAAGCTGGCGACGGCAGCTGACGGCTACATTGCCGAGTTGATCGCGGAGATTTTCCACCTGGGGCCGATTTCCGGCCTGGACGCCACGCCCAGCCGGGCGATGATCCACGGCACCGATTGCGAGCCAGAGGCGCGGCGCTTCTACGAAATGGATCGCAGCGTGGACGTCAAACAGGTCGGATTTTGCACGACGGACGATGGTCGGTTCGGCTGCTCGCCTGATGGCTTGGTCGGCGACGATGGCATTCTGGAGCTGAAATGCCCCACCGGGAAAACGCAGGTCGAGTACCTCCTGGACGGTGAGCTGCCGGCGGAGTATCGGGGGCAGGTCCACGGGGCGTTGATCGTGACTGGCCGGGCGTGGGTGGACTTCCTGAGTTACTGCTCAGGCTTGCCGCCGCTGTTGATCCGGCAGAATCCGAACAACTTCACCGTGGCACTGCGCACGGCGCTGGAGATGTTTTGGGAGCGGTTCCAGGCGGCGCTGGCGAAGATTCGCGGAGAGCCATCATGAAAATAGGCCACTGCGCGACCTGCGAGGGGCCGTCACTACGCCTGTTCCGTGGGTGCTGCCGGCGGTGTTTTGATGCTCACCGCCGGTCTGTGGAGACAGGCAAAACAACTTGGGAGGCTTTGGTCGCGTCGGGCGTGGTGAGCATGCCACAGACACGGCAGGAAGCTTCTGACGCCTTTTTTAGGAGGATGCGGCAATGAGCTATTCACCAGGGCCGTGGACGGCTGATTTAGGAACGTTGTCTATCACGTCCTTCGCGGGCCAGACTATTTTCCGACATGGACTTGTGTATGGCCGGCCCAGCGACGAAGAGATGGGCAATGTGCTGCTCGCCGCCGCTGCGCCCGAGCTGTTTGAAGCCGCTATCGTCGTGCTTGAAGATGGCGGTTTTTGTGGTGGTGGCGACGATCCCGAAGGGCGGATCTGGTGTGACCTGGTCAAGCCGCTTGAGGCGGCAGTCAAAAAAGTGAGGGGGTGGTGACATGCTTTTCCTGTGCATCGGTTTGATCGGTTTGGCTGCCGCCCTTTCCCCGACCGGCTGGCGGTTGGGAGCGCATGCGGTGGAGTGGTTTCTCAGTGTGGGGCTGTGCATCGGCGCGGCCGTGACAGGAGAATCAAAATGAAAACATACGTTTTGTACCATGCAAACTGTTGGGACGGGTTCTGTGCGGCATGGATCGCTCACAGGGTCTTGCCAACGGACACCGTGTTTATTCCGGTTCAATATGGCCAGCCAGAGCCGGACATGGAGTGTTCCTCCATTGTGTACGTGCTGGATTTTAGCTATCCACGGCAGGCGATGCACAATCTGCGAAAGCAGATGCACAAGGTCATCGTGCTTGACCATCACAAGACGGCGCAAGCCGAGTTAGCCGACTTCGTTGAAGAATTCATTCAGCGCCCCGACCTCATCAACAACATTCCAGGCTCTGAGTTGCCGGTCATCCATTTCGACATGAACAAGAGCGGCGGGCGGTTGACCTGGGAGTACTTCCACGGCTCCGATCCCGCGCCGTGGCTGGTGGACTACACGGAATCGAGAGACCTATGGCGCTGGAACCTCGATCATTCACGCGAGTTCAACGCTTGGCTTCGATCCTATCCCTTGGATTTTGAAGTGTGGAATGAGTTTGCGACAATTCGAGTTGGCTCTGACGAGTGGGGATACGCTTTCCATGAAGGCGCCGCCATTCTGCGCCGCGAAAAGCAAATCATCGACGACCACGTGAAGCATGCCCGCGAGATTGAAATGGACGTACACAAAATTCTTGCGGTCAACGCGACCGTGCTGTTCTCCGAGATTGCCGGAGAACTGGCCAAAGACCGGCCGTTTGGAGCATGCTACTTCGACCGCCAAGACGGCAAGCGGCAATGGAGCCTGCGTTCGTCCGGCGAGAATGGCTTGGACGTTGCGGAAATCGCAAAAGCCCACGGAGGCGGTGGCCATAAAAACGCCGCTGGTTTCGAGGAGGCATTATGCCGCTGAAACTCTGCCGCCACTGCCGCCAGCGCCCCGTCAACCGCCCGCGCGGTCTGTGTTGGACGTGCTTTGGCAATCTGGAAATCCGCGAGAAGTACCCGCCGCTCACGGTCTACGAGGTGAAGCCCGAAGAAACCGATGCGGACCTGGACGCGCTGATTGCCGAGCAAATGAAAAATCTGCCGGATTGGTGGGATAAGAGCTACACCTCAGCTAAAGCGCCGAAGCCGGTCGAAACGCTTGTTGTGTTTCCCGTGGTCCGCCGACGTGGAGGAGTAAAAAAGTGAAAATTCTACTGCCATCCATGCAGTGTTGCAGGCGGTGCGGATCGTG
>JAHFTH010000057.1 GCA_023269445.1 Lacunisphaera sp.
AGACGGGCAGCAGGTTGAAGCTGCCCATGACGAGGTTGGCCCACCAGAGCTGGGTCAGCATGTCGGTGGGCGAGAAGTCGGAGATTTCAACCATCCCGAGCAACTCGCGCCAAACCAGTGGAGTCAGCAGGGCCACCATGACGAAATTGACGGCCGGGCCGGCGATGGTGATCAAGAGTTCTGCGGAAGGCTTGCGCGGGATACGGTCGAACTCAGCCATGCCGCCGATGGGCAGCAGGAGGATACGCGGCACCTGCACGCCATAGCGCCGGGCCGTGAGGGAGTGACCCAGCTCATGCAGCACGACGCAGGTGAAAAACAGCACGATTACCGCGACGCTCCACAGCGCTCCGACCGGGCCGCCGAGCTGCCAGCCGCGGTAGCCATAATAGACCAACAGCAGCACAAAGCTGGCGTGAACCGCCAGTTGGATGCCGAAGATGCGAAACAAGTTAATTGACCAGCCTAGCATGGGCGGTAAGTAGAACTCTCTTTGAGCATACTGCTATTCATTTCCCTCACCTAGTCATGGCCGAGTCCGCCCCAGTTCCACGCATTCTGGTCATCGATGATGACAAGGAGGTGAGGTATTCGCTCAACCGCGTGCTTACCTCGCAGCATTACCAGGTGGAGGAGGCGGCGAGCGGGGAAGAGGGCGTCGCGGCGGTCAAGAAACAGGCGCCCGATGTCGTCTTGCTCGACAACCGCATGACCGGCATGTCCGGAATCGAAACCCTCCAGCACATCCGGGCGGCCAACCCGAAGCAGTTGATCATCTTCATGACCGCGTTCGGCACGGCCCAGACCGCCATCGAGGCGATGAAATTCGGTGCCTATGACTACGTGGTGAAACCCTTCGATCCGCCCAAGCTGCTGGCGCTGGTGGAAAGTGCGCTGCGCACGCAGGCCGACAGCAAGTCGGCCGCCGGCTACAAGCCCGTCATCAACACCGACGAGCACAAGGAAGGCATCGTCGGCGCCTCGGCCGCCATGCAGCAGGTCTTCAAGATCATCGGCCAGTTCGCCGCCAGTGACGCTTCGGTGATGATCACCGGCGAGAGCGGCACGGGCAAGGAACTGGTCGCGCGCAGCCTCCACCGGCACAGTCATCGGGCCGCCAAGCCCTATGTGGCGGTCAACTGCGCCGCCATCCCGGAGAACCTGATTGAGAGCGAACTCTTCGGCCACGAGCGCGGCTCGTTCACCGGCGCCACCGCGCAACGGCTGGGCAAGTTTGAGCAATGCGACGGCGGCACGATCTTCTTGGATGAAATCGGCGACATGACCCCGACCACGCAGACCAAGATCCTGCGCGTGCTGCAGGAAGGTGACATCCAACGCGTCGGTGGCGTGGATACCATCAAGGTCAGCGTCCGGGTCGTCGCCGCCACCAACAAGGATCTGGAGCAGCTGGTGCGCGAAAAGAAATTCCGCGAAGACCTCTACTACCGCCTCAACGTGGTGCGGGTGAAGCTGCCGCCGCTGCGCGAGCGCCCGGAGGACGTCCCGCAGATCGTGGACTTTTTTGTGCAGAATCTCTCCAAGGCGAAGAAGGTGAAGGCGCGCAAGGTCGCGCCCGAAGCCCTGGCCCTGCTGACCGCTTATCCGTGGCCGGGCAACGTGCGTGAACTGGAGAACGTCGTCTACCGCAGCGCGGTCGCCGCGACGGGCGACACGATTTTGCCGAAGGATCTGCCCGATGAAGTGCGTGAGCCTCACGCCGTGGTTCAGGGCGACGAGTCATTGGAAAGCCTTTACGACAAGCTCGCCAAGACCCTGCGGGCCCAGCATCCGGGCGAAGAGCTGACCACGCTGCGCACGGCGATGGACTCACGCCTCCCGGAAGGCACCACCAAGGTCGCACCGAAGAAACGCGCGAAGAAGTGAGCTAGGTGGTCGCCGATTTCCATATCGGCGACGGCGTCGGTGTGGAAACCGACGCCCACCATACTTCAGGCTTTGCGATCCCCGTAACCCTTCGGCTTCGCCTGATGCCAGCGCCAGGCAGTGGCGACGATCGGCTCGATGGTCTGGAACTTGGGCGTCCAGTTGAGTTCGCGCTTGGCCTTGGCGGCGTCGGCGTAGAGCGCGGGCGGGTCGCCGGCGCGGCGCGGCGCGAACTTGGCGGGGACCTTGAGGCCGGAAACTTTCTCGACGGCCTTGATCACCTCGAGGACGGAGGTCGGCGTGCCGGTGCCGAGATTGTAGAAGTGCTGCGCACCGGGTGTCTCCAGCAACTTGAAGGCGGCGATGTGGGCACGGCTGAGGTCGTCCACGTGCACGTAATCGCGCAGGCAGGTGCCGTCGGGGGTGGGGTAGTCGTTGCCAAAAATCTGCAGGGCAGGGCGCGAGCCTTGCGCGGCGCCGATGGCGAGCGGGATCAGGTGGGATTCGGGCTCGTGGTCCTCGCCGATGGAACCGTCCTCGGCGGCCCCGGCGGCATTGAAGTAACGGAAGGAGGCGAAGCTGAGCCCGGTGGCGGGCGCGAGAGCCTTCAGCATGTTTTCCACATCCAGTTTCGTCTGGCCGTAGGGGTTGATGGGCTTTTGCGGCAGATCCTCTGTGATTGGCATTTTTTCCGGAACGCCGTAGGTCGCGCAGGTGGAGGAGAAGACAAATTTGTTCACGCCGTGTTTCAGCATCGCCTCGAGGAGGGTGAGGGTGGCGGCGAAATTATTCCGGTAATACTTCAGCGGCAAAACGACCGACTCGCCCACGTAGGCAAAGGCGGCGAAGTGCATGACGGCCTCGGGCTTCTCCGCCGCGAAGATGCGCTCGAGTGCAGAGGCGTCGGTGAGGTCGGCGTCATGGAAGCGCACGGTCGCCGGGACGGCCGCGCGGTGGCCGTAGACGAGGTTGTCCAGCACCACGGGTTCGTGGCCGGCAGCGATGAGCTGGCGGACGCAATGACTGCCAATGTAACCGGCTCCACCGGCGACGAGGACTTTCATGGGGAGAGAGTTATTGATTTCCCGGCAGTGATGGCTAGGCAAATCTGTTCCCGCAGCCAAATCACGCTTAATGAAACACACCCGCATCGTCATCACTGGCATCGGCCTCACGGCGCCCAATGGCAACAGCCTGGCCGAATTCCGGCACAGCCTCCTGCACGGGGTGTCGGGCATCACCATGACGGAGGTCCGCTACATGGGCCAGTGGCCGGCGGGCCTGTGCAAGTTCGACCCCCTCAAGCACCAGAAAAAGAAGGACGTCCGGATCGGCACGCGGGCAGGCAGCATCAGCATTTACTGCGCCCGCGAGGCGCTGGCTGATTCCGGGATCAACTTCGAAACCCGCGACAAGAGCCGGGTCGGCGTGTATCTCGGCATTACCGAGCATGGCAACGTCGAGACGGAGAACGAGGTCTACAATATCTCAAAATTTAACTACGACACGAAGTTCTGGACGCACCACCACAACCCCCGGACCGTGGCCAACAGTCCGGCCGGCGAGGTGTCGCTCAATCTCGGCAGCACCGGCCCAGCCTACACGATCGGCGCGGCCTGCGCGGCCGGCAACATGGGGCTGATCCACGCCGCGCAGATGCTGCGGCTTGGGGAGGTCGATCTCGCCATCGCCGGCGGCGTCAGCGAAAGCCCGCAGACCTTCGGCATCTTCGCCGGCTTCAAGAGCCAGAACGCGCTGGCCAGCCACGCCGATCCGACCAAGGCCAGCCGCCCGTTCGACAAGGCGCGCAACGGCATCGTCATCTCCGAGGGCGGCTGCATCTACACGATCGAACGGCTCGAGGACGCCCAGGCCCGCGGCGCGAAGATCTACGGTGAGATCGCGGGTTACTGCGTCAATTCCGACGCTACCGACTACGTGCTGCCCAATCCCGAGCGTCAGGCCCAGTGCGTCGAGAAGGCCCTCGTCAATGCCGGCATGACCGTGGACGACATCGACATCGTCAACACTCACGCCACCTCGACCCCGCAGGGCGACATCCAAGAGTGCGAGGCGATTCGCGCCGCTTTCAGCAAGCGTAGGGAGCCCGTTGCCATCAACAACACCAAGAGCTTCATCGGCCACGCCATGGGGGCGGCGGGCGCACTCGAGCTGGCGGGCAACATCCCGAGCTTCGACGACCTCATCGTGCACCCCACGATCAATGTGGATGAACTTGATCCCCAGTGCGATATCCCGGGCCTTGTGATCAACCAGCCCCGGGCTGTTAAACGGGTTGACGCAATCCTGAATAATTCCTTTGGTATGCTCGGAATTAACTCCACGCTCATCATCAAGCGTTTCCGCACCTGACCCTCCCTTTCACCACCATGACCAAAGACGAATGCCGCAAGCTGGTTATCGACATCATTTCCGACATCGCGCCCGATGAGGATCTCACGACCGTGAAGCCTGAGGTGCGCCTGCGCGACCAGCTGCAGCTCGATTCGATGGATTTTCTGGATATCGTTATGGAGCTCCGCAAACGCCACGGCATCGAGGTGCCCGAGGCCGACTACACGCAGCTCGCCTCCCTGGATAGCTGCGCCGACTACCTGACCCCGAAATTCCAGGCCAAGGCCTGAGTTGATCCAGTCGAACGTCTTCGTGTAGGGCGGGGTCTCTGAACCCCGCCTTTTTTGTGGCGGGATTCGGAGATCCCGCCCTACAACAGAGCCGCTGATGAAAGACTCCCATTACGACGCAGCCATCATCGGTGCCGGCATGTCCGGTCTGGCCGCCGGCATCCGGCTCGCGCATTTTGGCAAGAAAGTCTGCATCTTCGAACGCCACAACGCGCCGGGCGGCCTGAACAGTTTCTACAGTCTCGCGGGCCGGAAATTCGACGTCGGCCTGCACGCGATGACCAACTACGTGCCGCCGGGCGTCAAAGGCACGCCGCTGGGCAAACTGCTGCGCCAGCTGAGGATTGAGCGCGAGGAGTTCGCGCTGTGTCCGCAAAAACGCTCACGCATCGCCTTCCGTGATTGCGACCTGAAGTTCACGAATGATTTCGCCGTGCTCGATGCCGAGGTGGTCGCCAAGTTCCCGGCCCAAGCCGACGGCTGGCGCGCCCTCGTGCAGCTCGTCCGCACGTATGACGACGTCTCACTCGACGCCAAGACCGTCTCAGCCCGCGAGGTTGTGGCCCGGCATATCACTGACCCGTTGCTCACCGACATGCTGTTCTGCCCGGTCATGTATTATGGCAGCGCGCAGGAACGCGACATGGAGTTCGGCCAGTTTGTCATCATGTTCAAGGCGCTCTTTCTCGAGGGCTTCGCCCGGCCGCTCGACGGCGTGCGCGTGATCATCCGCGTGCTGCTGGAAAAATTCCGACAGGCCGGGGGCGAGCGCCGCATGAAGTGCGGCGTGGCCGGCATCGTCGAGGAACAGGGCATGGTGGCCGTGCTCAAGCTCGACGACGGCACTGAGGTCACCGCCGACCATGTGATCTCCTCGGTCGGTTTCCCGGAGACCATGCGGCTTTGTCAGCCCGAGCATCGCGCGGAGGCCGAAGCCAACACCGGCGCGCTGTCGTTCGTCGAAACGATCTCGGTCTACAAAAAGGCTCCGGCCGCCTGGGGCTGGGGCGACGACACGATCATCTTCTTCAACGACTCGGAGCGCTTCGACTATTCCCGGGCGCAGGAACTCGTGGACCCACGGAGTGGCGTCATCTGTTTCCCCAATAATTTCGACTACGCCGGAGCCCAGCTACCCGAGGGACTGTTCCGCGTCACCTGTCTGGCGAACTACGCCAAGTGGACGGCCTTGCCGGAGCCGGAATACCAGACCGCCAAGGCGCACTGGATGGGCGAGATGCAGCGCAGTGCGCGGCGATTTTTGCCACAGGTGAGCGACGCCACGCTGACGGCCGACCTGGTGACGACCGACATGTTCACGCCGCGGACGATCCGGAAGTTCACCGGCCACCTGAATGGCGCGATCTACGGCGCGCCCCGCAAAGTGCGCGACGGCCGCACCCACCTGAGCAATCTCTATCTGTGCGGCACCGACCAGGGCTTCCTCGGCATCATCGGTGCCATGCTCAGCGGCATTTCGATGGCCAATTATCACATCTTGCAAAAAAGCGGGACGTGACAACTTATCTGCTCACCCCAATGAAAACATCCCGTTATCCCGTGCTTGTTCTGCTCACCGCATTGCTGACGCTGCCGGTCCTGGCCACCGTGGATTTCCACGACCATATCGGCATCCAACTCTGGAGCATGCGCGCCCAGGTCAAGGCCGACCTGCCCGGTGCGCTCGACTGGGTCAAGGCACAGGGTATCGTAGAGGTGGAGACCGCCGGCACGGGCAATCTGTCCGTGGCGGATTTCGCCAAGCTGCTGCAGGACCGCGGGCTCAAGGCTATCAGCGCCCACATCGGCTACGAGGCGCTGGAAAAGGATCTGCCCGGCGCCATCCAGACCGCCAAAGCACTCGGAGCCAAATACGTCGTCACCGCTTGGATTCCGCATCCCAAGGAAGGCCTGAGCGCTGAGCTGGCCCACACGGTGGCCGCCAATTTCAACAAGTGGGGTGCGGCCTTCCGCGCCGAGGGCATCAGCTACGGCTGGCACGCCCACGGGTTTGAATTCGTCCCGTTCGCCAGCGAGGGCGGCAAGACCGCCTTCGACATCATCGTCGCGGAAACCAAGCCGGAGAATCTCACCCTCGAGATGGATGTCTTCTGGGTGTTCCATGCCGGCGTGGATCCCGTCAAGTTGCTCAAGCAACATGCGGCCCGCTGGTCCTTCCTCCATGTGAAGGACATTCGCAAGGGGGCCGTCACCGGTCTGTCCACCGGCGGGGCCGCCCCCATCGATAACGTCGCCGTCGGCACCGGCCAGATCGACTGGCCGGCCGTGCTCCAGACCGCGCAGGATGTCGGCGTGCAGCACTTTTTCCTCGAGGACGAGACGCCCACGCCGCTGGTCTGCATTCCCGACAGTCTGAAGTATTTGCGCGGACTCAAACTCTGAGTTGCGCTTTTCGGGGAGGCTCACTCACATGTGAGCCTTTCATGGCTTACGACTGGCTCAAAGGAATCGAAGAGCACTACGACCTCGTGGTGATTGGCAGCGGCTTGGGCGGCATGACCGGCGCCAATGTGCTGGCCAAATGCGGCCACAAGGTGCTCTTGCTGGAGCATCACTACCAGCTGGGCGGGCTGGCCACCTGGTTCACGCGCAAGGGCGGGCATATTTTCGATATTTCACTCCACGGTTTTCCCATCGGGATGATCAAATCCATCCGCAAATACTGGAGCCAGGATATCGCCGCCTCGATCGTGCAGCTGAAGGGCGTGCGGTTCATCAACCCGCAGTTCCAGGTGGACACCACCTTCGACCGCGAAGACTTCACCCGCCAGCTCGTAGAGAAGTTCAAAGTGCCGGCCGAGACGGTGGAGCGGTTCTTCACCGACCTGCGGGCGATGAACTTCTACGACAACAACCCCGAGACCACCGGCCAGATGTTCGAGCGGTATTTCCCGGGCCGCGCCGACGTGCAGCGCCTGCTGATGGAACCGATCGCCTACGCCAACGGCTCCACGATGGACGATCCCGCGATCACCTTCGGCATCGTGTTCTCGAACTTCATGAGCAAGGGCGTCTACACTTTCCAAGGCGGCAGTGATGTGCTGATCAAGAAGATGGCTGTCGAGCTGAAGGCCAACGGCGTCGAGGTCCGCAAGCACGTGGTCGTCGAGAAGGTCCTGACCGAGGAGCGCGACGGCCGGAAGCAAGTCGTGGGTGTCGTGGCCAACGGGAAGACCATCCGCTGCGACGCCGTGCTCTCCAACGCGAACATCAAGAGCACGGTCTTGCGGCTGGCCGGCGCAGAAAACTTTTCCCCAGAGTTCGTGGCGCAGACCAAGGCCGTGCGCGTCAACAGCAGTTCCTGCCAGGTTTACCTCGGCATCAAGAAGGGCGAGACCCTGCCGCACATCGGTGACCTCGTCTTCACCTCCGACGAGCCGGTGTTCTCCAGCGAGAAACTGGTGGACCTGCATACGACCAGCCGGACCTTCTCGATGTATTATCCGGACACGCGGCCGGGTTCCGACCGCTACACCGTGGTGGTGTCCATCAACGCCAAGTATGAAGACTGGAACAGCCTGACGCCCGAGCAATACGCCGTTGAGAAGGAACGCCTCATCGAAGAATCCATCGTCTCGCTGGAGCGCTACATCCCGGGCGTGCGGGCCAAGATCGACTGGCGGGAAGCCGCGACGCCGCGCACCATCGAGTATTACACGAAACATTGGGCCGGCACCTCGTTTGGCACGAAGTTCGAGGGCCTGAAGGTTTCCATGGATCTACCCAACCAGCTGCCCGGCCTCTACCATGCCGGCTCGGTCGGCATCATCATGTCGGGCTGGCTCGGCACCATCAATTACGGCGTGATTGTTGCCAACCAAGTCGACAAGTTCATCACCGCCCGCAAGCGTGCGGCCACTCCCGCCACCGCCTGATCTTCTCCCGTGACCGAAGTCGAAAAACTCATCCCGCACCGTCCGCCGTTCCTGTTCGTGGACGAGATCGTCTCCCACGAAGGCGAGACGCTCACCGCCCGCCGCACCTGGCGCGCCGACGAGGATTTCTACAAGGGGCACTATCCCGGCGCGCCGATTACGCCCGGTGTCCTGCTGTGCGAATCCGTCTTCCAGACCGGGGCGATCCTGATGGCGCGTTTGTTTGCCGGTCAGGGCGGGGGAGGCGTGCCGTTGCTCGCCAAGGTCGGCGACGTGCGCTTCCGCAATCCCGTCTATCCCGGCGAGACCACGCTGATCGAAGTGAAACGCAAGGAGACCCTGGGCGGTTTCCACATGATGAGCGGCTCGATCAAGAGTGGCGACAAGCGCGTGTTGACCGTTGAGTTTGCCGTCGCTTGGAAGGCCCCCGAAGGCCAGGTTACCACCGCATGACCGACTTCCTTCAGCTTTCCGGGAAAACCTTTCTCGTCCAAGGCGTGGCGAACAAGAAGAGCGTCGCCTGGTTCATCGCCAGGACTTTGGAAGAGCAGGGCGCGCGCGTCGTCTATGCCGTGCGCTCCGAGGCGCGGAAAAAATCCCTCGAAGGCCAGTTGGCGGGCAAACCGGTTTTCATCTGCGACGTTGAGGAAGAAGGCGCCTGCGAGCGGCTCGCGGGTGAAGTGGCGAAGGCCGGCTTCGCGCCGCTGCATGGCCTCGTGCACTCGGTGGCCTTCGCGAATTACAGCGACGGCTTCAAGACCTTCGCCGAGACCAAGCGAAAGGATTTCCTGCAGGCGACGTCGATCTCGGCATTTTCTCTCGTGGAGCTGGCCCAGGCATTCAAGCCACACCTCGCGAAGAACGCCTCGGTGGTGACCATCGGTATCTCGTCGCTGCTGGTGACGCCCGACAACTACGGCTACATGGGGCCGATCAAGGCCGCCCTCGAGTCCTGTGCCCGGTTCCTCGCCAAGTCTTTCAGCGCGGGGAGTGAAGTCCGGTTCAATGTCCTCGGCTCGGGTCCGCTCAAGACCAGTGCGTCCGCCGGCATTCCCGGCTATCTGGAAAGCTACCTTTACGCCGAGAAGCTCACGTTCCGGAAGCGCAACCTCGACACGCAGGAGGTGGCCAACGTCGCCGTGTTTTTGTTGAGCGAGCGCAGCAGCGGCCTGAACGGCACCTCGTTGGTTGTGGATGCGGGGCTTGGCAGCAATTATTTCGACAAGGAGATCATCCGGCTGGCCATGCGGCCCGAAACCCCGGCTTCGCCTGGGCAAGTGCCAAGTGCCAAAGGCCAAGTGCCAAAATGAAACCTACGATGGCAAATTCTGCTTTGGCGTTTGGCCATTGGCGTTTGGAGCTTTGCGAATGAAATTCGCCCATGCCTGCATCGAGTCGATCGCCACGGCGTTGCCGGACGAGAAGTGGACCTCGGCGGCGATCGAAGAGCGCCTGAAGCCGCTCTATGACCGCCTCAAGCTGCCAGCCGGCCGGCTGGAGCTGATGACCGGCATCCGCGAGCGCCGCATGTGGCCGACGGGCACCAAACCCTCCGACGCGAGTGCTGCGGCCGCAAAGAATGTGCTGGCGCGCTCGGCGTTCAAACCGGGACAGATGGAGGTGCTGATCCACTCGGCCGTGTGCCGCGACATGCTTGAGCCGGCGACCGCGTCGTTTGCCCATCACAAGATCGGGCTGGGGCCCAGCTGCCAGATTTTCGATCTCTCCAACGCCTGTCTCGGGTTTCTCAACGGGCTGGTGACGCTCGCTGCGATGATCGACTCGGGGCAGATCAAATGCGGCATGGTCGTCTCCGGCGAGAACGGACGTCCGCTGGTGGAGCAGACCATCCAGCATCTGCTGCAAACACCGCTGGATCGCAACGCCATCAAGCCTTTCTTCGCCAATCTCACTATCGGTTCGGCTGCGGTGGCGGCCGTCGTCTGTCACGAGGACCTCTTGCCGGCTGGCGCACCGCGCCATCGCTTACTGGCGGGCAGCGTCGTGGCCGCCACCAAGCATAGCGAACTTTGTCAGGGTGACACCGAGGGTGATGCGCTCGTGATGCAGACCGATTCCGAGCAGTTGCTTTTAGCCGGCGTCGAGGTGGCGCAGCAAACGTGGCAGGCCTTCGAACGCGAGACGGGCTGGAACCGCGCGACGCCGGACCGCATCATCAGTCACCAGGTCGGCTCCACGCACCGCAAGAAGCTTTACGAGAGCGTTGGGCTGGATCTGGCAAAGGATTTCTCGAGTTTCGAAACGCTGGGCAATACCGGGTCGGCCGCCTTGCCGAGCACGCTCGCTCTGGCCGTCGAGCAGGGCGCGCTGCGGAGCGGTCAGAAAGCGGCGTTGCTGGGCATCGGCAGCGGCATCAACTGTCTCATGCTGGCCGTGGAATGGTAACCGGGGAACAGCTTCCACCGTGGCTGAGGGAGATTTATCCCTTCACGCCGAAACGTTTCGCCACCGGGGCGGACGCCATGAGCTACCTGGACGAGGGCGCGGGCGACGAAGCCGTGCTCATGGTCCACGGGAATCCCACGTGGTCGTTTTTCTACCGCAATGTCGTGCTGGCGCTGCGCGGGCGCATCCGGTGCATCGTGCCGGATCACTTGGGCTGCGGCTTGTCAGACAAACCGCAGGACTACGACTACACGCTGGGCAACCACGTGGATAATCTCGGCCGGCTGATTGATTCCCTGAACCTGAAGAAGGTCCACCTGATCGTCCACGATTGGGGCGGGCCGATCGGATTGGGGACCTGTCTGCCGCGTCACGAGAAGCTCGGGAAGGTTGTTATCCTGAACACGGCTGCTTTCGCCGACACGGTGATTCCGTGGCGGATCCGCTTCTGCCGGATTCCTGTTCTCGGGGAGCTGGCCGTGCGTGGCTTCAATGGCTTTGCCGGGCCGGCCACGTGGATGGCGGTCACGAAGCCGCTGCCAGATGCGGTTAAGCGTGGATTCCTGTTTCCCTACGATTCCTGGGCCAACCGGATAGCGACGCATCGGTTTGTGCAGGACATTCCCAAGGGGCTAGGGAAGCCGAATGACCTCGCGCTGGCCAAGATCGAGGCCGCGCTGCCGTTGCTGCGCGATCACTCCGTCAAAATTATCTGGGGCGGGCAGGATTTCTGTTTCAACCGGCACTATTTTGAGCGCTGGCAGGGGCTGCTGCCGAACGCCGCTGCGGATTATCTAGCTGAAGCAGGGCACTATGTTCTGGAGGATGCGTGCGACGTGAGCGTGAAGGCGATCGTCCAGCATCTGCGGCTGGATTAAGCCAAGATTAAGACCGTCATTTGGACGGAAATAATTCGGTGAACAAACGTGACGAGCGGCAGTCGATGGCCATACCCCAGATCCACCGATGTCACACACGCCCAACCTCACCGCGCTCCAACTCCATCACACAATCTCCCGATTCAGTCGTCTTGCCGTCCGCTGGCGCACCGGTTTCCTAGTGGCTGGAGCCTTGACCGCCGCAGCGGCCTCCCAGGCGACCACCTACTCGTTCGCGACCCTCGCCGGGGTTGCCGCCAAAACTGGCAGCAAGGACGGCAGCGGAGGCGGAGCCAACCTGCCTTTGTTTTACCGCCCAACGGGTTTGGCGCTAAACAGCGCGGGTAATCTTTATGTCACTGATGCGGGTTATGGTCTGATTCGCGAGGTCACTCCTACCGGAGAAGTCACCACGATCGCCGGCACCCCCGGTCTGATTGGAGGCACCGACGGCACCGGCATCAACTCCAATGTGAGCTTCAATGCACCGCAAGGCCCGGCCGTGGACAGCGCAGGCAATCTCTATGTGGCCGACTACGCCGGTGCTACCATCCGCAAGATCACACGTGCGGGCGTCGTCACGACCTTGGATGGCACAGCCTCGACGATTGGCAGCACTGACGGCACCGGCAGTGCTGCACGTTTCTATGGTCCGAGCGGGACGGCCGTCGATTCCGCCGGGAACGTCTATGTGGCGGATTCCGGCAGCAAGACCATCCGCAAGATCACTTCGGCGGGCGTCGTCACGACCTTCGCCGGCACCGCCGGCAGCGGGGGCAATACCGATGGCACCGGCAGCGCCGCCCGCTTCAACTATCCTCGTGGGCTGGCGATTGACAGTGCGGGCAATGTCTATGTGAGCGATTGCAGCAGCAACGTCATTCGAAAAATCACCTCCAATGGGGTGGTCACCACGATCGCCGGCGCGGCTGATACTTTCGGCAGCACAGATGGGGCAGGCACCGAGGCACGCTTTAATTTTCCGAATGCGCTGGCGGTGGACGGCTCCGGCAACCTCTACGTGGCCGACGAAAACAATCACGTCATCCGAAAGATCTCGGCCGCTGGTGTCGTGACCACCTTGGCCGGACTCGCCGGCACCTCCGGCCAAGCTGACGGCACGGGAACTTCTGCCAGATTCAACCAGCCGACGGGTGTCAGTGTGGACGGCGCGGGGAATGTCTATGTGACCGACTACGGCAATCAGTTGATCAGGAAAGTGAGTGCGACCGGTGTCGTGACCACGATTGCGGGGGTCGGTGGAGCATCCGGTGCGCTTGACGGCACGGGTTACGCGCTCAACCCGGCCTTGTTCAACAATCCTTCGGGTATCGCGCTCAGCCCGAGCGGGTCGATTTTCGTGGCTGACACCGGCAACAATACCATTCGCGCCATCACTTCGACCGGCACTGTGACCACCATCGCGGGAAGTTCGACTAGCACTGGGCGAACCGACGGAACCGGCATTAGCGCCAGATTCACTACCCCGGTGGGCATCGCCGTCGATGGCTCCAGCAACATTTACGTCGCCGACACGACCAATCATCTGATCCGGCGGATCGATTCTTCGGGGGCGGTCAGCACATTCGCTGGCATCGGCGGCACTGCGGGCAGTGCCGATGGCAGTGGCACCAGCGCCAGCTTTAACTACCCCAGTGGAGTGGCGATCGATGCCAGTGGGAGTGTATACGTGGCAGACTACAAAAATCACACCATCCGCAAGATCACCGCAGCCGGCCTCGTGACCACGCTCGCGGGCACCGCCGGCAGCTCCGGCAGTGCTGATGGCAGCGGCAGCGCGGCACGCTTTAATTATCCGCGGTCCCTAAGCTTGGACAGTGCCGGGAATATCTATGTCGCCGATTCCGGCAATCATACGATCCGCAAGGTCACCGCCGCAGGCTTTGTGACCACGCTCGCGGGCACCGCCGGCAGCTCCGGTAGTGCTGATGGCAGTGGCAGCGCGGCACGCTTTGATGGCCCGGCGGGCCTTTCGATCGATGGGACCGGCAATCTCTACGTGGCCGACACCAATAATTCCACCATCCGGATGATCAGTCCGGATGGAGTCGTCACCACCGTGGGCGGTTTGAGCGGGAGCCTAGGCTCCCGTGATGGCACCGGTAGCAATGCGCGTTTCAATCACCCGACCGGTCTCGTGGCCGACTCGGCCGGCAGTCTCTATATCACCGACACCCAGAGCCAGACGATCCGGTTGGGCATCGCGTCCAGCACCAGCAGCTCCAGCTCTGGCACCAATGGATCTTCCAGTTCAGGCAGTGGTAGCTCCGGTTCCGGCAGCACTGGCGGTTCAGGGTCCGGCTCTTCCAGTAGTTCGTCAAGCAGCAGCACCGGAAGCGGCACATCCACCAATTCCGGTGCCAGCACGGCTGCCGGGGCCGGTTACTTGCTGAACCCTGGCGGCATTGTTTCCGACGGGGCGGGCGGCTACTACGTCGCCGATACGGCCAACAACTGCATCAAGAAGATCGCCACCGATGGGACTGTCACAGTGTTTGCCGGCAAAGAGGGCAGCACCGGCTCGGCCGACGGCACCGGCTCGGCCGCAACCTTCAATGGCCCCACGGGCATCGCGCTGGATTCCTCGGGCAATCTCTATGTGAGCGACACGGGTAATGCCACGATCCGGACGATCACCTCGGCGGCGGTGGTCACGACGCTGGCAGGATCCGCCGGCAGCCGCGGCACCCAGGATGGGACCGGCAGCGCAGCACTCTTCAGCAAACCTGCCGGCATTGTCTACAACACAATAACGGCAATCTCTACGTCGCGGATTCGGTCAATTGCACCATCCGCATGATCACGACTGCCGGTG
>JAHFTH010000058.1 GCA_023269445.1 Lacunisphaera sp.
CGCCCTCGCCCTCGTGGTCGCGCTCGTCCTTGGCCTGACGCTGGGTGTGCTGGCCGCCGTGCGCCGCAACACTTGGCTCGACTATCTTGCCAGCTCCGCCGGCCTGCTCGGTATCTGCGTGCCCACCTTCGTGCTCGGCCCGCTCCTCGTGCTCTTCTTCGCCATTCATCTCGGTTGGCTCAATGCGTCCGGTTGGTATGGCCCCGCTGACCGCATTTTGCCCGCCCTCACCCTCGGCTTCGTCTATGCCGCCTATATCATGCGGCTCACGCGCGGCGGCATGCTTGAGGTGCTCAACCAGGACTTCATCCGCACCGCCCGCGCCAAGGGCGCCTCCGAATCCCGCATCGTCTTCCGCCATGCGCTCCGCGGCGGACTGCTGCCCGTCGTCGCCTTCCTCGGACCCGGCATCGCGGGCATCCTCACCGGCTCGTTCGTGATCGAGACCATCTTCCAGATCCCCGGCCTCGGCCGCGAGTTCGTCAACAGCGCCTTCAACCGCGACTACCCGCTCGTGCTCGGCACGGTCATCCTCTACGCGACCCTCATCGTCGTCTGCAACCTGATCGTGGACGTCGTGCAGGTGTGGCTCAACCCCCGGTTGAAGTTCGAATAGGAGATTTGACCACTAATCCACACTCATGATCACTAATTTCTCCGGCCCGATACACCCTCAGCCATTAGTGTCCATTAGTGTCCATTAGTGGTTTCACAGTATTATTCATCTGTGCCCATCCGTGTCATCCGTGGTTAAACCTCCTTCACCCGAATCCAGCTCGTCCCTCTGGCGCGATGCGTGGCACCGGCTCAAGCGCAACCAGCTGGCCGTGGCCGGCGGAGTCACGTTGCTGTTGCTCGCCGCCGCCTGCCTGCTCGGCCCGCTGCTCAGTCCGTTCGGCTACGCGGAGCAGAACCTCAACAACACCTTCGCCCCGCCGGGCTCGGGACACTGGCTGGGCACCGACCAGCTCGGCCGCGACCTGCTGGTGCGCGTGCTCCAGGGCGGCCGCATCTCGCTCGGCGTCGGCCTCTGCGCCACCATCGTCGCGCTGACCATCGGCGTCGTCTATGGCGCGGTCGCCGGCTACCTCGGCGGGCGCACTGACGCCGTCATGATGCGCCTCGTGGATATTATCTACGCGCTACCCTTCACGATCTTCGTCATCCTGCTCATGGTCTTTCTCGGCCGGAACATCGTGCTGCTCTTCGTGGCCATCGGCGCGGTGGAGTGGCTGACGATGGCGCGCATCGTCCGCGGCCAGATCATGTCGCTGAAGAAGACGGAATTCATCGAGGCCGCCCGGTCGCTCGGCTACAGTCATGCCCGCATCATTTTCCGCCACCTGCTGCCCAACGCCCTCGGGCCGATAATCGTCTATACCACACTCACCATTCCCGCCGTCATGCTGCTCGAGGCCTTCCTCAGCTTCCTCGGCCTCGGCGTGCAGCCACCGATGAGCTCGTGGGGCACGTTGATCAAGGACGGCGCAGAGAAGATGGAGGAATACTGGTGGCTGCTCGTGTTCCCCGGCGCGCTGTTCTCGCTCACGCTATTCTCCCTCAATTTCCTCGGCGACGGCCTGCGCGACGCGCTCGACGTCCGGGCAGCCAAGGACTGACGGCTGCGGTGTGTTGACACTCCACCAAAGCGATATTACCCGTCGTCCATGACCACCGCCTCGATCAAAGCACCCAAGCTCGCCCGCCGGAAAACAACCGCAAAAGTGCTGGGGCGCACCCGCACATCGCATCCGGGCAAGAAATCCGGCACTCCACCCTTGTCACTCTATGAGCGGTGCAAGCATCTGATCGGCGTGCTTGACGGTCCTGGAGACCTAACGACCAATCCAAAGTATATGGAAGGCTATGGCCGATCCCGTTCTCATTGATTCCGGCCCGCTGGTTGCCCTGCTGAATCGCAGCGAGCACGATCACCCCTGGGTTCTGGCGCAGTTCAAGGTGCTGCACTACGAACTGCAAACTTGCGAGGCTGTGCTATCGGAAAGCTACTTTCTTGTGAGGCATAACCCACAGGGGATTGTCGCACTGCTTGACTTGCTGAATAGCGGCGTAGTGCGCGTGAACTTCGCCTTGGGCCATCATCTCGCGGCTGTCACGGCGCTCATGCGCAAATACCAGGATGTCCCCATGTCGCTCGCCGACGCCTGCCTCGTGCGCATGAGTGAACTTCACGACCAGTCGCGGGTCTTCACTCTCGACTCAGATTTCAAGCTCTACCGCCGCAATGGCCGCCAAAGCATCCCTCTCATTTACCCCGCTCGCTGATGCTCCGTCGTTTCAAACCTTATCTGCGCTACCTGAAGTCGAACCGCGGCACTCTGGCCGCCGCGATTTTCTACGGCCTGATCTTCGGCTTGGTCAGCGGGCTCGGCTTTCCGGTCCTGGTGAAATATGCCTTCCCGCCGATCTTCAACCAAAGCAGTGCCCCGCTGCCATACCAGACGATCCTCCTGATCGTCGGCTGTGTGCCGCTGATCTTTCTGCTGCGCGCCGTCAGCGGCTACCTCAACAGCTACTATGTGCAACTGACCGGCCTACGGATCCTCGAGGGCGTCCGGCTCGACTATTTCAGCAAGCTCCAGCTGTTGCCCCTGTCCTTCCTCCAGCGGAAATCGAGCGGCGACCTGATTTCGCGCGGCACTTCGGACACCGCGCAATTGCAATTCACCCTCTCACTGATCGCTGACGACGGCGTGAAGCAGCCGATGCAGCTCCTCGGCGCGCTGGGCTTCCTCGTGGGTCAGGCTTTTGTCACCGACGGTGCGTTGCTGGTCCTCGTGTGCCTCGCCGTGGTGCCGGTCACGGTCCTGCCCGTCCACTACATCGGCAAGAAAATCGTCAAGCGTGCCCTGCAGGTGCAGAATCAGATCGGCGACATCTCCTCACATTTCGTGGAAAATCTTTCCGCCGCCCGCGAGGTCCGGGCCTTCGGCCTGGAGCAACGTGAGATCGAGCGCTTCGGCAAGTCCACCGGCGCCCTCGTCATCGCCCAGATGAAGACCGTGAAATACGCCAAAGCCCTCACGCCCGCGATCGAGATCCTCTCCGGCGCGGGCATCGCCGCCACCCTCATCTTCGCCTATAAGGCCGGCGTCAAATGGGACACCTTCTTCGCCATCATCATGGCGCTCTACCTCTGCTACGAACCGATCAAGAAACTCGGTTATCTCAATACGGAGTTGAATCGCGGCACCGCCTCGATGGACCGGCTGGAGTATGTCCTCAATGAACCGCTGACGATTGCCGATCCCGTGCACCCCATGCCGGTCACGCGTTTGCGCGGGCACATCGCCTTCGAGGACGTGACCTTTGCCTACGGCGATAGCCCGGCGCTGGAGAAAATCAGTGTCTCAATCCCCGCCGGCACGGTCTGCGCGCTGGTCGGCCCCAGCGGCGCGGGCAAGAGCACTTTCGCCAACCTTGTTCCGCGCTTCTATGAGACGGGCGCCGGCAAGGTCACCATCGACGGCCTTGATGTCCGCGCGATGAAACTCGCCGACTTGCGCCGCAATATCGCCCTCGTCTCGCAGGAACCGGTGCTCTTCAACGACACCATCTACCACAATCTCGCCCTCGGCAAGGGTGCCGCCTCACGCGACGAGATTCTCGCCGCCGCCAAGAGCGCCCACGCCCACGAATTCATCGAGAAACTGCCGCAGGGTTACGACACCATGGTCGGCGAACGCGGCGCGCTCCTCTCCGGTGGCCAGAAGCAGCGTATCGCCATCGCCCGCGCCTTCCTCCGCCACGCCCCCATCCTCATCCTCGACGAGGCCACCAGCGCGCTCGACTCCGACAGCGAGGCGGCCGTGCAGGACGCACTGCGCAAACTCGTTCAAGGCAAGACCGTGCTCATCATCGCGCATCGCTTCAGCACCATCCGCGACGCTTCGATGATCTTGGTCTTCGACCAGGGCAAGATCACCGCCCAAGGCGACCACGCCTCGCTCTACGCCGGCAACGCCCTCTACAAATCGCTCTACGACCGGCAATCGGCCGCGCCCTAGCGCGGCGCACTCAACCGGTCCGCCGAAGCCGGTGGACGCCGCGCGGCTCGCTGACCAGCGGAGGCCGGTGCAGTTCACTGGAACCGGCCGGCGGAGCCCACAGCATCGCACCGAGCGCCGCCGCGCAGCTCTTGCGGAAGCTGGTCAGTTTCGACGGCGCGAAGCCGGCACTGCCGAAAAAAAGCCGGGCCTGTCCGAGGTAGAAATGCCAGAGCCGCCACGGAAACACTCCGGCCGGGCAGGCTTGCAGCAAGGCCAGGTATTTTGCCGAAAACTCCCGCCCCTCCGGCGGCAAGCCGCCACGCACCTGCAAGGCCTGCAGGAGCGCGATCCGCATCGCCGACTCGACCCGCCGGCGGCGCCACCGCGAACCTGCGGTGTGAAAAGCATTGGCCGCGTGGATACGATAGTGGACAAGGTATTCGTCGACATACTGCACGCCGCCCCGAACGGCCGCGCCCACCCCGATCCACCAGTCATGCAGCACCCCCGGCGGAAACGGCATTAATTGCCGGGCCACCCCGGTGCGCACGAGCACGGTATGGCCGACAATGCTGTTCCGGTAGAGCAGGCGCCGCAGGTCGCCACCGGAAAACTTGCGCCGCTCGCCGGCCGGCGACGGCAGAGCTGGCGGCACGGCTCCGTGAAATTTGTGCGTGGCATGGTGCAACAAGACCGCCTGCCCATCCCAAGCGGCGCGCAGGTGCGCAAGCTTCCCCGGCAGCCAGACATCGTCCTGATCGGCCAGTGCGACCCACTCACCGCGCACAAGACCGATCGCGCGCTCGAAATTGCGGGTAACTCCCAGTGGCAGCGGATTCCGGTGCAGCCTGATCCGGGCATCCGCAGCGGCGTGCCTCTCCAAGATCGACCACGTGCCGTCGGCCGAGCGGTCGTCGACCACGACAATCTCGTTCACCCCTTCCTGCGCGCGCAGTGTCAGCAACTGCTCGTCCAAGTAACGGGCTCCGTTGTAGGTGCACAAGGCGATGGTAATGGAATTCATGCGGATGGCCCTAGGGAGGTTGTGGGCGCCACTCTATCCGCCCGTCGATTAACCTCCGGTTAAGAAACCCCTCTCCGCCCCGGCTCCTTCGGCCAGAATAGCCGTGCAGTGCCCCGTGCCCCGTGCCAAAACCCGGGACCATGCCCGACGAGCCCAAGGAATTTTCCCGCGCGGTGGAGAACCTCATCGCGGATCTCCGGCAACTGCCGGCCGACCGCAACCGATCAAAACGCCGCAAGACAACTGAGCTCGGCGCCGTGATTGACGAACTGCTCGTCAAATACCGGATCAGCCACGACTCGGTCGAACACAGCATCCGCGAGAAATGGACCGAGCTCGTTGGCGAGGCCAATGCCAGCTACTCGCACCCGCTCACCGTCGAGCGCAACCTGCTCGTCGTGCTCGTCTCGCACAGCGTTGTCCGCAACGAACTCTTTCTGCACCGCGAAGCCCTCGTGGAAAAGCTGCGGAAGTTGCCCGGCTGCGACCATATCCGCGGCCTCGCCCTGCGGGCGAATTGACCGGACGGCGGCTGGCCTCGCCCGCGCGCTTCGCTCTTGGCTCAGGCCGGCCGGCGGTTAACTTCCCGACACGCATGGCCCGTTCCCCCCGTTCCCCCCGTTCCCCTTCAGCCACTTTCCGCCCGCGCCCGCCCGAAACCGTGCGCCCCGGAAGGCCACCCCTGCCGGTCGGTGATCGTCGGCTGCTGTTTGTCCTGGTGCCCCACTTGTGCTTCCTGCCTTGGGCCTTGGGCACCATGCATCCGTGGAGCCAGCTAACCAGCCTCGGCCTGGGCCTCGCCAGCCTGCTGGTGGTTTTGTTCGCGCCGACCGATGCCGCCCCGCCGGCTTGGTGGCGGCTGATCCGGTTCCCCCCGTTCTGGATCGGTCTTGGCCTCCTGCTTTACCTGCTCGTGCAGGCGGGCAATCCTTCCTGGCGCTACGCCACCAACGGCACTTCCTGGTGGCTTACTCGCTTGCCCGACAACGACTGGCTCCCGACGTCGGTCGATACGCCCTTCGCGCGCTTCAATCTCTGGCGTCAGTTCATCATCTACGCTGCGGCGTGGCTCACCCTCTGCGCGGCCGGTGTCGGGCTGACGCGCCGCCGGTCCTGCGCCATCATTCTGGCCAGCCTCGCCTTCAACGCGCTGGTGCTCGCGCTCATCGGACTTTATTTCCGCTTCACGCAGGCGCCCGATCAACTCCTCTGGCTGGCCGGGCACCGGCCGGGCGCGGTGACCTTCGCCAGCTTCATCTATAAAAATCATGCCGGAGCTTACCTCTCGCTCGCGGCGGTGGCGTGGGTGGTGCTGGCCGTGCGCTATCACGGGCGCAGCCTGCGCGAACAGGCGCCGTCGAGCCCCGCGCTGCTCTATGCGCTCGGGGCGGGCCTGCTGTTCGGCGCCGTGATCTACACTTACTCGCGCGGGGCCGCGCTGCTGCTCGGGGCCTACCTGCTGGCGGCGGCCGGACTGTTCATCCTGCACCGACTCCTCTCGCGCACCGAATCAACCACGCCGCGCGTGGTGACCTTCATCGTCTCCTCGATGGTGCTGTTCGTGGTCGTGTTTGCGACCGCCCAACTCGATCTGGAAATGATCGTCCAGCGCTTCGAGCTGCTGGCCGACGGCGGACAGAAGGACATCAGCATCCTGCTGCGGCATGACGCTAACTCGGCCAGCCTAGACATGTTGTCTGATCGCTGGCCGCGCGGCGTCGGGGCCGGCGGTTTCCGTTTCCTCTTTCCGGAATACATCCGGCGCTACGAGGCCAGCTATCAGGGCGGACAGCTTTTCTGGGAGCACGCCCACAACGACTGGCTGGAGCTGCCAATCGAGCTCGGGGCGGTCGGGGTTGCCCTCCTCGCCACCGGAGCCGCCTGGTGGGTGATCCGGCTCGTGCGCCTCGGCGTGTGGCGGCGACTGCCAACGCTGCTGCTGGCTTTGGGTCTGTTGCAGACCCCGCTGCACGCGGTCTTTGATTTCCCCTACCAGAACCCGGCCATCCTCATCACTTGGCTCATGCTGGCGGTGCTGGTGATCCGGTGGACGGAATTGCGCCCCGGTGGCGCGGCGGCATCCGGCCTCTGATGTCCGTCGTCCGCCCTCTGTCCTCCGTCTTCCGTCGTCCGTGGTCCGTCGTCAGTCCTCCGCCGTCGGCCCTCCGCCAGCATTTCGCGAAGCGAGAATGCGGGACGGACACAACCGCGGCCAGAAGGCCGACGAGGGTGCGTCCCCTCCTGCTCACGCTGATTGTCTCACTCTGCCTGACGCCGGCCGCGCACGCCGGTTGGAATTTCGACACGGGCCTGACCCCCGAGGCCGCCCGTGATCTGCTGACGGGGCCGGCGCAACCGACCCCGCCCGCAGGCTCCTGGCTACGGGTGCGGGATATGGTGCATTCGGAAGTGCGTGGCGCGGATGGAACCGGCGTCCCACCCTGGCCAGGAACCAAGCCGGCCGTCACCCTGGTCGAACGCCGGGCGGCGCTCGCGGCGTTGCGGGCGCGGGGTTACCGGTTGATCGCCTTGCTGCGTTGGCCCGAGACCTCGTGGGTGGGCGGGGTGCGGCCCGACCAGCCGTTGCGCCGCCTGCCACTCGACTTGCGCGAAGCCGGCGCGCGAAGCCGGGAATTGGCCGCAGCCTACGGTGATCTGATCGATGGCTGGGAGATCGAGAACGAGCCCGACATTTCCTTCGTCGAGGAAAACCCCGAGACCTATGCCGCCTTCCTCAAGGCTTGCTACCTCGGGCTCAAGCCGGAGGAAACCGGGGACAGACGGCGGACGACGGACAGCGGTCTCGTCCTGATGGGAGCCTTCGCCCTGCCGCCGGGACCCTATTTCGACGCGTGGGCCGCGAACGACGGGCTGCGCTACACCGACGGGTTCAACTACCACTACTACGGCTACGCGGAGGATTTCACCGGCGTCTATGCGCAGTTCCGCTCGGCGGTCACGACGGCCCCGTCGCCCGACGCTGCGGGGTCCACGGTTTTCCAAACGCGATTTTATCCCGCCAGCGCCGGCTGGCAGGCCCACGAGCTGGCGCGTTTTGATTTTTCACCCGCAGCGACGGCTCCGACCCGGGACCTCCTGCTCGCGCGTCCGCTGGCCCGGGGCGAGCCCGTGTTGGAACCAGCGGGCCGCTGGCTCGTCTCGCCCGGCACGAGCGTGCGGGAAGCCGGCGGCGAGTGGGAGTTCACCGTCAGCGCGCCTGCGCCCGGGCCGCTGCGCCCCGCCATGGCGGAACTGCCGCTGCCGCCGGGCACCGCGTTTGATTCCGCTGCCCTCCTCGCCTTCGCCTACCGCAGCGCGAGCGCTCCGTCCTCCGATGTCCGTCCTTCACCGTCCATCGTCCGTCGTCCGCCTGCCACCCTCCGCTCTCCGTCGTCTGTCCTCGGTCCTCCGTCTTCCGCCCTCCGCCAGCCGCCGTCCTCCGCCGTCCGTCGTCCGTCCTCCGCTCTCCGCCCTCGTGCCCTGCCCATCTTCCTGACCGAATACGGCTACGGGCTGCTCAGTGCCGAAGCGGCGGCCACCGCGGCGGGTCGCGCCGACCAACGCGCGTGGTTCGAGGCCGTGCGTCCGCAGATCCGGCAGCTCGGCATCGGCGGTGCGCTGGCATTCCTGCTTTCGCCCTACCTTGAGGCGGGACACAACGAGTTCGGCCTGCTGCAGGCTCCGCCCCCTGGAACCAAACCCGCTGCGGGTGCGGCTTGGGGCGGACGCATCGTGAGCCCGGCGCTCGCGGCGCTGCTGGCCCCGGAAAAGCGGCCGGCCAAGACACAGACTTGGGACGTGGCGACCGCGCCGCCGGCTCCCGTCGTGATCGATTTTGTGGGCGGACCGGACCTCACGATGGCCAAAAGCCATCGCGGCTACCTGCTACAACGCGAGGCCGGGGCGGGCCGGCTCGTCGTCTATCACTTCGGTGCGGAACCGGTCACGGGCACGCTCACGCTCGAAGGTGCGGCGTGGTGTTTCAGTGACGGCACCACTAGGCTGGAAATGCAGCTCGCGCCCGGCGAACGCCGCGAGTTGCCCGTCACGATCCGACCGGTCGCGGTCGAGCGTTTCGGTCCGCAGGTCGCCACCGCTCGATTTGCGGTCGGGACCGTTTCGCTCGCCCTTGGTCCGACGTCTGACGTCCGTCCTCTGTCGTCCGATGTCCGTCCTCCCTCCTCCGTCCTCCCGGCTCCGTCCTCAGCCCTCCGCCCTCCGGCCTCGTCGTTCGAGGTCTATGTGCGCACCCGGAACGGCAATCTGTATCAGACTTGGCCTCGGCTGGAGGCCCGCGACGCGTGGCAGTGGTATGTCGAGCCGCTGGCCAATTTCACGCCGGCGTTTTTCGGTCGCGCCTATTTGCCCACTGCGCTCACCGCCAATCAACCCGCCGCCCTCGTGTTCTTCTTCCGCCCGGAAAAATATCCCGTGATCTACCGCGTGCGGCAGGCCGGGCTGCTCGAGTTTCGGGCGGACGGGAAGTGAGCGCGTCCGCTGTCCGCCCTCTGCTTTCTCCGCAAGCTGAGCGTTGAACCTTAGCGGTGGGAGAGTGCCGACGAGCGACGGGCTGGTTTCTCGGCAAAAAACGCCTCGGTGGTCCGGCGCAAGACCTCCTGCTGTTGCTCGAAGGTCAGGCCGCGCAACTTGCGTCCGCTCGCGATCCGCCAGCGGCGGGATTCCTCCACCGCGTCAAAAGTCTTTTTCTTGGTCGTAGCCATGGATGAGTGAGGTTGGCGACACTATGCGCAAAGTCGGATAGCCTTGCAAGAGATTCACCGCATTAAATCCCGACTCCCGTCGGACATTGGCCAGGTGCTTGAAGTTCCAGCTCACGAGATACTCGATGCGGGCGATGGTGCAGATGGCGACATGTCGGGCATCGTCATCATAGGCGGCAGGCACGACTTTCTGGGTAAGATAGGCTTGGGCCAATGCCTCGGCCTCAACGCTGCGCTCCAGCACGTCGTCCGGGGTGAAGGTATCGCGCATCTGGTCGCGAACCCGCTCCGGAGCGTTGGCGATCTCCTGAAAGACCAGGCGGGAGGTGACGAATTTGAATCGTCCCGTCTCCCTGAGCCGCCAGAGGGCGCGCGTATCGGCCATGAACTCGGCGTCGTAGTAACCGCCGATCACCGACGTATCGAGGTAGAGCGAGAGCGCGTGCATCGGCTCATTCATGACGCCGCCTCCACATGAGGTCGAGGCGTGAGTGCGTCCGCTGTCCGCCCTCCGTCGTCTGCCGTCTGTCCTCCGCCGTCAGCTCTCCCTAATACGCACTCTTGGGCGGGAACAGGATCTGCTTGATGGTTTTGGCGGTGATCTGGAGGTCGATCCAGATGGACCAAGTGGCGATGTATTGCAGATCCAGCTCAATACGTTTCTGCAGCAAGACCGGCTCGGTGATTTCCCCGCGAAACCCGTGGCACTGCGCCAGGCCGGTGATGCCCGGCTTCACAAAAAACCGGGTGCGATAAGCGTTCATTTGCAGGGCAAAGAGCTGGTCGTGGACCGGGAGGTGCGGGCGCGGGCCGACCGCGCTCATCTGCCCGATCAGCACATTCCAGAATTGGGGAAACTCATCGAGGCTGGTCCGGCGCAGAAAACGGCCGAACGGGTAAATCCGGACGTCGCCCCGGCTGGCCTGCTGGGCCTCGCTCGCCGCATCCCGGTTCGCTTCATACATGGAACGAAGCTTGAGCATGCGGAACGGACGGTGCCCATAGCCCGTGCGTTCCTGGATGTGAAATAGCGCACCCGGAGCCTGAAACCGTTGCACGAGCCAGGTCACCAGCAGCAGTGGCGGCAGGGCAAAAATCACGACCGGCAGCGCCATGAAGACATCGAGCGTCCGCTTCAGCATGCGATTGAACGGGTCCTCCAACGGCTCCTGCTGCAGGCTGTAGAATTGCAGACCCTCCTCGTTGACGGTCACCAGCGGATGCCGGAGTTGCTCGGCCAGATTGTTGTAGATGAGCAGGCGCACGCCCTTGTTCTGGCAGGCTTCGATGATGGAGCGGCCCTCCGTTTGCGTGCGGGGTATTTCCAGCAAGATCACCTGGGCGGCGCCCGTGGCCTCGATCTGCCGGTTGAGATCGGGCAGTTCGCCGAGGAACGGCGGCTCAGTGTCGATGGCCGGCCGGCCTTCCAGGCTGAGAAAGCCGACCGGGTGCAAACCCAGCACCTCCTTCGTCGCCAGCCAGTGCTTCAGTTTCAGCAGACCGGTCGTCGTGCCGACAAACAGCGTCGGGACCGCCCGCGACCGGGCGAAAAACAACCCAGACAGCACTTTGGGCAGGCGCTGGTTGATGAACACCAGCATGAACCAGGTCACGACCAGATACGTGCTCATGAAGAGGCGGCTGAGGGTCCGGTCCTTGAAGGCGAACATGAACGCAAAGACGATGAGCACGACCATGCCGATCTGGCGCGTAGCCAGCCAGCCGGCTTCCGCCCACGACACCTGGAGGAAGCGGGTGCCGAGCTGGTGGGTGAACCGGACGCTGAAGACCATGCCCAGCACGACACACAGGTAGTAAGGTATCAGGTTCAGGCCCGGGCTGAGTTGGGACAGCGGCAGGTAGGGCAGCGCCAAGGCATAGCCAACCATCAGGAGCAGGGCGGCCCCGGTGGTGAAGGCGGCGTGCAAATGGACCAGCCCGCGAAGACGTTGAACGAACATGAGATTGAGCTGGGAGCAATAAGCCTGGAGCTACGAGCCTGCCGAGGCCGATCACTCAAAGCTGTGTGTTGTGTGGGTGCTTCTTATTCAGGAACGATGAGATTGTTCAATGTTCATTACGCATCGCTCCGCCCCCGTGTGGCAGGAATGACGGCAGATGCCCGAAGCAAGCTCCGGGCATTTGAGCCCAAACCATCGGTAGATTTTGTAGGTGGGGTGCCCCCACCCCGCTGGTTTCAGGTTTCGCAGCGCCGGCCTCGCGGGGTGAGGGCACCCCGCCCACACCGAGCCGGGCCGAAGCACCTGTCAGCCATAGGCTCGGCGACGGCTGAAGCTCGGAGGAATTTCAGAAAAGTGATCATTGTATTTGTGGGAGCGAGCTGGCTCGCGACACGCCCACCCTGAGTCGCGAGCCAGCTCGCTCCCACAGCTCTGAAATCCTCGCCGGGTAGGTCGGACCGCCCTCCGCCGTCCTTCGTTCCCATCTCCCCGTTTCATCTTTCATCTCTCAGCTTTTCGCTTTCTCATTCCGCCCAGTGCCTTCCCCCACCGAAAAACTTCCGCCCGCCGCCACCCGGGATGATTTCAGGATGATTTTGGGGATCCGTTTCTACACCGGCTCATTGGCGCGGCTGCTGGAGCGCACCGCGCAGGGCGGACTGATTGCCGTGCCCTCTGCACCCGTGCTGACCCGCTTGCCCGAAGATGCCGCGCATCGGGAAGCCGTCGAAGGCTGCGACTTCGCGATCACCGACAGCGGTTTCCTGGTGCTGCTCTGGTGGTTGCTCCAAGGCGAACGCTTGGAGCGGATCTCGGGGCTGCGCTTCCTGATCGCCCTGCTGCAACAGCCCGGGCTGCGGGCCCCGGGCCGGGTTTTCTGGGTGATGCCGAGTCCCGAGGATGCGGCCGCCAACCAGCGGTGGTTGCAACGGGAGGGCTGGTCGGTCGGGCCCGATGCTTTCTACCTCGCGCCGCGCTACGCTCCGCAAGGCGCGCTCGCCGATCCCGTGCTGCTGGCGACCTTGGAAAAGCAGCGACCGGACTTCGTGGTGCTCTGCCTCGGCGGCGGCGTGCAGGAACGCCTCGGCTGGTATCTCCGTCAGTCCCTTCAGCTTTCAGGTCTTTGCCTCGGTTTGGCGACGGATGACGCGCCAGAACCGGGGACAAACACATGTGCCCACAGAAGTGGGCAACAGTGCAGCTCTCAGGTTTCATCCTCGCCTTACACCCCGGCGATCATCTGCACCGGAGCGGCCATCGCCTTCCTCTCCGGCCGGCAGACCAGCATTCCGCCGTGGGCGGATCGTTTCTTCCTCGGCTGGCTGTTCCGGTTGGTCACCGACCCGGCGCGTTTCTTGCCCCGCTACTGGCATGCCCTCCGTCTGCTGCCCCTGTTGCTGAAGTATCGCGAGCGCAGCGTGGCTTCCTGAGCGTGGGAGCGAGCTTGCTCGCGATTCGCCCGGCCAACATCGCGAGCAAGCTCGCTCCCACAGTTCCGGAAGTGGAGTCCGGAACTCCGTGCGGGCTGGTCCCACCCGGGGTCAGCGACCCCGGCTACAGTTCAGATCCGGCCTCTCCCGTCTGGCCAATCCCGGCGCGCCCAGCGGTCAACGCGCTGCCGCCCACCGACGACAGCTCTCGGATGCCTGCTTAATGATCATGCTCCCCTGCCGCTTTCAGTGCACCGGTCAGCAATCGTTCATCGATATGCCAGCCGGCCAGTCGCAATTGCTCAAACAAGGGCCGCAGGGCCGGCAGCAATCCGGCGCGTTTGGCCCGGACGAGCCAGCCCAAAGTGCCAATGCAATTGAGTTTGTTCAGCTCGGCCAAGGCCCGGCCACGGGCATCGTCCATCAAAAGGCAGGCGTGCCGGTTGCGCGCCGCCAAGGCCAGAGCCGCAGCCTCACCCGCATCCACTTGTAAACGAAAAGCCGCCTCAAGTTCGATATCGGGGGATTGCCCCAGACAAGAAAGCTCGCGGGCGATCACGGCTGCTTCTGGCCGGCCAGCTCCGTTGAGCACCGCCTCTTTCCAAACGGCCGAGGGTATCCAGATCTCCACCGCCAGAGCCCGCAACAGGTCCAACCGACCGACTTTGGCCAGCAAAATCAACGGGCTGGCGTCGCAGATGATCAGTAGCTCACGCTTGCCGGAACTCATGCGCCAGCTGCTCGTCGGTGAGGTTGATGACTGAAACGCCCAGACGGGAAAGCGCTTCCATGAAGTTCCATACAGGCAAACCGGCCATTTCCGCCGCTTGGCCCAGTGTCAGCCGGTGCAACTCAAAGAGCTTGGCGGCCAGAATAAGTCTGAATTCATGCTGCGCTTCAGTCGCATTCATACCGGCTGAAGCCAGCCAGCGGTCATCAACAGGCACTTCCACGGTAGTCATGACTCATTACCTAGAAGAGAACCGGACGATGTGCAAGGCGCTTCATTAGCCGTGCCTCGGCATGCCCTCCGTCTGCTGCCCCTGTTGCTGAAGTATCGCGAGCGCAGCGTGGCTTCCTGAGTGACCGCTTGGCCGGTCACGTCCTGCCGTCCTATGTCGTCCGACGTCTGTCCTCTGCCGGCCGTCCGTCGTCTGCCCCCTCTGAAAATTCAGGCGAGGAAGCCTGCACCGCATACTTTGGCTCGATTAGCAGCGGGAGAAAGCGATGGGGAGGTGCTAGCCGTTACCAGTTTTCCACGATCAGTCCTGGCACGCGGTGAAACTCGCCGGTGTTGCCTGTGACCACACAGGCTCCGAGCGCGAGCGCCTGGCCCGCCAACAACGCATCATAACCTCCGATTGGCTGCGCGTTG
>JAHFTH010000059.1 GCA_023269445.1 Lacunisphaera sp.
CGTTTACCCGGCGGTCTGGGCCGTGCGCAAATGGCGGAAGCTTTTCCCCGCGCCGGCCGGTGCCGTGCGTTCCGAGGACAAGCAGCCGTCGTCCGCGGTGAATGCGCTGCTGCGCTGGCTGTTTGTGCGGCCGGCTTTTTCGCGGCTGCCGTTTCCTTTTGGCGTCAGCCTGCTGCTGGTCGCCCGCAAGCGCGTCAGTCCTTGAAGCGGGCCTCGGCCAGCAAGGCCCCGCTGGCATCGCGCACGTGGATCACGACCTGCGACCGGTCGAAGGTCTGCAACGGATCCAGCGCCAGCGTCAGACGCGTCAGCGGAGGCAACGGCTGTTCCCAGCCGGCGTAGATTTTGTCCGAGAGCGCCTGGCCTTGCAGATCGATGGCGGTGGCCAGCAACGGGCCGCTGCCTTTGTCCCAACTGGCCAGCCCGCGCGGCGGACCTTCCAGTGCGGCAACCTCGAGGCGGGCGATTTTCTGCCCCGCCGGGATCGCGACGATGAGCTCCAGCTTGCCCGGCGCCGTTCCCGGCTCGGGCGATTTCAGCGCCAGGATTTCCACCGTGCCGAGCGGCGCGACGACCCGCCCGCGCCGGATCCAGAATTCAAAATGATCGATGCTGAAGGCGTTCTCGAAATTCTGCTGCAGGTAATCATACAGCGGGCAGGACACGGAAATTTTTTCGGCGGCGAGAAAATCGAGCATGGAGCGCTGCACAATCACGACGGGGCGCGCGTTTTGCGTCAGCGCGGCGATGATCTCCCGTTGCTGGGCCAGGCTGAGCAGGGAAAACCAGTGCGTGGTGTTCGCCAACGTCGGGGTGGGGAGGCCGGTCCATTGATTGAAACTGAACATGCCCGGCAGGGTGAAAAGCATGTCGGCGTGCGCGGTGGCGTTCAGTGCCAGGAGGCGCGTTGCACTGGCCGGGGCTTCCGGCAGCCGCACATTTTCCGCTCCGGTCAGACGCAGCGGCTGGCTCTCGGAGTAGCGCAGCCAGCCGATATGCGCCAGCCGCCCGGCGGTGCCGATCGCCAGCGCCAGCGCCACGAAACCGATGAGCGCCGCGTGAAACGAGCGGCCATGCCGGGCGACGAAGCCTTGGGTGTCGTGCAGGCCCAGCGCCATGAGGGGCACGAGGAGAAACGTGCCCCACGCGATCTGGCTGCCGGCGACCGGATAGGCGTGCAGGTATTGGAGCACCAGCAACAGGCCGAGCCAGGTCGTCGGACCGGCGGGGCTGTTCACTTTGTCGGCATCGAGCCGCAGCGCAAAAATCCACGCCAGCGGCACGAGGTAGGACATGGCAATGCTGTGGCCGGTGAAAGGCAGCCACTCGAGGCACGCGAGGCCAAAGCCCAACACCAGAAGCAGCCTGAGCCCGACCAGCAGCCAGCTGAGCCACATCGCCGGACCACGCCACACCAACCCGGCCAGCAGCAGGGAAAGACCGCCGACCAGCGCGGTGCCGGGTTTCCACGCCGGTGGAAAATAATAAACACCCGGATGGCGCAGCGGGCCGAGCAGGACTCCATCAATCATCTCGCGCAGGCTGGTGCCGCGCCAGCCCACCACTGCCACCACCATCGCACCCAAAGCCAGCAGCGCGCCCGCGCCCCACGTCGCATGGCCCCACGTCGTGAGCGGTTGGCGATTACGCCACGTGACCGCCAGCATGGTGAGGCTGGCGATCACCGCCATGCCGGCGAAAAGGCCGCCCGCCGCCTCGCCCAGTTTGGCGTGCATCAAGCCGAGCGGGAGCACGAGCAACGCCGCCGCCGCCAGCCAGGTTGTGCTGCGAGCCTGGGCGGGCGAGCGGAGTTGGACAGCAAACCACGTGCCTGCGGCCGCGAGGAAGAACACCCCGACGTTGATCTTGGTCAGCAGCAGGGCCGCGCCGACCAGCCCGGTCGTCACCGCCAAGGCCCGCAGAGCCCCGCGCTGGATTTGCGCCACTCCCAGCCAAGCTCCTGTGGCGACCAGCACCACGATCAGTCCGCCGGGATGACCCGGCTCGCTCATCATCAGGTGGAGGTGAAAGAATGTCAGGCCGAGGGTGAAGCCGGTCAGGGCGATGGCGCGAGTCTGCCGCCACACGAGATGGGCTGCGGTGCCCGCTGCGAACAGCCAGCAGAGCAGCGTGATCAACCGACCCGTCGTGTTGGTGAATTCGTAGCCGAGGAGGCGATGTCCGGCATCGTGCAGAAAATAAAAGAACGGCCCGTATTGACTGTAAACCTGCGCGTAGAGTCCGCCGTGGGCGGAATAATTTTTCAGCGAGACGAGGACATAGCCCTCGTCATCGTAGGCCATCAGGGTCGTGAAGAGCAGCCAGTAGGCCGTGAACGCCAGCCCGGCGGTGGCGGCCAGCAGGAGGAAAATGCCGAACCGTCTAGCCAAGGCCGGTCTTGCGTTTGATGAGGTAGGCGGGGCGCTGCTTCACCTCATCGTAGACCCGCGCCAGATATTCGCCCAGCACGCCGATGCCGATCAATTGCACGCCGCCGAGGAACAGCACGAGCGTGACCAGGGTGGTGAAACCCGTCTGTGCGATTTCGATGCCCAGCAGCCGCCGGACAATGAAGAAACATCCGAGCGCGAAGCCCACGCAGCTGACGAATCCTCCGACGTAGGTCAGCAGGCGCAGGGGCAGATAGGAAAAGCTGAACACACCGTCGAGGGCGTAGCGGAGCAGCTTGCCCAGCGTCTGCTGCGGCTGGCCGGCGGCCCGCTCCTGCCGGTCGTAGAGCACTTCGCCGGTCGTGAAGCCGACCCACGTGCGCAGACCGGGGAAGAAGCGGCTGCGTTCCGGCAGGCGGTTGAGCGCATCCACGGCGGCGCGGTTCATCAGGCCAAAGGTGCCGGTGTTGGCCTCGATGGGAAAATCGGCCACGCGTCCAAACAGGCCGTGGAAAAGATCCATGCCCAGGCGGCGCACGCCGGTTTCCTGCCGCGTGTGGCGCACGGCGCGCACGACCTCGGAGCCTTCGCGCCACTTGGCGACCATCGCGGGGATGCACTCCGGTGGGTCCTGCAAGTCGGCGTCCATCGTGACGATCGCGTCGCCCTTGGCGTGGGCCAGACCGGCCGCGAGCGCAGCCTGAAAACCGAAATTTCGGCTGAACTCGATCAGCCCGAAGCGCGGATCCTTGGCGGCGAGGGCACCCACCAGCGCGGCCGAACGGTCGCGGCTGCCGTCATCCACTAGCAGGGCGTCCCAGTGGACGGCGGGATTCCCGTCGAACAGCTTGGTCAGCCGGGCGAGCAGCTCGGGCAGCACCTCTTCCTCATTAAAAATGGGTATGACGATCGTGACGGAGGACGGCGTGGCGGGGGCGCTCATGGAGTGGCTGGATTCATGACAGGGCCGTCGTCTGGGTGCAAGCCGGGCCTGCTGACCGGGCTGCCGCTATTTGGCCGGCGTGGTCGCGGCGTGACGGCCCTTGCGACGAAAGACCAGGAATTCGGAATCGAACTCGAGCCAGTTGCGCCCGGGCAGGAAAGTGCAGGCGTCAACCGCGGAACGCTGGTTGGAAGCATGGACGAAATCATAGCCGCCCAACTGGCCGCTATCCTGCAAATTTTGCTGCACGATCTCGTAAGGTCGCAGCACGAGCCAGTCGGGTTTGAGCGTATTGATAATCCGCGCATACCCGCCGGGTCCGCTGCGCACGATCCGGGAAACTTCGGGGGCGCAGAGCCCCGGAAAATCCAGAATCTTGAGCTGGCTGAAATACCCGATGTAGCCGATGGGTTCCAGAAACACCGAGTCGCCCGCAGCGGCGTGGGCGCGCAGCCACAGGCCGATGTGTTTCCGGCCTGCCTCCTCGATGATCTGCTGCTGTTGCCGGGCGCTGTAGGTTTGGGCGACGCTCACCAGCAGGGCACCGGTTGCAACGCAGGCCGTGATGATGCGGCCGGCGGAGAGGACAGAGCCCGACAACCGGGCGGCGAGTGCCCGGGCACCACCGGCCAGCGCCAGCGCGCCCAGCATGGTCCAAGGCGCATAATACCAAGGGTAGGGCATGATCTGGTGAAAGTAGACGGCACCGAGCAGCAGCGCGAACGACGCGGCGCGGGTCGCGCGTGGCAGCCGGGGCACGAGCCAGAGAAAGGCGGCCAGTCGCGCCAGACCCGCGCCGGCCACCAGTAGAAACGGCGGCCAGCCACTGCTGGAATAAATCGGCGTGAACAGGCCGTCCAGCGCCGTGTGGTTCACCAGGCAGCTGAACGGCGCGAGCAATACGCGAGTGAAAGAAAGGCCACCGGGAGTCAGGGCCGACTTGGCGATGATCGTTTGGGGCATGGGTGAGCCGTATTCCCGCCACGCCCACAAAATCCAGGGAAGATAAAGCAGACTGCCCAGCAGCAGCGCGCCACCCAAGCGCCGCCACCAGAGGCGTTCATCCTCGGTTAATTTTTTCGGGCCGAAGAGCCACCAGGCAAAAGTCATGGCCGCGGCGAGCACGCAGGCGTCGGGTCGCGTCCACATGAGCCCGGCGTAGGCCAGCGCGAGCCACGCCCAGCGCAGGCCCCGCAGTCGCGTGAGTTCATGCCAAGCGAGCGCAGCGAACAGCAGCAGCACGGCCGTCTCCATGCCATTGGCGGAGAACGCCACGATCTTCGCCTCGAAGACGCCAAGGCAAAGCGCCAGCCAGGCGAAGGCGGCTGACCAGCCTTGGTCCCGCGCATGGCGGAGAACGAGGCCAGCGGCCGCGGCCAGCGCCAGCGCGCTGAGTCCGCGGAAAAGCCACAAGGCCGCCTGGTCTTCACCCGTCAGGGCAAAACAAAGCGCGGGCAGCAACACGCCGAGGGGAGAAGTGAACGTGTGGACCGGTTCGCCCACTTGATAGACCAGCCCGTGACCCTCGGCGAGATTCCGGCTGCTGCGGAAGGTGATGTAGTAGTCTTCCCAGACCTGGTTGGAGAACCACGCGAACAGCAGCGGAGCGAGCCCGGCCGCCAGCACGGCGATCAGCAGGGTGCGGCGGGAAATGATGGAAACGGAAACCGGCGCACTCACCGAAAATTATATTTCAGGATCGCGTAGATCGCCCGCACGCCGTCGCGCCAGCCGATCTTTTTCCCCTCGGCGTAGGTGCGGCCGTAGTAGCTGATGCCGACCTCGAAGATGCGGCAGCCCTCAAGCCGGGCCACCTTGGCGGTGATCTCGGGCTCGAAGCCGAAACGATTTTCCACGAGGGTGATTTGCCGCAGCACGTCCCGACGGAACACCTTGTAGCAGGTCTCCATGTCCGTGAGATTGATGCCGGTGAACATGTTCGAGAGCAGGGTGAGGAAGCGGTTGCCGACCATGTGCCAGAAATAAACCACGCGGTGCGCATCGGCACCCATGAAGCGCGAGCCGAAGACCACGTCGGCCTTGCCGTCGAGGATCGGCTTCAAAAGCTTGGGGTATTCCTGCGGATCGTATTCCAGGTCGGCGTCCTGCACGATGACCGCGTCGCCCGTCGCCGCGGCAAAACCCGTGCGCAGGGCGGCGCCCTTGCCTTGGTTGAAGGCGTGGTAGATGACGCGCGTTACCAGCGGCTCGATCTCGGCCTTGAGGATGTCGCGGGTGCCATCGGCCGAGCAGTCGTCCACGATGATAATTTCCTTGTCGGCAATCGGTGCCGCGCGCACCGCGTCAACGATGGCGCGGATGGTCTTGGCCTCATTGTAGCAGGGGATGACGATGGAGAGCTTCATGCGGTGGCTGCAGGGAAGCTAGTTTGTGGACCGAGTAACGGAAGCCGAATCTACTGGGACAGCGTTGACTGACTCCAAGCCCCGATCAACATGTGGAGTGTCTTGCTACCCGCCATTCAGTCATTCTTCGCCCGTCCCGGAGTGCAGGCAGCCACGGGCAATCTTGGCTGGCTGGTGGCGGAAAAAGGGGTGCGGTTCGTGCTCAATGTTGGCGTGGGCTTTTGGGTCGCCCGGCATCTTGGCCCGGCTCAATTTGGGATGCTCAATTATGGGCTGGCGGTCGTTGGGCTTGTCGCATTGCTGGCCGAGCTCGGATTGGAAAGCATCGTGCGGCGGGAGTTGATTCAGAAACCGGTTGAGGCAGCTCCGCTGGTGGTAACCGTGGTGGGTCTGCGTCTGACCGGGGGTGTCCTGGCTTATGCGCTGCTGCTTGCCGGTGCCGGGCTCGGGTGGGTCGCGCCGGAAGAGCGGGCCTTGTTGCTGGTGTTCGGGCTCACCCTGTTTCAACCGGCGCTCATGGTGACCGATTTGTGGTTCCAGGCGCGATTGCGGGCGAAGGTTTCGGTATGGGCACAATTAGCGGCCGTGGCGGTGGGTGCGGCGGTGCGGATCGCTCTCATCCTGACCGACGCCAGTCTGATTGCCTTTGCTTGGGCGGTGATCGTGGAGCTGGTGGTGGCGGCCGTCCTGCTTGCTGCGCTTGCTCGCCGTGATGGACTGCTGCTCCGGTGGGGCGCATTCCGGAAAATACTGGCGGGGCAGCTATTGCGAGAGGCCTGGCCGTTGATGCTTTCGGGGTTTGCGGTGACGCTCTACCTGCGCATCGATGCCATTATGTTACGCCAGCAGGCCGGGGAGACGGCGGTCGGCATCTACTCGGCGGCGGTCCGTTTCACCGAGATTTGGTATTTTGTGCCGATCGCACTCGGGGCCAGCTTGCTGCCTGCGCTGTTGCGCGCCCGGGAGCGCGGGGCCGAGGAATATTTGATCCGGTTGCAGGCCTTCTATGACTTGAATGCGGCTTTGGCCTATGGGCTTGCCGTGCCCCTGTCTTTTGCGGCCCCTTGGCTGATCCGTCTGGCTTACGGGCCGGCCTATGCAGCGGCGGCGCCGGTGCTGACCTTGCACATCTGGTCGAGCATCTTTGTGTTCCTGGGTGTGGCGCGCGGACAGTTTCTGGTCAACGAAGGCTATACCCGCTTCTATCTCGCGGCGACGGTCGCCGGGCTGTTGGTCAATGTCGTGCTCAATTGGATGCTCATTCCGATTCATGGGGTCTGGGGGGCAGCGCTTGCCACTTTGATTGGGCAGGCCGTGGCGGCTTGGCTATCCTCGTTTTGCTTTGCCCCGGTGCGTCGGTCTGCGTGGATGCAGACTCGTGCTTTGTTGATTCCCTTTCGCTGGTATCATTATGTCCGAAATAGTTGAAATTCCCCAGTCCCTCTCACCGGTGCGGAAGGCATGGCGGGCCCTGCGGCTCTTGGTGCAACCGGCACTGGCCCGCAAACTGGGCACCCTGATTACCGACGGTTATCTGGCTGATATCGGCTGGGTGCGGAGCGTGCGCGAAGATGCGATCATCGATGCGCGCGGTGAACCTCTGCCTTGGGCGACGTATCCGTTCATTGATTTTCTTGGTCCCAGGTTGCAGCCCGGCTGGCGGGTCTTTGAATATGGGGCGGGGGCCTCCACCGTTTATTTTGCCCGGCGAGTGAAAGCAGTGACGGCGGTTGAACATGACGAGTTATTTGCCGCCCGTCTGCGTCCGGAGCTTCCGGTCAATGCGAGTCTGCTCGTGCGGGCCGCAGGCTCTGAATCTTACGCGCTAGCCCTGATGGAATGCGCTCCTGCACCGGATATTGTCGTGGTCGACGGGGTGGATCGCGAACAATGCATTCAGGCGGCACTGGATCGGCTGCCCCCCGCGGCCGTGCTTGTGCTCGATGATGCAGAGCGGGCGGAATACGCCACGTCCATCGCCCAGCTTAAGAATAAAGGATTCCGGGTGGTTGAATTCTGGGGGCTGGCCCCGGGCTTGGTGAGGCGGAAATGCACGGCGATTTTCTATCGAAGGGATAATGTGTTGGGGCTTTGAGCATGGTAATCCCCGTAATCCTTTTTGCCTATGCGCGGCCGGGGCATCTGGCGCGCGTGCTCGGTTGTCTGCGGGAAAGCCGAGTGCCGTTGATTTATGCGTTTGCCGACGGCGCGAAGGGCGGGGCCGATGCCGCCGCAGTCGGCGAAGTGCGCGCGCTGCTGCGGGCCATCAATTGGTGCGAGGTGCGGCTGACCGAGCGACCCACCAATCTCGGCCTCGGCCGCAACGTGCTGGCCGGCGTCACGGCAGTGGCGACCAAGCACGAGGCCTTCATCGTGTGGGAGGACGATCTCATCTGCGTGCCCGGCACCTATGACTGGATGGGTGCGGCGTTGCGGCACTACGCCACGGAAGAACGCGTGATGAGTGTGTCGGCGTGGACCCACCCGCGCATCACGCCGACTGATGTGGCCGACCAGCCTTACCTCGATGCGCGGGCTGATTGCTGGGTGTGGGGCGGCTATGCGCGTTCTTGGCGCGGGATGGAGCAGACGGCACTCGAGAAGATGGCTGCGGTTGAAGCCAAGGGCACGGCGGCGAATGCCTATGGCGCCGACCTGCCCCGCATGGCGCGGGACGAAGCGCGCAAAAACATTTGGGCGGTGCGCTGGCTCTATCATCACCTGCAGCACGGCGGCCTTTGCGTGCGCCCGCCGTGGAGCATGGTCGAGCACATCGGGTTTGATGCGCGGGCGACCCATGCGGGTGAGACCCAGGGCTGGGAAAATCCGCCGTTGCAGGCGGTGCCGCCGCTGCCTTCCGCCTGGCCTGAAGGCGGCGAACATCCGGCGTGCCGCCATTTGTGGCAGGCGGCGGGGGCAGGCACCCGCACCTTGGTAACCAGATTAAAGCGGCTCGTCCGGAAAATTTTGCCGGCCGGGCTCCTGACACCGATCGAGCAGCGTTTTTTCCGCGTTCGTTGGGTCGGGGACTATCCGGACTGGACGGCGGCGCGGGCCGCCTGCTCGGGCTATGATGCTGCAGGCATCACTGCGAAAGTGGTGAAGGCGGCGCGGCAGGTGCGCGAGGGGCGGGCGGTTTATGAGCGCGACGGGGTGGTCTTCCATCAACCCGCTCCGGTGTGGCCCGCGCTCGGTGTTCTGCGCGAAGCGGCCAAGGCGCGCGGCGGCGGACTGACCGTGCTCGATTTCGGCGGTTCGCTCGGCGGCCTCTACCAGCAGAATCGTGAGCAATTGCGCGGTTGCACGCCCTTGCGTTGGGCCGTGGTGGAACAGCCGCAGCTGGTCGAGGCTGGCCAGCGTGAGTTTCAGACTGAGGAATTGAGGTTTTACTCCTCCAGCCGGGAGGCCTGTGATGCCGGCATGCCCGATGTGCTGCTTCTCGCCAGTGTGCTTTGCTACCTGCCCGCACCCTTTGAGACGCTGGCCGAGCTCCTCAAAGCTGGGCCGGCGCGGGTGATCATCGAGCGCACGGGATTTTCGCGCGAGGGCCGGACCCGCCTGATGGTGCAACGCGTGCCGCGGACCATCTATCCGGCCAGTTACCCGTGCTGGTTTTTCCATCGCGACGAATTTCTCGCGGCGTTCGCCGGGCGCTACCGGCTGGTGCATGAGCAGTCGGAGGCGAACTCCACTCCGGCCGGAGTGGAGTTCGCGTCCTTTTATTTCACGCGCCTTGACGCATGAGTGCACCCGCTCAAAGCCGGTTCCGCCGCTGGTGGTGGCGGCAGCAATTCACCCCGAACGCGTGGGGGCTGGTGGTGAATCCGTATTACTTTGCGCGGCGCGGTCTTTATCGTGGGCTGGCGGAATTTTTCCCCGGCCTGCACGGCCGGGTGCTCGATGTCGGTTGCGGCCGCAAACCCTACCGCCACCTCGTGCCGGCGGCGGACTACGTCGGGCTGGAACTCGATTCCCCCGCGGCCCGGGAACTCGGGGCGGCCGATCTCTATTATTCGGGCGGCAGTTTTCCCGTGCCGGACGCGAGCTTTGACGCCGTGATCTGTTCGCAGGTGTTGGAGCATGTCTTCACCCCGCAGGAGTTCCTCGCCGAGATCCACCGCGTGCTGCGGCCGGGCGGCGGCCTGCTCCTGACCACACCCTTTGCGTGGGACGAGCATTCGCAACCTTACGATTTTGGCCGCTATTCCTCCTTCGGTCTCGCGCACATTCTGCAGCAGGCCGGCTTTGAGCTCGTGGCTCAGCGCAAGACCTGCGCGGACGGCCGGACTCTCGTCCAGCTCGGCACGGGCTATCTCTATAAAATCCTGCGCAGCCGGCACCGGCCGCTGAACCTGCTGGTCCAGCTGCTGTTGCTGGCACCGCTCAATGTGATCGGTGGCGTCTTGGCGTGGGTGCTGCCATCCAACCCGGATCTCTTCCTGGACAATATCGTGCTGGCGCGGAAGACCTCCGCGTCGGTTGATGGAACTGCCCGGCAGGAGAAATCTCCATGAGCCTGATCGGACGAATATTCGCCGAGCCGGAATTTATCGCGCAGCCTCCCGTGCTGGTCGATGTCGGCGCAGCGGGTGGCGTGCATCCGGCGTGGAAAGGCATTGCCCGCTACGCCATTGGTGTCGGCTTCGAGCCTGATGCCCGCGAAGCGCCCCCGCTCAGCGCGGCCCAAAGTCTGTTCAAGCGCTGGGTCTATTGTCCCACGCTGGTGATCCCGGCCCCGGTGTCAGGGGACCGGCAGGATCTGCATCTCACCCGTTCACCCCAGTGTTCCAGCACACTGCGCCCCAATGCCGTCGCACTCGGCGAGTGGGCCTTCGCGGGTTTTTTCGCCGTGGAGCAGACGCGGTCCTGCGCGGCGACCACGCTGATGTCGGCGCTGGCGGCGCAGGGGATTGAGCGAATCGATTGGCTGAAATGCGACACGCAGGGACTCGATCTCGGCATTTTCCAGAGCCTGCCGCCGGAGGAGCGGATGCGTCTGCTGGCGGTGGAGTTCGAGCCGGGTCTCATCAACGCCTACGAGGGAGAGGACAAGCTGGCCGAGGTGTTGGCGGCGATGGGCCGGGAACCGTTCTGGCTGGCTGACCTGAGCGTATGTGGCACGCCGCGCGGCCGGCCGGAGATGTTCACGCGACATTTGGGTGCCGGTGCTTTGCCGTGGGTGCACCGGCTGGCGCCGGGCGCATCGGCTTGGGCGAACGTCCGGTTCCTGCGCGATTTTTCCCAGTTGCCGGCCACGCTTGATCGCCGGGCCTACCTGCTGGGCTGGGTGTTTGCCACGATCACGGGGCAGCCTAGCTGTGCGCTCGGCCTCGCGGAAAGCGGCGCCAAGTTCTTCGGCGGCGGTTTATTTCAGGAGATGACAGCGGCCAGCCGGCGCAGCCTGCGCTGGGCCATGGTGCGAAACTTTCCCGGCTGGCTGTGGCGACGACTGGGCCCGAGCGGATGAACCACACCTGCACTTATTTTGACCGCGGGTTTCTGACCCAGGGCGTGGCGCTCGCGCGGTCGCTGGCGGCGCACGATCCGGCGGCGGTGTTGTGGGTGCTCGCGCTCGATGACGAGACGGTCCGGGCCTTGCGCGGGTTGAAACTGTCCACGCTGCGGATCGTGCCACTGACGGAGCTGGAGGCGGCGGACCCGGCGCTGGCCGCCGTGAAGCCGACCCGCAGCCGCGTGGAGTATTATTTCACGCTCTCGCCGTGCTGGCCGCGGCACTTGCTGCAGACGCGGCCGGAGATCGACCGGCTGGTCTATCTCGATGCCGACCTCTTCCTCTTCTCCAGTCCGCAGCCGATTTGGGATGAACTGGACAAGGGCAGCCTCCTCCTCTGCGCGCACCGGTTTCCTGATTTCCTGAAACACTACGAGCGGCACGGTCGCTACAACGTCGGCGTGCTCGGCTGGCGGCGCGACAAGGACGGACTCGCCTGTCTCGAGTGGTGGCGCGAGCGCTGTCTGGAGTGGTGCTTCGACCGGCTGGAAGCGGACCGGTATGCCGACCAGAAATATCTCGAGGAGTGGCCGCAGCGGTTTAGCGGAGTCGTGGAGTGCCGTCATCCCGGCGTGAATCTCGCCCCGTGGAACTGGATGAATCACCGTTACGATTATTCGTCCAGTGAGGTGCAGATAGATGGACAACCGCTGGTGGTTTTTCACTTCGCGCGCTTTCGCGCCATCCGCGGCGACTGGTGGTGGCAATCCGGCCAACTTGATTACGGGGTGATGCCGGCGGCGCTGCGCCACGCGCTCTACGGTGCCTACTGGCGGGCCTTGCAAGCAGCGTCGGTCGAGATTGGCTTGGTGCCACCTGAGCGGGCCACGCGGTTTGATCGTTCCTTCTGGCGGGCACTGCCGATGCGGCTGGTGTTCGGCAGCGATTGGCTGCGCGTGGGTGACAAGTTTGTCTCCGGCCGGCTTGGGCTCGGGCGCTATTCCGGCCGGTGCCTCGCCGGACTGCGCAGGATATTCTTGCGGAAATAGCGCACGGCGGAGCCGAGGTCCCACAGCCAGCACTGCCACGCGGGAAAGTGCCGGTGGCGGACGGTGATCTCCTCGCGGTAGCCGGTCCAACCACCGGCATCGCTGAGCCCGCCGCTGCCGCAGGCGGCGATGCGAGTGGGCAGCGATTGAAATTTCACGCCGGCTTTCAGGAGGCGCAGATTAAATTCATAATCCGCCATGATCCGCAGGCCGGTTTCAAAGGGGCTGTGCGTGGCGAACAACGAGCGCCGGTAGAACGCCGCCTGATGGTGCACAAAATTCCGACGCACGGCGGCGGCCGGCCCGCCCAAGCGATAGATGCGTCCGTCATCGTAGGTGGCTTCGCCCACCACGACGCCGGCGTCGGTTTGGCGGAGCAGCGGGGAAATGCTGGTGAGTGCGTCCTCGATCAACCGATCATCCGCCCCGAGGAAAATCACCCAGTCGCCGCGGGCGGCAGCCACGCCTTTGTTCATCGCGTCGTAGACGCCGGCGTCCGGTTCCGAGGTCAGCGCGCCGAGGCGGGCCCGCTGCGTTTCGAGCCAGTCGCGCGTGCCGTCGGTGGAGGCGCCGTCAATGACCACGAGCTCGCAGTCCTCGCCTCGCTGGGTCCAGACACTCTCCAGCGCCGGGCGCAGGCGCGGGCCGGGGTTGCGGCAGACAACGATGACGCTGAGGAGCGGGGTGGGCATGGCCTGATTCGCAGCGTTGCGGTCGGCGGGGAGAGTGACAAGGCTGGAGGGGATGTCGGATTCTGCGCCTCTGCTCTCGGTCATCATCGTCGCCTACAAATCGCGCGACGAGCTCCCGGCGTGTCTGGGCTCGCTGCCGCGCGAGTTGCTGGGCCGGCCGGTCGAGGTGTGCGTCGTCAATAACTCGCCCGGCGACGGTGTGGCGGAGTGGATCGCCCGCGAGTTTCCAGCGGTGCGGTTCATCGAGCTGGGCACCAACCTCGGTTTTGGCCGGGCCAACAACGCCGGCTATCGCGCCACCACGGGCGAGTGCGTGCTGTTTCTCAATCCCGACACGGTCAGCAACTCCGCGGCGCTGGAGCACTGCGTGCGGCGGGCGCTGGCTGAGCCGGAGCTGGGGTTGATTTCCCCGCGCCTGGAACAGGCGGACGGGACGATGGATCAGGCCTGTCGGCGCTCCATCCCGACACTGTGGGATGGGTTCTGCCGGGCGAGCGGACTGGCGGCGGCGTTTCCGCGCACGGCGTTTTTTGCCGGCTATAACCTCACGCACCTGCCGGTGGACGGGACGTATGAAGTCGGGGCGATCAACGGGGCCTTCCTGCTCGGGCGGCGCGAGGTGTTGGAAAAGACCGGCCAGTTCGACGAGCAGTTCTTCATGTATGGCGACGACCTCGACCTGTGCATCCGGGTGGCGCGGGAGGGTTTTCAGATCGTCTATGACGGACGTCAGCGCATCACGCATCTCAAGGGCCTGAGCGTGGCGCGGGATTTTGACCGGATGTCCACGGCGATCTTCGACGCCAACCGCGATGTCTACCTGAAGCACTTTGGCACCTCGGCGTTCGCGCGCACGAAGTGGCGCGCGATGTTCGGGCTCTGGAAACGCGTTGCCCTGCTGCGCGCGAAACTGCGCGGGCATCACAAGGTGCGGCCGCTATGACGGGCAAAATCAAGCCATGGGTTCTGCCGGTGACGGTATTCTGTCTCGTGGCGCTCGCGCAGCTCTGGCTGGTGGCGGCGGCCGGCACCGACATTCCGTTCCACGACCAGTGGGACGCCGAGGGTCGCGGGCTTTATCCGGCGTTGCGCGACGGCACGGCTACGCTGGCCGACCTGTTCCGGCCGCACAATGAGCACCGCATCGTCTGGACGAACCTGCTGAACCGCGGACTGTTTTCGCTCAACGGCCAGTGGGATCCGCTCGTGCAGCTGGCGGCCGGGGCGTTTGTGCACGCTGCGGCTGCGGCCCTGCTGGTCGCCGGGCTGGCGCGCGGAACCGGGCCGGCGCTCGGCTGGGTGCTCGGGTTTGCTGTCACGCTATTTAGTCTGCCGCTGGCGGGATGGCACAACGCCCTGTGGGGATTCCAGTCGCAGGTTTACTTTGCGTGGTGGTTTTCGCTCGCCGCTTTTGCGTTACTGGCGGCGCCCGCAGTTT
>JAHFTH010000249.1 GCA_023269445.1 Lacunisphaera sp.
CCTCCTACGCCGATGCCCTGCTGGCGGACTTCGAGCAGTTGACCGCGTCGGCAAAGCCCGCATCCTCCGCGCCGTGAGCGACCCCGCCCCTTACCTCGGTCAAGATTGCGCGACTCCCTATCCTAGGAGCGAGGTCTTGCGCCGCTGGCTCTGGCTTTTCGTGCAGTCCACGCTCTTCCGCTGGAGCCCGCGCCCGCTGCACGGATTCCGCGCCGGTCTGTTGAAAATGTTCGGCGCTGACATCTCCGGGCCTGTGGTAATTTTCCCCACGGCCCGCGTCGTGTTCCCGTGGAAACTCTCACTGGCACCCCGCAGCATGGTCGGGCCGCACGTCAACCTCTACAACCTCGCGCCCATCCGCCTCGAGCAGGGTGCCAACCTCAGCCAGTATTGCCACCTCTGCGCCGGCACCCACGACTTCACCCGTTGGGCGATGCCGCTGGTGACCCAGCCAATCGTCATCGGTCGCAATGCCTGGCTCGGCGCCGATGTGTTCGTCGGCCCTGGCGTCACGGTGGGTGAACTGTGCGTCGTCGGCGCTCGCTCGGTGGTGGTGAACGATCTGCCGGCCCGGCAAGTCTGCGTCGGCTCTCCTTGCCGGGCCATCCGCGAGCGCTCGCTGCCCGCCTGATTTTTTCGCATGCGCGTCTGTCACATCGTGCCGAGCCTTGAGGAACGGCATGGCGGTCCCTCCAAATCGGTCCGCGCACTGGCCAACCACATCGCGGTGGCCGGAGACACCGTTGAATTGCTCGCCACGGAGGAGGTCATCGGTTCCTTCAGGCCCGCCACGACCGACCGGGCGACGATCCAGGTCTTCCCTCGGATCGCTCCCCGCTGGCTCTCGCGTTCGCCCGCGTTGCAGCAATACCTGCGCACCACGTCGTTTGATTGCGTGCACCACCACTCGCTCTGGTTGTTGCCTCTGCGCTACGCTGCGGAGGCCGCACACCAGCACGAAGCACCGCTGGTTATCTCGCCGCGCGGCATGATGAGTGGCTGGGCCTGGCGACACCGTCGCTGGCGAAAATCTCTCGCTGAAGTGTTCGTGCATCCGGGAGCCTTCGCGCAAGCCGCCGGCTGGCACGCGACCAGCCCCGAGGAAGCCGTGGACATCCGCGCGCTCGGCTTCACCCAGCCGGTCTGCGTCTCGCCCAACGGCGTCGCCCTCCCCGACGAAACCACCCTCAGCTCCGCCCGCGCCGCGTGGTGGCAACTCTGTCCGGCCACGCGATCCCGGCCGGTCGCCTTGTTTTATTCGCGCCTCCACCGCAAGAAACGTGTCCGCGAACTCATCGACCTATGGCTCTCCGCTCCGCGGGGCGACTGGTTGCTGCTCATCAGCGGCCTGACCGAGGAATATTCAGCGGACATACTCGCCGCCGAGGTGGCGGCCCGCGGTGCCACGGATAAGATCGCGGTCGTTGACAGCGCCGGCCACCCGCCACCTTACGCCATCGCCTCGCTGTTCGTCTTACCCTCGCACTCCGAAAATTTTGGCCTCGTCATCGCCGAAGCCCTCGCCGCCGGTGTGCCGGCCCTCGTGACCAACACCACGCCGTGGTCCGGCCTCGCGGGGAACGCGAGCGGTTGGTGTGTCGCGTGGGAGAAATTTAGCGAAGCCCTCGCCCAAGCCATCGCCACGCGCCCCGGCGATCTGCAAGCCATGGGCCGCCGGGGCCGAGAATGGGTTGGTCGCGACTATTCCTGGACCAAAGCCGCCGGACTGCTGCATGAATTCTACCACCACCTCGTTCATGAGCACCGGTGAATCTTCCTCCTCGCGGCACCACCGCACCTCCTCGGTGGATAAAATCGTGCTCGTTCACTTTGGGGCGTTGCTGGTGTTCACTTCGTGGGCGTTTGGCGGCCAGGCCCCTTGGGCGCGACACATCATCGCGTGGGGCGGCACGGCTGGCCTGTTGCTTTTCCTGTGGGCGTGCGCGAGTCGCCACCGCTCCACCGACGAGAAATCCCACCCCGCCCTCCGTTTCCTGTGGCCGCTCTGGCTCTACGACCTCGTGGTCATCGTTAGTTACTTCAACCCCAGCTTCCGCGAGGCCGTGATTGGCGGCCAGCCCTCGCTGGTGCTGGCCAATCCTAATCCCTGGCTGCCCAGCTCTGCCCGCCCCTTGCTCGCGGTCAGGGAACTTTGGCAGTTCAACGGGCTCGTCCTTTCCAGTTTCAATCTCCTCCTCGTGCTGCATCGGCGCAGTCAGGTGCGCTTGGTCCTGTTCCTTCTCGCCGGCAACGCCGTCGTGCTCGCGATCTTGGGCACTTTCCAAAAACTCGTCGGCGCCTCCGGCCTGTGGTTCGGCCTGGTGACGTCGCCCAACAAACATTTTTTCTCCACCTTCATCTATCACAACCACTGGGGCACCTTCACCCTACTGAACACCGCCGTCTGCGTGGCCCTGCTGTTCCATTACCACCGGCGGGGCGGGCATCGCGACCTCTGGCACTCCCCCGTGCTGCTCGGTGCCGTGGCCACCCTGCTGCTCGCGCTCTCCGTTCCGCTCAGCACCTCGCGCTCCTGCACCGTCATGGTCGGGCTGCTCCTGGCCGGGGCCCTCGGGCATTTCCTGCTCCGCGTAATCCGCCGCCGGCGCGAACTCCAGCAATCGGCCACGCTGCCCGTCGCCGCCATCATCTTGTGCGCCCTGCTCGCCGTGGCCGCGATCGGTTATCTCGGGCGCGGAGTCATCGCGCAGCGCGCCCAGCTAACCTCGGAGCAGCTCACGCGCCTCTCTCATGAAGGCACCCTCACCTCCCGGTTGATTCTCTACCGCGACACCTGGCGCATGGCGTCGGAAAAGCCTTGGTTCGGTTGGGGCTTGGAAAGCTACGCGCATGTTTTCCCCGTGTTCAACACGCAACGAACCGCTGAACTGCAATGGGGGACCGTCTTTTACGCCGAGGCCCACAACGACTGGCTGCAATCTCTGGCCGAGGTCGGCTTCGTCGGCACCACGCTGCTCGCGCTGCTGGTGCTACTGCCGCTCGCCACCGTGCGCTGGCGCCGGGTCGAGTCGGTCGTGCCGCGCTACCTGCTGGCCGGCTGCGCCCTGCTGCTGCTCTATGCGTGGCTGGAATTCCCCTTTGCCAACCCGGCGGTGATGCTCACATTCTGCGCGACCTTCTATTGCGCCATCCGCTACGCTGGGCTCGAAACGCGCCCGCCACCGGAAAAACCGCGCTGACCATGCCCGATCCCACTCCTCTCTCCGTGCTCATCCCGGTCCGCAATGAAGCGGCCAACCTCGCGGCGTGCCTCGCCTCAGTCGCGTGGTGCGATGATGTCGTGGTCGTGGACTCAGGCAGCACCGACGGCACGGCGGACATCGCCCGCGCCGCCGGCGCCCGGGTGGTTGATTTCAAGTGGAACGGGGCGCTGCCCAAGAAAAAGAACTGGGCCCTCGCCCACGTCGCCTGGAAAAACGAATGGGTCTTTATCATCGACGCCGACGAACGCGTCACCCCCGCGCTGGCCCGCGAGCTCACGGCCCTCATCAGCGGACGGGATCCGGCAATCGGCCCGCGCGTCGAGCACGACGGCTATTACGTGAACCGCCGGTTCTGGTTTCTCGACGGCTGGCTCAACCACTGCGGCTATTATCCGAGCTGGAATCTGCGTCTCTTCCGCCACGGGCTCGGTCGCTACGAGCAGCCCGCCGGGGGTGCCGCCGCCGGCTCCGGCGACAACGAGGTGCATGAGCACGTCGAGCTCACGGGCACCGCCGGCTATCTCACCGGCGAGATGGAGCACTACGCTTTTCCCGACGTCGCCACTTGGGTGGAGAAGCACAATCGCTACAGCAACTGGGAGGCCCGCCTTCAGGTCGAAGCTTCCGCCGCAGATGCCGCCGGACTTGACCCCGCGCTCGCCCGCAAGCGCCGGCTACGTCGTCTCGCGTGGCATCTGCCCTTCCGCCCCGCGCTGCGTTTCTTTTATCACTACGTCTGGCGGGCGGGATTTCTCGACGGCTACCGGGGTTTCGTCTTCTGCCGGCTGATGGCCTGGTATGAATTCATGTGCGCGGCCAAAGCCCACGAGTTACGGCGCAACGGATAGATCAAATCGTGAGCGAAACTTCCCCGCGCGTCATATTCGTCAACCGGGTCTACTGGCCCTCGACGGCGGCCACGGCGCAACTGCTCACCGATCTGGCCGAGGGTCTCGTCCCGCGCCTGCGGGACTGGACCGTGCATGTCGTCGTCGCCGGAAAA
>JAHFTH010000060.1 GCA_023269445.1 Lacunisphaera sp.
CCCGTCAATTCCTTTGAGTTTTAGTCTTGCGACCGTAGTCCTCAGGCGGCACACTTAACGCGTTAGCTTGGGCCCTGGTGGGGTCGAATCCGCCAAGACCTAGTGTGCACCGTTTAGGGCATGGACTACAGGGGTATCTAATCCCTTTTGCTCCCCATGCTTTCGTGCCTGAGCGTCAGTAATTGTCCAGGTAACCGCCTTCGCCTCTGGTGTTCCTCACGATATCTACGCATTTCACTGCTACACCGTGAATTCCGTTACCCTCTCCAATACTCTAGTCGAGTAGTTTCAGACGCAGTTCCGAGGTTGAGCCTCGGGATTTCACATCTGACACACCCAACCGCCTGCGCACCCTTTACGCCCAGTGAATCCGAATAACGCTTGCAGTCTCTGTATTACCGCGGCTGCTGGCACAGAGTTAGCCACTGCTTCCTCTCCGGGTTAAGTCAGGCTTCAAGCTATTAACTTGAAGCGTTTCTTCCCCGGTGACAGAGGTTTACAACCCGAAGGCCTTCATCCCTCACGCGGCGTCGCACCATCAGGCTTTCGCCCATTGTGAATGATTCGAAACTGCTGCCACCCGTAGGTGTCTGGACCGTGTCTCAGTTCCAGTGTGGCTGATCATCCTCTCAGATCAGCTACCCGTCTTAGCCTTGGTGAGCCGTTACCTCGCCAACTAGCTGATAGGCCGCGAACTCCTCTAATAGCGTCAGGCCTTGCGGTCCCTGACTTTAGTATGGCCTTCATGAGAAGGCCAACCACATGCGGTATTAATCCGACTTTCGTCGAGCTATTCCACACTAAAAGGTAGATTGTTCACGTGTTACGCACCCGTTCGCCACTGCGTTTCAAATGTATTGCTACACTTGAAACACCGTTCGACTTGCATGTCTTAACCACGCCGCCAGCGTTCATTCTGAGCCAGGATCAAACTCTCCGATAAAAGAGAGTCACGAATCCTAGTGATTCATGAACTACTTATTAGTGCGAACCCGAAGGCTCGCACCGTATTAACTTGGAATATGTTGATTGGGGGTCCCAATCAATCGCACAAAGTAAATTTCAAAGAACCACCCCTTGTTAGGGGAAAGATTTCAAAGAGAACATTCGCATTTTGCTCCGTCAATACTTTTCCCGAAATTATCCGAAAAAAGTTTTGGGAAGGAACGCGATTTCTCGGTTACTTCGCTCACCTCATCCGCGTTTAGCGCGTCAGAATCAGCGAAGGGATCGCGGAACATGGGAATTGCATTTTCTTAATCAAGTCCTTTTTGAAAGAAAAAACAGATGCTGCTATTTGATATTAACTATCAATGGTTTAAGAATAAACTAAGGTGCGCCTTTGTTTTGAAACCCGCCTGATATTTATCCGGCATTTTCGCCCAGACTTATTCGTATTTTTGTATCTAGATCGGCGATACAATAGCACCAATCTAGACTGCCCATGTTTTGCTTGCTAGGCTTAGGCCTCGCCCAATTTGCCGAGCCCCAAATCGGGGTGCCAAGAATTCCACCAGTCTCAGCCGCCTGACCAAGGTAAATTCACCGCTCTAACCTCGAAAGCTGTGGATGGCCCCGTTCAAAAATTGTGATTAGCGGCATCTACAAAACCGTTAACTGTAGTTTAGTCACTAGGATCGGCTGGCTGCCACTAGATTTAGATACTTCATACTATTCGATCAACTTAAACGCTCTCTCTACTGGCATGAATTTTGCCCTGAAATGCGTATTTATAGGCACTTTATACCCTATTATTTTAATAAAATGCCTGTTTTTACACAATCAGCCCATTCAGGAAATTCAGTGATTGCATTGTCTAACCAAAGTTCTTTTGAACGCGAGCGACTAGAACGGCATTAACCAATGCCGACACCAACTCAACCGAGGCGAATGCTTGGACTTAAAACAAATTAAACAAATCATTGATTTGATGAAGCGCTCTGAGCTCAGTGAGTTCGAGTTCGAGGAAGAGGGCTTCAAAATCAAGATCAAGCGTGGCGCCGGTGGACATCCCTTAATTAGCTCCACTCCCCTCTCTGCCCACCCTTTCCCCGCCTCCGTCGTCCCCGCTGATCAGTCAGCCACAGGCGCACGACCGGTGGCCGGGGCAGCACTCGGCACTATTGCCGGTGCCGACGAAACCGGCTTCACTTACGTGAAATCGCCCATGGTTGGGACATTCTATCGCTCTCCCTCCCCTGAAAATCCGGCGTTTGTTGAGAATGGCTCGAAGGTCGACGAGAAGAGCGCCGTTTGCATCATCGAGGCCATGAAGATCATGAACGAGATCCAGGCCGAGACCAAGGGCACCATAGTTGAGGTGTTGGTCGAAAACGGCCAGCCGGTCGAATACGGGCAGCGCCTCTTCAAGGTTAAGCTCAATTGAGGTAACTCCACCTCCGACCAGACAGCATCCCTGTCTGGATTAAATACTTATATCACATGATCCAAAAGATCCTCATCGCTAATCGCGGTGAAATCGCGCTTCGCATCATCCGGGCATGTCGCGAGATGGGCATCAAATCCATGGCGGTCTACTCGGAGGCGGACGTCCAATCCTTGCACGTCCAATTGGCAGATGAGGCCATTTGCATCGGCGGACCCAAGAGTTCCGACAGCTACCTACGAGCCGATCGGATCATCAGTGCTGCGGAGATCGCCGATGTTGATGCCATTCATCCCGGCTATGGTTTTCTCTCTGAGAACGCCAAATTCGCCGAGCAGTGCGAGTCCTGTAACATCAAGTTCATCGGCCCAAAATCGAAGAGCATCCGGATCATGGGCGACAAGGCCATCGCCAAGGACACCGTCCGCAAAGCCGGCGTAATAACAGTTCCTGGTTCGGACGGTCCGATCGAAAACGAAACCGAAGCCGTCAAAGTCGCCCGCAAGATCGGTTATCCGGTCATCATCAAGGCCGTGGCCGGTGGTGGTGGCCGCGGCATGCGCATCGCGCACAATGACGTTTCCTTCGCGAAGGAATTCCATGTCGCCCGCAACGAAGCCGAGAAAGCCTTCGGTAATGGCTCAGTCTATATCGAGAAATACATCGAAAAACCCCGACATATCGAATTCCAAATTCTCGCCGACAGCCACGGCAAAGTCCTGCACCTCGGCGAACGCGACTGCTCCGTTCAACGTCGGCACCAGAAGCTGATCGAGGAGTCGCCCTCTCCTTTTCTCATCGCCCACCCCGATCTGCGCAAGAAAATGGGCAAGGCCGCCGTCAAGGCCGCCGAGGCCGCGGAATACGAAAACGCCGGCACCATCGAGTTCCTCGTCGATGCCAAGGGCAATTACTACTTCATCGAGATGAATACGCGCATTCAGGTTGAGCACCCCGTCACAGAGGAAGTGACCGGCATCGATCTCATCAAGCAGCAGATCAACATCGCCAACGGCGCGAAGCTCGATTTCGACCAAGGTGACATCAAATTTGAGAAACACGCCATCGAGTGCCGCATCAATGCCGAGGATCCGGCCCGTAACTTCATCCCTTCGCCCGGCACGATCAGTCTATACTATCCCCCCGGTGGCCTCGGCGTCCGCGTTGATTCGCACGCCTACAGCGGCTACACGATCCCGCCCCATTACGATAGCATGATCGGCAAGCTCATCTGCTTCGGTCCCACCCGCAAAATCGCCCTCCAGCGCTCCTACCGCGCCTTGAGTGAATACCTCATTCGCGGCATCAAGACCACGATCCCGCTGCATAAGGCCATCATGAGCGACCCTGTATTCATCGACGGCAAGGCGACCACCGCTTACATGGAAGACTTCATGTCCCGCACGCCGACCGATCTTTTCACCTAAGCCCGGCAGTGCCGAGCCGTGCATCTGCCATTTCAAGTGCTCCCTCGGCTCGGCTAGATTCTGTGAGATAAGATGCATCGCCCAACAGCCTATGGCCTCGTGCTGCTGCTGTTCGCGGCTCTGGTGGGGCTTAAATTCAGTCAGCAAACCGGCTTCACCAGCCTGATTCGCTTCGGGGCAACGTGGACCGATCACCGCCATAGCTCCCTGCAGACTCTGCCCATCGCTGTCGTTCAGTCATCAAACGGCTACGATGGTCAATTCTACGCACAGATCGCCCTGGATCCCACCCTGCGCGACGCTGAGCTGGCGCAGGTGATTGATGCACCGGCCTATCGAGCGCGCCGCATTCTCCTGCCGGCCACAGCGGCGCTGCTGGGCCTGGGTAACCCTTGGTGGACCATCCAGGCCTACGCCGTCCTCAATGCCCTCGTCTGGCTTGTCTTCGCTTGGCGGCTGCACCGGCAGATCGGCAGTGCCGACTGGATCGCCTACGCCCGCTGGATCGGTTGCGTGTTCAGCATGGGCGCACTCGAAAGCGTCCGCCAATCACTGGTCGATTTGCCTGCTCTGCTGCTGCTCCTCCTTGCCGTGGAAGCCCACTCCCGCAGCCGAATCTCCAAGAGCGCCTGGTGGCTCACTCTTGGCAATTTGACGAAGGAAACCTCCCTCCTGTCGGCTCTGGCCCTTCAGTGCGACTCCTCCGCGGGCAAACTGCCCTGGCGACGCATCTTGATTTCCCTTTGCCTGAGCGCGCTCCCCCTTGTCGCGTGGGCGTTCTACGTGCACCATCGATTTCCTCTCTCCCCAGATGCCACCAGCCTGGGCAACTTCACCTGGCCGGTCCTCGGCTTACTAGACCATCTCAAGACCTGCGTTACTGCGATTCTCTCCGGCAACCTAGACGGACGCTACAGCATGGGCCTGCTGGCGGCCGCAGGGTTAGTAACCCAAATCCTCGTGCTCTGGCGCACTCCCCAGCCCCGATCGGCTTGGTGGCGCATCGGGGCGGCCTACTCGGTCCTTTTTGTTTTCCTCAGCCCCTGGGTCTGGTCCGGCTACTGGGCGGCCTGTCGGGCCCTGTTACCCCTGACCGTGGCCTTCAATCTCCTGCTCCCGGCGCAGCGCAATTTCTGGCCCCTCTGGATTCTGGGCAATCTCACCGCGCTGCACGCCATCTGGCGCTTCCTTTAAGCGCGGGTCAGCACCAGATCGCTCCACTCGCCCATGACGCGGGAGTCGGCCGTCCAGCCCGGAGTCAATCGCTCGAAGGCTGTCCGCACCTGCGCCAGTTCGCTCGCGAGAATCCCGCTCAAAACCAGCACTCCTTCCGGTGCGACCGCTGCCAGCAACTCCGGCGCGAATTTCATGAGCACGTCCGCCTGGATGTTCGCCAGCACGAGCTCCGCCTGGCGGCCCACGAAGCCGGTGATCAAATCCCCCACATAGAAATCCGCGCGACCGGCCAGTCCGTTTAGCTCGGCATTCTCCCGGCTCACGTCGACCGAGAGTTCATCATTGTCGAATGCCGCCACGCGGGCGTAGCCGAGCTTCACCGCTGACAACGCCAAAATGCCCGAACCACAGCCTGCGTCGATCACGCGGCCATTGACGCCACACTTGGCCGCCAGTTTCACCAGTCGCTCCACCACCAGCCGGGTCGTCTCGTGATTACCCGTGCCGAACGCCATCCCGGGATCCAGCCACAACACCTGCTCGCCCGCCGGCAACTTGAACGTCTCGCGCTCCCACACCGGCACCCAGTGCAAGCGACCGAATTGCCAGGCCTTGAAATGCTCCTTGTAGCTCTCCTTCCAATCCTTGTCCGCCAGTTCACTGATGCCCGGCTCCGTCGCCAGCCATTCGGGATCGAGCGCCACGGCAAAACGCTGCCAAGCCGCCTGCGTCGCAGCCCGCGACTGATAGTAGCCGGTCAGCCAGGCCCGGCCTGAGGGTTTGTCCTCGATTACCATCAGGTGCTGCTCCTCATGTTCCGCCAGCAGCTCCTCGATCGCCGGCACCGCCCCCAACGCCACCTCTACTTTGAATTCGAAGACAGCCATGACTATTTAGCCGTCGTGCTCAGGCGCGCGATCACGACCGGCAACAAGCGATGTTCGGCGGCATGCACCTTGGCCGCGAGTGTTTCCAGCGTATCGGTCGTCTCGACGGGCACTCTCGCCTGCTCGATGATCCGGCCCGCGTCCACCTCCAGTGTCACGTAATGCACCGTGCAGCCGGTTTCCTTCACGCCGGCCCGGAACGCCTGGCCAATGCCGTCCAATCCCGGGAAAGCTGGCAGCAGGCTCGGGTGCAGGTTGATGATTTTCCCGGCAAAAGCGTTGAGCAACCCCGGCTTCAGCACGCGCATGAAGCCCGCCAGCACGACCAGATCCGCGCCGCACTCTCGAATCGCTTCAATGAACCGCGCCTCACCCTCACCCTCCAGCTTCGTCTTGAACGGCGCCGGATCCACGAACTTCGCCGGCACGCCGAACCGCGGCCCCAGCGCCAGAATCCCGGCGTCCGGTTTGTCCGACAGGATCTGCACCACGCGCGCCGCGCCCAGCCGGCCGCCTTGCTGGGCCAGCAGAATGGCTTCGGCATTGCTGCCCCGACCGGAACCTAAAATCACGACTCGCATCGCCCCAATTAGTTCAAGGCCGGACACGGAAGCACGCACTATTTCCGTCATCGCTGATAATTGTGCCCGCGCCCCCGGCTTGCCTTGCCGCGAAACAGTTTCACGCTCCCGGCATGAAATCAGGCCGGAGCTTCCTGACTGTCTTCGACAGCCTCATCGACCGCATCCTGTGTGTGCTGGGTGCCGTCCTGTTTTCCCAAGGCCCGGAATTTATGCAGCAATACCTGCAGCGTCTCGGCGGCCACCTCGACGAAGCCCGCCGGCAGCTCGCCCAATTCCAGTCCGCGGCCAACCAAGCCGGCGTCACGCTCAACCAGCTCATCAGTCAAACCAGTGCCAATCCCGATCCCGGCGTCGCCCGGCTGGGCGGCGTGATGGCCGACAGCGTGCAGCGCACCAGTTCGCTCCAGTCCGCTCACGACGCGTTACTCCACTCGGCCCTCTGGGAGCGTCCATTTGTTTTCCTGCGGCACCTCGATCTCGAGATCGCCCGCGCCACTGGTGCGGTCTACCAGCCCGCCGTGCCGACCACCGCCGAGGGTCTGGTCTACGCGCTGACGGGCATGTTGGTGTTTCTCGCCCTCTATCACTTCGGGATTAAGCGCGTGATCGCTCTCTTCCGCCGCCCGCCTGCTCCCGTGAGGTCTGTCGCCTGATCGCAGCCTTAGAAAAACTTCTTCGCTTTTTCGAAGAAACTCTTGGAGACCGGTTCATCGGCGTCGCCGCAAGCCTGCGCGAAGTCCTCAAGTTTTTTCTTCTGGTCCGAATTCAGCGAGGTCGGCACCTCGACATGCACCCGGATCAGCTGGTCGCCGTGCGCCCCGCCGCGCAGTTGCGCCATGCCGCGCCCTTTCAGTCGGAAAGTCGTGCCCGACTGGGTGCCCGCGGGAATCTTGAGGGTCGCCTTGCCCTCCATCGTCGGCACATGGATGGTGCCACCGATGGTCGCGAGCGTGAACTTGATCGGAATCTCCGTGAAAAGATCGTCGCCCTGCCGCTCGAACACTTCGTGCTCCTTTACATGGATCACGATGTAGAGGTCGCCGGCCGAGCCGCCCATCACGCCCGCCTCGCCGTTGCCGGTCGAGCGCAGCTTCGAGCCCGTATCCACCCCGGCGGGAATCTTGATATTGATCTTGGCCGTCTCCTGCATGCGGCCCTCGCCGGAGCATTTGGCGCAGACTTTCTCAAAGCGCGAACCCGAACCGTGGCACGTCGGGCAGACCTGCCGCACATGGAAAAATCCCCGTGAGGTCGTGACCTGGCCAGCGCCCCGGCAGGTCGGGCAGGTTGATTTCTTTGAACCGGGCTCGGCACCCGAGCCGCTGCAATGCCGGCACTCGCCGAGCTTGCGGAAGGAAATTTCCTTCTCCACGCCGCGCGCGGCCTCCTCCAGCGAAATCTCCAGGTCGTAGCGCAGGTCGGAACCGCGGCCCGCGCCGCCCTCGCCATTGCCGCCACCGCCGCCGAAAAACTCCTCGAAGATCCCCCCACCGCCGCCACCGCCGCCGCGCTGGCCGAACACTTCGCGGAAAACATCGAAGGGATCGTGGAAGCCGCCGCCACCAGCGCCACCACCACGCGGACCGCCGCCGCCCTGCTGAAAGGCCGCATGGCCGTAACGGTCGTAGGCGGCACGCTTCTCCGGATCCTTCACCACCTCGTAGGCCTCGGAGACTTTCTTGAACATCTCCTCCGCCTCCTTGTTGCCGGGATTCTTGTCTGGGTGAAATTGCACGGCCTTCTTGCGATAGGCCTTCTTCAATTCCTCCTCGCTGGCCCCCTTGGCCACACCGAGCAGTTCGTAGTAATCCTGTTTTTGTCCCGTGGCCATGGCTCAGCTCTTCGCCTCCGCGGCTTTGGCCGGACCACTGGAAACAACGACCGAGGCCGGACGCAGCAAACGACCGTTCAGTGAGTAGCCGAGACGGACCACCTGACTAACCTTCTCCTCGGCGATGTCCGCACTCGGCTGGTGCGAGATACAGTCATGCTGGTGGGGATCGAACGGCTGCCCGTGGGGATTGATCTCCTTGAGCCCGTGCTTCCCGAGCGTGCTCTTGAACTGCTCCAGCACGTGGCCTACGCCGTCCACGATGGCCTTCACGTCGGTCTGTTGCTTTGCGGCGGCGAGTCCGAGGCTGAGATTGTCCAAAATTGGAATGATGTCCTCGACCACATTGGCGGTGGCAAACTGCCGCAGCTCGTCCTTCTCGCGAATCGTCCGCTTGCGGAAATTTTCCAGGTCCGCCACGGCCCGCATGTAGCGGTCATAGTTGGCCGCCACGTCTTTCTTGGCCGCCGCCAGCAACTCGTCCGGGCCGGGAATGGCCGCGATCGGCGTCACGACGGGCTCGGTGGCCGCCGCGGCGGGAGTGGTGTTGGTGGCTTCGGTCTGGCTGGCTTCGCTCATGGAGGGAGGGTCGAACTTACCTGATGCTTTCTACTTATCAAGCGAGCTGAAATTATCGGTCACCAGCACGACTGTGCCCTGCCCGGCGACGAAGTTAAACGCCCCGGCATAGGGTAGCAGAGCGTTGTCCCCCACGGCCAAGGATGTCCCATCCGCGGTCAGCCGGCCTGAAACCACGGAGATTATCCGGGCCTGCTCGCCGGCTTTGAAGGCTAGGTTCTCCCCGGCAGCCAGTTGGTGACGCGTGATGCGGAATTCGTGGCAATCGGCCAGCACGGTTGTTTTGTCGGAGGTGCGAACCAACTGGGGTGTGCCGGCCGTGTTGGCCTCCAGCGAAGCCATCGATTGCTCGACGTGCATCGCCCGTGGTTTGCCGTCGAGGCCCACGCGACCCCAGTCATAAACCCGGTAGGTCGTATCGGAGTTTTGTTGGATCTCGAGGATAAGGTTGCCGCCGTCGATGGCGTGCATGACGCCGCTGCGAATCAGCAGCGAATCTCCGGCCAACGTCGGCAGCCGGTGCACGAGCGATTCAGCGGTGTTGTCCTTCAGCGCCGCCCGGAATTTCGCTGCATCCACCCCGGGTTTGAGTCCGGCCAGCACGGCCGCGCCGGGCTTAGCCGCGGCGACATACCAGTTCTCCGTCTTGGGCTCGCCGCCCAGTTTCGCGGCGACGCTCGACGGCGGATGCACCTGGAGACTCAGCCGCTCGCGGCAATCGAGCCACTTCACGAGAATGGGAAACGGCCGCGCTTTCGGCCACTGCGGACCCATGATTTCCGCGCCGCGGGCGATCAGGATTTCCCGTAGGGATTTTTCGGCCCACGGACCACCGGCCACCAGCGACTGGGCCTCGGGTCGGTCAACCATCTCCCAGCTTTCCCCGATCGGCGCAGTGCCCGTCAGTTCGCGGCCGAGAAATGTCTCGAGTCCGCGCCCGCCCCAAACGCGTTCCTGATAAATGGGCTTGAACTGGAGAAGTGGTGTCATTCGTTGTGGGCAAGTGGCTTGTGCAGACCGTATCGGGGGCTTTTACATTGACCCTCTGGCCCGATAGACCTGCAATAAATTCGGTCACCTACTGAAAATGCGCAAAGCGGAGAGTTCAAATCCAAAGGATAAGGATACCCCTTCTTTCGAAGGCCCGCGGCACCGCCCGCATTGGCTGGCCGCGTTCACCTGTCTGGTCCTGGGCGTCCTGCTCACCGTGGCGCTGATTGATTTCAGCCCCGAACAGAGCATCGAACACACGACCAGCCCCACGAGCGTCAACCTCGTTGGCGTGATCGGAGCTGAGTTCTCCTGGTGGTCCTATCACCTCATCGGTGCCTCGACGTGGTTGTTTCCCGTTTTTCTGTTCTGGATGACCTATATCTATCTGCGCAGCGCCCGCAGCCTCGCCGGCACACGACTGTTCGCGATGGCGTGCTGTATTTTTGCTCTTTCCCCGCTCGTGGCGATGCAGGAGACGGTGTTCACGAGCAAAGACATCTTCACCGCCGGCCCGGGCGGTCAGCTCGGCGCGTTTATCTATCAGACTATCCTGAAAGACAGCATCGGCGTCTTCGGCTCCGCTCTCATTCTGGGCACGATCTATTTTGTCGGCATGCTGTTCATCTTCACGCGCGACATCGCCGCCGAGATCTCGCGCTTGATCCATAATTTCTCCGAGTGGCGGCAGAAACGCGCCGCCATCAAGATCGCACGCGCGGACGAACTGCGCAAACGCCGCGAAGACGCCACCAAGTCGAAGCTAGCCGCAGCCGCCGTGTCGACCACCGCCGCTCCGGTCCTCCATGCCGGCGGCGCCAAGAAAATGATCGTGCCCAAGGGCGAGGACCCGCTCTCCGAAACGACCAAACCCGGCACGGTGCCTCCGATGAAGCCCGCCCCCGACCCCGTGGTGCCCGCCAAGCCCGTCGCCGCGAAGGCCACCGCCACCAAACCTGCCACCGATACCAAGTCTCTCTCCGCCGCTGCCGGGAAAATCGAGCTTAACATCGTCAAGGCCGAGGAAACCAAGAAAGCCAAGGTCACGCTGCCGCAAAGCGACGACAAGGACTACGAATTTCCCCCGCTCAAGCTGCTCCGCGAGCAGGTCAAGGCGGAGAACAACAGCGAGGAGGAACACCGCCAGAACGCCGAGAATCTCCTCCGTATCCTCGGCGAGTTCGGCGTCGAGGTCACGCTCGGCGAAATCCATGTCGGCCCCGTCATCACGCGTTACGAGGTCGTGCCAGCCGCCGGTGTGCGCGTCGAGAAGATCTCCGGCCTCGACAAGAACATCGCCCTCGGCATGCGCGCCCAGTCGGTGCGCATCCTCGCCCCCATCCCGGGCAAGGCCGCCGTCGGCGTCGAGGTGCCCAACCAGAAATCGGTTCCCGTCGGCATGCGCGAGATCCTGGAGAGCGAAGACTGGGTCGGTGCCAAGGCAGAGCTGCCCATCGCCCTTGGCAAGGATGTCTCCGGTAAACCGCTCGTCTCCGACCTCGCCAAGATGCCCCACCTGCTCATCGCCGGTGCCACCGGCTCGGGCAAATCCGTCTGCATCAATTCCATTGTCGCCTCCATCCTCTACTCGAAGAGCCCGAAGGATGTGCGCCTCATCATGGTGGACCCGAAGGTGGTGGAACTGAAGATTTTCAACACCCTGCCGCACATGCTCATCCCGGTGGTCACCGATCCGAAAAAGGTGCCCGGTGCGCTCAAGTGGCTGCTCAGCGAGATGGAGCAGCGCTACCAGATTTTCGCCAAGGCCAATGTCCGCAACCTCGTCGGCTTCAATAACCGCAAGAAGGACCCCAAGGCCTCCGAGTTCCCGCCGACCGAAGAGCAGGCCGAGCTCGAGGGCGTCGCCGAGGAGATCGAGATTCCCGAGCGCCTGCCCTACATTGTCGCCATCGTGGACGAGCTCGCCGACCTCATGATGATCGCCCCGGCCGAGATCGAGACCTCCATCGCCCGCCTCGCCCAGCTCGCCCGCGCCGCCGGCATCCACCTCATCATCGCCACCCAGCGCCCCTCGGTGAACGTCATCACCGGCGTCATCAAGGCCAACCTCCCCTCGCGTATCGCCTTCCAGGTCGCCTCGCAGGTCGATTCCCGCACCATCCTCGACGGCAAGGGTGCCGAGACCCTCATCGGCCGCGGCGACATGCTCTTCAGCCCGCCCGGCACCTCTAAGATCGTCCGCGCCCAAGGTGCCTTCGTCGCCGACGAGGAAATTCTGGAGATTGTCGAGTTCCTCAAGAAGAACGGCCCACCGCAATACGCCCATACCGTCCAACAACAGATCGACCGCGCCGCCAAGGAAGGCGATGAGGACGAGGATGGCGAAGGCGACGACGACGATATGGGCGACGACGGCGAGTTGTTCGCCCAAGCCTATGACGTCCTCAAGTCCACGCGGCGTGCCTCCACCTCGATGATGCAGCGCCGTCTGCGTATCGGCTACAACCGCGCCGCCCGCATCATGGATCTCATGGAGCAGAAGGGCATCGTCGGTCCGGAGAACGGCTCCTCGCCGCGTGAAATTCTCGTCGATCTGGACACCTACCAGCCCTGAGCGGCGATTAGACTTTCAAAACCCCGCCAAACCCACTTAACCAATCCCCATGCAGACCATCGGCGAACGACTCGAGGAGGCGCGCAAGCGCAAAGGCATCTCCATCCGCGAGGCCGCAGAGACCACCAAGATTCGCGGCGACTACCTGCAGAAATTTGAGGCCAACTCCTTCGCGATTGACCTACCCCCGCTCTACATTCGCGGCTTCGTCCGCAGCTACGCCCGTTTTCTCGAACTCGATCCCGAGCGTTTCGTCAGCGACGTTGACGCCGCCCTCGCCCGCGAAGGCAAGCCCTCGCGCCGTGAACCGCGCGAAGCCCTCGGCCGCGTGGAATTCGGCAGCGATGCCCGGGCTTCCGACGCCGGCGAACCAGCCTCGACCGGCGGCCGCTCGGCCAGCGATCAGGCGCTCCTGCTCAAGTTCGGCCTGCTCGGCGGCGGCGCACTCGTCGCCATCGTCATCATCATTCTCCTGATCAACGTCCTGTTCAACCGCGCCCCGGCCAAGCCAGCCCAGCAGACCGCGACGCCGCCGGCGGCCACGGTGCAGGCCGACCCAGCCCAGACGCTCACGCTCACGGCGATCGAGAGCACTCGCGTGAAAGTTGTGCAGGATCTCGACGGTGCCCCGCTCTTCAACGGCGCCCTCGCCCGCGGCGAGGCCAAGTCCTTCAAGAAGCAGGGCAAGCTGCTCATCACCGTCGAAGCCGGCAAAAACCTCCGCATGGAGGTCAACGGCCGCAATTACCCCGTGCCGCTCGACGGCTACGGCCGGTTCGCCCTCGACTAAGGTTTTTGTGGTAGGGCGGGTTATCCTTAACCCGCCGTCCGATTGGGTTGTTTCCTGTTGTGGGCGGGGTGCCCCCACCCCGCGGGTTAACTGTCACTCTACCTTGAGAATATTGATTTCACCCTGCCACTTCCATTCAGCCGCTGTCTTCACCAAGCCTTTCCTGACAGGATTCTCGCAGACGTAGATCCACTTCTCGGCATAGGATTTCTTGTTTCGTAAAAGGTGATCGAACGTATCGGCCTGCCAGAGCGGAGAGGCCAGCTTAAGGTCACGACAAAGGTTTCGCGCCGAGACGGATTTCCACATCTTGTGCCACTCAGGCATCGGCCGTGACTCTCGGGATGGCATGGCAAAGAAATGCACATGATCCGGCATGAGGACAAAACGACCAACGAACCAGCCATCATGCACCGCCGAGCGGGTCCAAATACCGCTCAACACATCAAACGCCTGCTCGCAGTTCAGAATTGGACGCCTTCCCTCAATGCACGCCGTAAAGAAATAGAACGGATCTTTATCGAAGGGCTGGATGTGCGGTAGGTGCATGACGCCTCGCGGGGTGAGGGCACCCCGCCCACAAATTAATCATCCTCACCGCAGCGCCACGGGCGGTCCCAGCACTTCGCGCAGGATGAACGCCCGGCGCAAAGCGTCAGGTGTGCGCAGGTCATCCAGCACCGTGGAGCGCGTCGCAGTCCGTGCTTCCTCGCTATGATCGGCCGTCGCGGCCTCAAATTCCTTTCGCTTCAGCCCGGCGGACTTCATGAGCTCCGCCTCGCGCAATTTCTCCATCAACGCAGCCTGCTGCTCCAATATCTCCGCCTGTCGCTGGGCATCCAAGCGGGAGGTGCCGTGGACCGGTTGTCTGGCCACGACAACCTCGCGGATCACGGGTGGTAGTTCGGCCAATTCAGGCTGCATCTGCGGCACCGTGGGCTGCTCATTGGCATAGCCGCGGGCGCGCTGCTCGATCTTGCGCTGGATCTCCTCGCGG
>JAHFTH010000061.1 GCA_023269445.1 Lacunisphaera sp.
GTCGCCACGTGTTCGGTTTTCCTGCAGCTCAGCGCCGCCGTCCTTTCACCCGAAGAGCAGAAGATCGTCGTCAGCATTGACGCCCACCGCGAGGACTTCGCCCGCGACTTGGAGGCGGCGGTCATGATCGACAGCCCGACGGAGAACCTGACGGGTGTCCGCCAGATGGGTGAGCATTTTGGCCGGCAGTTGACTGAGCTCGGCTTCGAGAGTCGTTTCGTGGAATTGCCCGCGTCCACCGGGCGCGCCGGGCATCTCGTGGCGGAACACAAAGGCACCACGGGCAAGCGCGTGCTGCTGCTCGGGCATCTGGATACGGTTTATCCTGGCGGCAACTACCGGCGCGAGGGCGACACGGCCTACGGCTCCGGGGTCGGCGACATGAAGGGCGGCGATGTGGTCATGATCCATGCCTTGCGCGCGCTGCATGAGGCCGGCGCTCTCGTCGACACCCAGATCATCGTCGTCATGTCTGGCGACGAGGAGGCACCCGGTTCTCCGATTGAGGTGGTCCGCCGCGACCTGCACGAGGCCGCGAAACGCAGCGATCTGGCTCTCGCTTTTGAGTCGGCCATCGGCCGCACCGGCACGGTGGCTCGTCGCGGCAGTATCAGTTGGGTGCTGGAAACGCAGGGCACGACGGCGCACTCCTCGGGCATTTTTTCCGCCGCAGTGGGCGCGGGCTCGGTGTATGAGATGGCGCGTATTCTTTCCGGTTTCTACACCGAGCTGCGGAAGCTGGACGGAGTCACTCTCAATGCTGCGCTGGTGGCGGGTGGGGCCGATGGCGACCTGACGCGCACGGGCGGCAAGGTGGCCGGCAAGACCAACATCATCCCGCAGCGCACGCTGGTGCGGGGCGACCTGCGGTTTGTGAGCGCCGAGCAACTGGCCGAGGCGCAGGCTGCCATGCAGGCGATTGTGAACACCGGCAACCTGCCGCGCACCTCCGCCGTCCTGAAATTCGACCAAGGCTACGCCGCGATGCCACCTTCGCCGGGCAACTACGCGCTGCTCGCCCAGCTCGACCAGGCCAGCCGCGACCTCGGTCTCGGGGAGATCACGGCGTTCGATCCGCGGGTCCGCGGGGCCGGTGACATCTCCTTTGTCTCGCCGCCACTGCCGGCACTCGACGGTCTCGGTCTGGGCGGGAAGGGCGAGCACACGCTGAATGAGTCCACCGACCTGACCACCGCGCCCGAGCTGATCAAGCGCACGGCGGTGCTGCTCTATCGTCTGACCCGCTAACTTTCCGGATGAAACCCAACGTCACCCTCGCCGAGACGAAAACGCCCAACGGCGCGCGCATGACGCTGGTCGAGCACGACGGCAGTTACTGCATCCGCGTCAACGGCCAGCAGCTGATGCATTCGTCGGTCTCCACCTCGGAGATCGAACTGGGCAAGCTCGGCTGCGAGCGGCATCCGAATCGCGGCGCCGCCACGCGCGTGCTGATCGGCGGTCTTGGGCTAGGCTTTACGCTGCAGAGCGTGCTGCAATCCACCGGGCCGAAGGCGGTGGTGCATGTGTCCGAGTTGTTTTCCGAGATCGTGGCGTGGAATCGCACACACCTGGCCGGACTAAACGGCAAGCTCCTGACGGACAAACGCGTGACGGTTTTCGTGGAGGATATCCGGGCGATCATCCGGCGCGCCGCGCGGGCACCCTACGACGCGATCGTGCTCGATATCGACAACGGCACGACGGCGATGGTGAAGGATGACAACAACCAGCTCTACAGCGAATGGGGCATGCAACAGATCGCGCTGGCGTTGAAGCCCGGCGGCCGGGCGGCGATCTGGTCGGCGTGTCCGGACGCCGTGATCGAGAAGCGGCTCAACAAGGCGGGCCTGCAGGTGACGGCCGTCCCGGCAAAACTTTACGCCCAGGCCAAGCGGAGCGCCTACATGATCTACGTGGCGGACAAGCCGGCGGCGACCGTGAGATGAACGCTGACGCCCAAAGCAGGTCCCGGGCGTTGGACGGACTGCGCGGCATCGCCGTGCTGCAGGTGGTGATCTTCCATTACTACCTGCTGCTGCCGATCGAGACGGACGGATACCTGCTACTGCGGCGACTGGGTGGCGTCATCGACGGGCTGACGCTCTTTTTCGTGCTGTCCGGTTTCCTGATCGGGGGAATTTTGCTGGATGCGCGGGCAGCACCGGGGATGTTCCGGGTGTTTTATTGGCGCCGCGCCTGCCGGATCCTGCCGCTGTATTTCCTGCTGCTGGCCACCTACGGAGCAGTCCGGCTGATGGATAAGCAAGGGCACTTCGGGCTCATCTATTACTGGTATGGGGAGTTTCCATTCTGGAACTACCTCGTGTTCTGGCAGAATGAGCGGATGGTGCGCGACGCGGTGCTCGGGGCACCGTGGCTGGTGGTCACGTGGTCACTGGCGGTGGAGATGCAATTCTACCTGATCGCCCCCTGGGTGCTGCGGTTTGTATCCGACCGGCGATTGCTCGTAGGGTTGGGCGCGGGTTGCGTGCTGGCGGCTCCGCTCCTGCGCAGCGGAACCAACCCCTATCTGCTGACCGGCCGGCTGGACGCGTTGGTGGCCGGGGTGCTGCTGGCGATCATGTTGAGGAATACAAGCGGACAGTCCTTCCTTCTGCGCAATCGAAAGGCGCTGCGGGTGCTGGTCGGCGTTTACCTCGTCACCTTGGTGCTGCTGCGGGCGGTCAATGCGACCAGTCCGATCCTCGATAACCTGACGACGACGGCACTGGTCTATGCCGTGCTGATCGCGTTGTTGGCCGATGGTAGTCCTTGGCCGGTCGTCAGGCCCGTCATCGAGGTGCTCGCTCCGTTCGGCTTGCTGTCGTATTTCATCTATCTATTCCACCTGCCGGTCGCCTACGTGTTCGCGGCGTTTCGCCCGCAGCTCAGCGTGCTGGCTCTGCCGGTGACGGTTGGGCTGGCCGCGCTGTCGTATCGGCATTTCGAGCGGCCGTTGATCGGGTGGGGTCACCGCTTACAGTATCGTCAGCCGGAGCGGTTTCCGTCGCACTCGTAGAACGGCCGGGAATAATCAGACCGGCAACCGGGTCTTGGCTTTGGGGGGCTGCCAAGAAGACGGAGAGACGGAAACAGTCGTGGAGGTGAACGCTCGCGCGGTGACCGGGGCCCGCCAGGTGGCGGCGGCCGTGGTCGGCGGATTGCTGGCGACGCGGGTCATGAACTCGCGCAGGTCGGCGGGCACGTTCTTCGGCAGGTTGCCGACGACCCAGCGAAACAACTGGCGCACTTCGCCCTCCACGGCCGGCGGGACGGACTTCGCCGTCTTGCTGCGGGAGAGCACCTCGAGGCCGGGCCGCGAGTTCTGGCCCTGCACCAAGTGCTCGCCGAAAGTAAGTTCAAAGTGATCGAGCGCGCGGGTGTTGGCCTCGCGCCAGTCGGTGAGCACGGACTTGTTGGCCGAGCGCCAGCAGCGGTGGACAAACCCCGGTTGACTGCGCCCCGGCCCGGCGGGTGCGAAGGACGCGCCCATGCTCACGGCCTCGACCAGTTGCTGGTAGGCTTTCTCGGTCTTGAAATCATCGAACTGGAGGCGCAGGCCGCAAAGCGCATGGGTGTCATAGACCCGGAAGTGCGCCACGGTGCACGGGATCACGAGCTCATGATTTTCCAGGGTGAGTAGCAGGGTGGTGGGCTCGCCGCGGGCGGTGGTGGCGGCCGGCGGCAGCACGATGTTGAGCCCATGGTTTGAAATATCCCCCACGCGGCCGGCCCAGTCGCGGCCCCCGCCGCGAACCGCCTTGCCCTTGCGGACGAGCGCCTCGTCGCCGGAGAGATTGAGTGAAGCCTTGAGCGGGAACCCCGCGCCGACCCGGTGGCGCGGCTTCGAACGTTTGTTGCGCAGCCGCGAGAGGAAGTCGCGGTTGAAATCGAGGATGCGGGCGAACAAGGGCACCCCTTTTGACTAAGGCCGCCGGCTCGCGCATTCAAGCCTGCTCCCGGGGCCGGAAACGCACGCTGATATCGGTTCACCCCATCGGGGCAGCGCTACCGCTTGTAGCGGAAACGCGTGTCAAAGGGATCTTCGCTGATTTCTTTTGGCGTGCCAAGACTGCGCAGGCTCGGCAGTCGCACCACGGGACGGATCAGCACGTCGAGTTCGACTGGGCGGGCTGCGGATTCGGCGTTGGGCAGCGGCTGCGTCCAGCCCATCGCCGGGCCGCCGGCAAAGATAATCTCACCGTGACTGTCGTAGATCCACACTTGGAAGCCCCGCCCATACGTCCGGATGAGCGGCTGGCCGAGGGCTTCGGCAGCTTGAATGGGAGTGATGCCGGTTTTGACCTTGCTCCAGTCGCTCGCGCCAAGGCAGACGGCCGGGGCAAGCAGGGCAGAGAGCAGGAGGGCAGGGCGAAGCATACCCCTCTATCGGCTACTCTGGGCTAAAACCTAACCCAGAAACAGTCAGACCAAGGCACCAATTGCCCAGACGGGCCTACTTCATGATCTCGTCGGTGGGCTTGACCACGTTCTTCTCGTGTTCCTTGGCGTTGTCCTTGGCCTTCTGCACCGCCTTGCCGTAAGTCGTCTGCGGAGGCCGGGCAGGCGGTGCGGCTTGGTCTCCCTTCGGCTTTGCTTCGGTGGGCTTGGTGGCCGCAGCCTTGGGCTCCTCGAGTTTGGTGGCGGGGATTTTCCCGGTAAGATTTTTGTAGATGATGACGATCATGTCACCATCACGCTCGACGAGTTCGACCACGGTGCCGGCCTTGAGCGCCACAGCGCTGCGCTCGGCCTTGAGCATGGCGGACTGCCGGAGGGTGACCTCTTCCGTGCGCAGGGTCGCGACTGGCAAGGTGAGCAGAAACAGAAGGGAGCCGAACAGTCGGGTCGTATTCATGGTGAAAAAACCTAAGAGAGGGCGTTCGGGGGCCGCGAGAAATTTAACCGAGCGAACCACAGTTGACCATTAACTCACAACCCAAGGAGGCGCTTCAAGCCGGCCCTGTCACTGCGTAAGTGCTGAGCGTCTTCGCGCGGTTCCGGATCGTCAGCGGCCCCATCGCGCTGACGGCGATGCCGGCGCCAAGTTCGGCCTGCGTCTTGTCGCTGATCAAAATCTGGTTGCCGGTGGCGATGCCTTGGAGCCGGGCCGCGACATTCACCGTGTCGCCGAGCGCGGTATAGTCCATGCAGTTGGCGGCACCGACATTGCCGACGATGGCCGGACCGGTGTGGATGCCGCAGTTGATGGGCAGCCGAAAGTGAGGCTCGAACTCGGCATGCAAGGCGGGGAGGGCGGCTCGGATCGCGAGGGCGGCATCCACGGCGCTGCGCGCATGGTTCTCGTGCTCCACCGGCGTGTTGAACAACACCATGACGCCGTCGCCCATGAACTTGTTGACGATGCCGCCATGCTGCTGGACGAGGCGAGAGACGAGCTCGTGATAGCGGTTTAGCACGCGCAACAGTTGGTGGGGCGGCGTAACCTCGGAGAGACTGGTGAAACCTTCCAGATCGGTGAACATCACCGTGATTTGCTGCATGTCGCCGCCCAGTTTGATGCGCCCCGGTTCGCGCAGGAGAATCTCGACCACCTGCGGGGCGACGAACCGCTCGAACGTCTGGCGAATCTCCTTTTGCTGCCCCAGTAGCATTTTGGTTTCTTCCCGGGCTTGGAGTCGTTTCTCGATCCGGGCGGTGAGTTCGCGGATGGCGAAAGGCTTGGTGAGATAGTCGTCAGCGCCGATGTTCAGGCCCTTCACGCGATCCTCGGACTCATCGTAGGACGTGAGGAAGATGATCGGGATGGCTTTGGTCTGTGGATCACCCTTCAGTATCTTGCAAACTTGGAAGCCGTCCATGCCGGGCATGTTCACATCGAGCAAAATCAAGTCGGGCGGCGGCACGGCGCGGGCCTGCACGAGGCCGGACTCGCCATCGGCGGCTTCCACGGCTTCGTGGCCCATCAACGCAATGACGTCAGAGATCATCTGGCGCCCGAGGGGCAGGTCATCGACGATAAGAATTCTCACGGCTGGGTAAGCCCGCAGAAAAGAGACAACCGGCGGCGGTGTCGAGTCGCATGACGGCAGCGAAAAATACGGCTCAAGTTTTTTGGGGCTTGGCTCAGCCCGCCCGCACTGACTGGTTGACGCCGGTGCATCTCTCGAACGGACAATTTTTGCTGGCCGGTTGGCTCGGCGCCACAAGCTTTGTTGCCTTCGTGCTGTTCGGCTACGACAAGTGGCAGGCGGGGCGGAAGGGCGGGCGCGTGGCCGAGTCCACGCTGTGGCTGGCGGGCGCGCTGGGGGGGTGGCCGGGGGGGCTGCTGGGCATCGTGATTTTCCGACACAAGTCAGCGAAGACTTCCTTTCAATTCAAGTTCGCCGCCGCGTTGGTGGTGTGGGTCGCGCTGCTCTGGGTGGCGTGGCACCTCGGGGTATTCCGTTGAGGTAGGGTGCGATCACTGGCTCCGGGCAGAATCGCCCAGCTGGTGACTCGTCGCCGCGATCTAGAGCAGCTTGGCCTGGACGAGCTTGCTCACGGCGCCGAAGTCGATGAGACCGGCTTCAGGGCGCTGCTTGAGCGCACCGATGACCTTGCCCATTTCCTTCTTGGTGGTGGCGCCGGTGGCGGCGATGACCTCGACGACCAAGGCCTCCAATTTCGCGGCATCGAGCCCGGCGGGCAGATATTTTGCGAGGATGGCGATCTCGGCGTTGTTGGCGGCCACAAGGTCGGCCCGGCCGCCCTTCTCAAATTCGGTGCGGGCGTCGGTGAGATTCTTCACGGCTTTGCGGAAGGTGGCGACGGTGAGCACCTCGTCGATCGGCTTGCTGGTGTCCATGGCAGCGCGCTGGATGGCTGCATCCATGGTGCGCAGGGCCGTGGCGGTCGCGGTGTCGCGGGCCTTCATGGCGGTGATGATGTCGGCGCGGAGGGTCTCGTAGGTGGAGGGCATGGTAAATTCAGAGGACAGAGATCAGAGGACAGACCAATCTAGAAAAAGCCAACATTCAACGCCCAACATCCAGGAGACGAACTAAGCCACGGAGGCGATGCGGGCGGGGGCCCGTTTGCCGCCTAGGTCGAGTTCCACGGTATCACCCTGTTTGCGACCGAGGAGCTGGCGGCCGAGCGGTGATTGCGGCGTGATGACGAGGACCGTCGTGCCGTTGAGCTCAATCTCCGTGCCGCCCGCGCGCGGGCCCATGAAATAACGGGCCGGGCCCTCCAGCGCGACCAGTGCCCCAAGCCCGATGGGCTCACCGGCGGCAAAATCACGGAGCGCGAGGGCTTGAAACTGGGTCAAGGCCAGCGCGGTCTCCTCGGCGGCCTTGGACTGACCGTGGGCGAGGTAGGAGGCTTCGAGTCCGCGGGTGTCGTATTTATCCTCCGCTTTGTTCTCCTCGTCGGTCGCCTCGGCGTGGGTGGCGAGCGCGGCGGTGGTGAGCAGCTCCAGCTCCGATTGCAGGCGGGCCACGACCAGGCCGAGGAGCTCGCGTTTGTTCATGGCGGCAGAGGCTGGGGCATTGCCGGTCGCACGCAATGCGGAATCACCCGGCTGGCTCAGGGCTTGCGTGGCTGGTCGCGGGTGAAGGTCATCCGCCCGGCGAGCGTCGTGAGACGGCCGGACAATTGCTCGTCTTCCTGCTCGATCGTCTGGTGGTAGGTGGTGCGTTGGGTGGCGCGCTCGGCGATCTCGATGCTGATCGCATACACATGGCGATGGCGGACGAAAAGCAGAGTGCCGCGCTTGGCGGTGACGGGATCCCGGGGCGTCGAGCCGGGGGTGCTGTCCTGATTCTCAAAGTTCGAACCGCCCGGCAACAGCGAGTAGGCGACCAGCGCACCGTCGAGCAGCTCCGGCAGATAGCGCGCGCTCTCGACCTTGGAGCCCGGGAAGCGGGTGTTGAAATTCGCCATCACGATGTCCGTGAAAAAATACAGCAGGTAGTCGCGCAGGCCGCGGGTATCGGATTCCCAGCGCTGGGTGGCGTCCATCTCGAAGCAGGCGATGCTGACGTGCGTGCCGAAATCGTCGTGGAAGGTGACCACCGACTCGCTGTCCTCGATCTGGCCGCCGAGCTCGGGCAGCACCGGGGCGCGGACCCGGAATTCGCCGTTGGCCGAGACGTAGGTGTCGCCTTCCATGCGGCCCAGGAGCGAAGCGGCGTCGGCCGGCAGGACAACCAGCATCAGGCTGCCGAGGAGGAGCGGAAGGAACCGGGACATCAGGGAGAATCTAAGCGGGCGCATAGCGGATGGGCAAGGGAGCGAGTTCAGACCGCGAACTGCCGCCAGAGTGCCACGGGGATCTGTTCAGCGCGCGACTGTGAGCTGAAGCCTGCGGCGGTGAGCCGGGCGAACCACGCGGCCGCGACCTCGACCGGCAGTTTGTCCCGCAGGATCGAGCCGAGCTGCTTGCGCCGTTGTTGAAAGCAGGCGCGGATCAGCGCCTTGGTGGCGGGCGGGAAAACAAATGGCGCGGGGTGCCGCCCGAGATTGAGCAGCACGGATTCGATGTCGGGACGCGGATAAAAGCACGAGGCGGGGACCTTGTGGCCCGGCTCGACCGCGTAGGCTGACTGGACGACGATGGAGATCGCACCGAAGAGCTTGGAGCCTTCCTTGGCAATGTAGCGCTGCGCGGCCTCCTGCTGGAGCATGAGCACCATGCGTTCCGGCAACGGGCCATTGAGCACGGCGTCCATCCACGGGGTCGAGATGGCGTAAGGGAGATTGGCCACGATCTTGAAAGGACGTGCTGCTGGAGGCGGGGTGCCCTCACCCCGCTGGGTATCGGCAGAAGCGGGGTGAGGGCACCCCGCCTCCAATGGATTAAACCCGGCGAGCGGTTGCTCCATGGCGTCGCCCTCCAGCAGGTGCAGGCGGGGGTGGGCCGGAACCAGCGTCTCCTCTAAATGCGCGTGGAGCTGGCGGTCCTTCTCGACGGCCCAGACTTCCGCGCCGGCCTCGAGCAGCGCGGTGGTCAGCGTGCCTAGCCCCGGACCGATCTCGACCACGGTGTCACCGGCGGTGATGCCGGCCAGCTCGAGCGATTTGCGGACGATGTTGCCATCGACGAGAAAATTCTGCCCGAGGAAATGCTTGGGCTGGTGGCCGAGCTTGGCCAGCAGTTCACGCGTGGCGGAAGGGGACAGGGGCATGTCAGGCGGACTGGAAGTCGGCGATGAGTGCGGCGGGGTCGGCGGCCCGCATGAGCGCTTCGCCCACGAGCAAGGCATGGGCACCGGCTTTCCGCGCCCGGGCGGCGTCCGCCCCGGTGTTGAATCCGCTTTCGCTCACCGCCACGACGTGCTTGGGAAAAAGCGGGATGAGCCGCTCCGATAGACCGAGGTCGGTCTTGAAGATGGCGAGGTCGCGATTGTTCACGCCGATGATCTTCGCCTTGTGCTGCACGGCGCGGTGGAGCTCGTCCTCATTGTGGATCTCGAACAGCACGTCGAGCCCGGCGGCGGTGGCGGCGGTATGCAGCGCCGTGATCTCGTCGTCGTTGAGCGCACGCACGATGATGAGGATTGCGCTGGCCCCGGCTGCGCGGGCTTGCAGCACCTGAATCGGATGCACCATGAAATCCTTGCGCAGGCAGGGCAGGGGATTCGACAGGCTCACCCCAGGGGCGGGCTGGTTTTGCGAAAAATCAGCCGTGACCTCCACGAGATCGGCGAGCTGGCCACCGAAGAATTCCATGTCCGTGAGAATCGACAGCGCGGAGGCACCGGCGGCACGGTAGCGGCGGGCCTGCTCCAGCGCGGAAGCGTTCTCCTTGATCGCTCCGGCGGAAGGTGACCGGCGCTTGATCTCGGAAATGATCGTGAGCTTGCCATCGGGCCGGCGCAGGGCGGAAAGAAACGATGGCGGACGCGGCAGCCGGCGGTTAATCTCGGCCAGCTCGTCCGCAAAGACCGGACGCAACAGCGGCGCGATCTCGCGACGCTTGTGGGTCATGATCTCGGTGAGTTTGTCCATCAGAGTATCACCACGAAACACACGAAATACACGAAAGGAACAGGAAAATGCCGGGCTTTTTTAGTGTATTTGGTGTGTTTCGTGGTTACCCCTCTGGCCATGACGCCGATTGATGAACTTCGCCAGACCATGGCCCGGCTGCGCGCCCCCAACGGTTGTCCGTGGGACCGGGAGCAAACCCACCGGTCACTTACGCGCTGCCTCATCGACGAGTGCAGCGAGCTGCTCGACACGATCGACCGGAACGACATCCCGCACATGCGCGAGGAGCTCGGCGACGTGCTGATCCAGGTGGTCTTTCACGCGCAACTCGCGGCGGAGCGCGGCGATTTCAATTTCGACGACGTGGCCCGCGAGATCAACGAGAAGCTCATCCGCCGTCACCCGCATGTCTTCGGCGACGGCCGAGCCGACAACTCCGCGCAGGTGATCGAGGTCTGGGAGAAAGTGAAAGCGAGCGAGAAGGCCGCGGCGGGCAAAACCGAGTCAACGGTTTTCAAGCAGCTTCCCCCGCGCCTGCCCGCGCTCATGTTTGCCGAGGAGGTGCTGAAGCGCATCGCGAAGAACTCATTGCCCGCCGACGGTTCCGTGGATGAGAAGCGCGTCGCCCAGCTGGCGGCGGGGCTCACGGAGTCGAGCGCCGGCCGGCAGTTGTTGGAGCTGGTGGCCGCGTGCCGTCGCACCGGGGTCGATCCGGAAGGCGCGCTGCGCAAAGAATGTGACCGGGTCATGCGTGCAGTCGAAACCAGGGTAGGGCCTCGCCGATGATTGTGGATCGAATGTGGGAGCGACTTTACGTCGCGACAAAGAACCCGCGACGGCAGAGTCGGGGCGTAAAGCCCCTCCCACATCCGAGTCACCCTGAACACGGCGAGGTCGCTGTGACTCCATGAAAGACACCGGCACTAAACAACCCGCACCGGCCCTGCCACCGGCGATTGCCGCCGAATGGCTGCAGCCATTCCTCGACTATCTCGCGAAGGAGCGACGCTACTCGGCCTACACGGTCCGCAACTACCGGCAGGCTTTCGCCGACTATCACCAGTGGTTGAAGCAAACCGAGCGCAGTGCGGCGGACTTTGGCAAACTAAGCGTGCGCGACGTGCGGGACTTTGTCATCGAGGCGCAACGACGTTTCGGCCGCCGGACGCTGCACAACCACGTCTCGGGGCTCCGCACGTTTTATCGCTACTGGATGCGCGAGGGAAAGCTCACGTGGAATCCGTTCACGGGCGTGCCGCTGCCGAAGCTGGACAAGCCTCTGCCGAAATTCCTGACCGAGTCGCAGGTGCTCTTGTTACTCGGCGGCCCGGAGAAGTTGCTGAAGGCCGAGACGGTGGATGAGTTCACCGCTTTGCGCGACCGGCTCGTGCTGGAGCTGCTCTACGGCGGCGGTCTGCGCGTGAGCGAACTGGTGGCGCTGAATTACGGGGCGATCGACTTTGGCACGGGCAGTGCCCGCGTGCTCGGCAAGGGTCGCAAGGAGCGGATCTGTCCGCTGGGTGACGCGGCGATGGCGGTGCTGAAGAAATTCCGCGACACGCACGCCAAGGCCAGCGGACGCGACACGCCCGTGCTGATCACGCCCCAGGGTCGCCGGCTCGCCGTGGGCGCCGTGCAGCAACTGGTGAAGCGCTATCTCGCACTAGCCGACCTGCCGATGGACATCACGCCGCACAAGCTGCGGCATTCCTACGCCACGCACCTGCTCAACGCCGGGGCCGATCTGCGCTCGGTGCAGGAACTCCTCGGCCACACCAGCCTGACCACGACGCAGATCTACACCCACACGAGTGTTGCCCGCCTGAAGGAAATCCACGCCAAAGCCCATCCGCGCGCGTGAGAAGGGACTTTCCATTTTGGGCTGGCTGCGGCAGATTCTCCCCAGTTAGTTGAGCTGGCCAAACCATGAAAAAACTTGTCGTCCTTCTTGTCGTCTTCGGCCTTGGCAGTCTGCTCGTCGGTATTCCCAGCCTCTGGAATGCCCTCCGTTACCGGCATCCGGTGGTGATCACGGATCTCAAGCAGGATCCCACCGATCTGCCGGGCTATGTGCAACTGGAGGGAATACGTGTGATCGGAATGCAGGCGATGATTGTCTCCAGCAGACAGGGCTCACGGATCTTTGTCCCGGTTCGAGAGCAGAACGGGTCACCCAACGATAAGGTGACCATCATGCTGGAGTCTGACGACCCGGCACTGCTTGAGGCGGTCACGCGCATGGGCGGCAAGGGCGATCTGACCAAAATTGCCAAGCAGCTTGGAGTATTTGCCCGAAAGTCGGGAGCGACGGGCATGGTTCATCGCATCGAATACGACTCGGAACTGCAGTCTATCCTCAGCGACTATCGGTCGCAGCTGGCGGAGCATGCAGTGGTCGTGCGCGAAGGTGAAAGCCCCTCGCTTGGACTGGGCGTGTTAGGCACCATGGTGGGCGCAGCCTGCCTGGCACTACTAAATTGGATCCGGACACGGCCATCGCGGATGGCGGAACCGCCGCAAATCGCGGAGCCGCCGCTGCTCGTGCCCAAAGGCTAGCTCACTTCACCGCCAGCCGCGTGGATGACGCGTTGCCGGCTTCGTCGTAGAGGATGATCTCGACGGAGGTTGCGCCTGAGGTCTTGGCCTCGGGGAATTCGACCGTGAAGGTCTCCTCGCGGCCGTCGAGCAGGCCGTCGGCCGGATGCATCATGATGTCACGGGTGCCGTTGTTCAGCACGACCTCGATGCCTTCGAGAAGCGAGAGCGCGTCGCGACCCGCCACGGTGATGAAGAGGCTGCCGTTGTTGCGCTTGAGGTCGGTGGCTGTGATGACGGGTGGCGTGTGATCCACCAGTAGGTTGTCGGTCTCGAAGGTGTAGGTGAGGCGCTGGGCGGAGGGGCGGGGTGCCTGCTCGGCGACCACGAGCCGGGTGAGATAAAGGCCCTCGGCCAGTCCGCCGGTTTCGAACTGCACGTAGTTGTCGGTGCTGCGCACGGCGAGGTCGGTCCACGTGTCGCGGCCATCGGGCCGGATGGAGAAAGTGTAGGCGAGCGCGTCGCCATCGGGATCATTCATCGTCCAATAGACGATCTGGCTGCCCGGCGAGGGAATGACCTGGCTGCTGAGGAACGAGCCCTTCCGCTTCTCGGGGTTGTCGTCCTTGGCGTCGCGCGGGGCGGGGAAAAGCATCTGGCCGACGGTGGCGACGACATTGACCGGCGGTTCGCCGGCGGGCACGAGTGCCTGGTTGGGCGGGAAAATTCGGAAGTCCGAAAGCGTGGGCCGGCGGTTCTGCGGCAGATAAAACTGCATGGCCTTGTCGATCTGGAAGTCAGTGGCGCTGCCCGGCACGTGCAGCCGGTAGCGGACGTAGCGACCACGCAGGCCGGCGGTCTGGAAGGCACCGTCGCGCTGCTTCAACTCGCTCCACGGTGACCAGCCCTCGAGTTCGTCGCTGCCGTAGTTGGTGCTGGCCTCGAGCTTCAGTGCGCTGAGCTCGACACCGCGCAGGCGGGGAAAACGAATCGCGCCCAGTTCGGACGATTGGTTGAGGTCCAGGCGCTTGGTCTCGAGTTCGCGCACGGGCGCGTCGGCAAAGCTCATCACGGCAAGGCCGGGGGCGTTGTTGCGCAGCATCAAAAAGCGACCGCCGCCGAGCGGGGCCAAGTCACTCAACTGGGCCGAGGCGCTGCCGGCGAAGGTGAGAGAACGGCGCGCCACCGGGTCGTAGCCGAAGGCGTCGCCCTGTTCGCCGGCGGTGAGCAGCAGCCAGTCGCCGTGCCGCGCAAGCCGGTAGAGAGAGACGCCGGTCTTGCCGATGACGTTCTCGGGAAAACCTTCGGCGGGAAAACGCACCACGGTGCTACGGCCGGTGAAGCCGGGCTTCGGCTCCCGGTCCTTGAAAATAATATCCTTCGGGCCGTCCTTGGCGTCGTCCTTGGCCTCGATGCCGGGCTTGCTGAGCCGGAAGATGTCGCCCGCGCTGAAGACGATGCCCGCGTAGAAACTGCCGTCATCCAGTGGCAGCAGGTCCACGACCTCGGCGTCGCGATTTTCCTGGAGGAAGAGCGGTGGCCCACCGACGGCGGGGAAACTGTAGACGTTGCCCTTGGGCGCGGAACCGGCGACGATGCGGCCATCGGTGAGGCGGGCGAGTTTGCGGACGTTGCGGTCGCGAATCTCGCCGAAGAGCGTGACGCCGCGCTCGACGAGCAAGGCGTCGTTTCCAATCTT